>CAYQOF010000175.1:0-6844 GCA_964419035.1 uncultured Anaerolinea sp. | reverse complement strand
ATAGGAGATTAGAAATGGCCAAATCTGTGCGTTCAATTTTGTTCGTATTCGCAGCGGCGAGCCTCCTGCTTGCCGCATGTGGCGGAGGGAATGCAACCCAAGCCCCCGTTTCCCAACCCGCCTCTTCTTCCGCGCAACCGACAGCGGCGCAATCCCAGCCGACTGCCGCAGCGGTTGAAGAGCCGCAGGCAATCATGCTTCCCCGGGTTCCCGAACCTGCTGACGTGACCGGCGACATCATCACGGCGGGTTCCTCGACGGTGTTCCCGCTTTCCGAGCGCATGGCGGAACTGTTCCAGAACGAAGGCTATACCGGCAACATCACAGTGGACAGCATCGGGACAGGCGCCGGTTTCGAGCGCTTCTGCAAGACCGGCGAGACGGACATTGCGAACGCCTCACGCGCCATCAAGAAGGAAGAAGCAGAGAACTGCGCTGCCATCGGACGCACACCGCTCGAGTTCCGCGTCGGCACCGATGCCCTGGCGATTGTGATCAACCCCGCGAATGATTTCGTGACCAGCCTGACCAGGGAACAACTGGGCAGGATATTCTCAGGCGAGTACAAGACCTGGAACCAAGTGGATGCCTCGTTCCCGGCGGAAGCGGTCAAGGTCTATTCTCCCGGGGCGGACTCTGGCACGTTCGATTATTTCATCGAGGCGGTGGTTGCGCCTGTGACCAAAAATGCGGAAGGCAAGGCGGACATCAATCTTGGCAAAGCCGCCCTGCTGGGCTTGGAAGGCGCGCAGTTCTCGGAAGATGACAATATTCTCGTGAAGGGTGTCGAAGGCGACAAGTATGCCATTGGGTACTTTGGTTACGCCTACTACAATGAGGAAAAAGGCCGGCTGAAGGCGGTGCATGTGGAGGATGTGGAACCGAGTGAAGCCAACGTCAATAATGGCACATATCCGCTGGCGCGCCCGCTGTTCATCTATTCGGATGCGAAGATCATGCAGGCGAAACCCCAGGTGGCGGCGTTCATCGCCTTCTACCTGAACAACATGGATGACAACATCGTGGACGTCGGTTACTTCCCCGCTCCCGCCAAAGCCCTCTATGCCTCCTGGGGCGCCTGGCTCTCTACACAGGAAATTTCGGTTGATCCCTCTGCTGTCACCGGCGACATCATCACGGCGGGTTCCTCGACGGTGTTCCCGCTTTCCGAGCGCATGGCGGAACTGTTCCAGAACGAAGGCTATACCGGCAACATCACAGTGGACAGCATCGGGACAGGCGCCGGTTTCGAGCGCTTCTGCAAGACCGGCGAGACGGACATTGCGAACGCCTCACGCGCCATCAAGAAGGAAGAAGCAGAGAACTGCGCTGCCATCGGACGCACACCGCTCGAGTTCCGCGTCGGCACCGATGCCCTGGCGATTGTGATCAACCCCGCGAATGATTTCGTGACCAGCCTGACCAGGGAACAACTGGGCAGGATATTCTCAGGCGAGTACAAGACCTGGAACCAAGTGGATGCCTCGTTCCCGGCGGAAGCGGTCAAGGTCTATTCTCCCGGGGCGGACTCTGGCACGTTCGATTATTTCATCGAGGCGGTGGTTGCGCCTGTGACCAAAAATGCGGAAGGCAAGGCGGACATCAATCTTGGCAAAGCCGCCCTGCTGGGCTTGGAAGGCGCGCAGTTCTCGGAAGATGACAATATTCTCGTGAAGGGTGTCGAAGGCGACAAGTATGCCATTGGGTACTTTGGTTACGCCTACTACAATGAGGAAAAAGGCCGGCTGAAGGCGGTGCATGTGGAGGATGTGGAACCGAGTGAAGCCAACGTCAATAATGGCACATATCCGCTGGCGCGCCCGCTGTTCATCTATTCGGATGCGAAGATCATGCAGGCGAAACCCCAGGTGGCGGCGTTCATCGCCTTCTACCTGAACAACATGGATGACAACATCGTGGACGTCGGTTACTTCCCCGCTCCCGCCAAAGCCCTCTATGCCTCCTGGGGCGCCTGGTACGCCGCGGTGCGATAACCTGAAAGGTAAACCAAATTCAGGCTGGCTTTTCTCATGCGGGAAGAGCCAGCCTACGTTCGTCTCTGTACCTGGACGAAAATAGTGAGGCTCATGTGTGATTTGTATGCAGACGTTAGAGAACGTCCGCTGCGCGCGACTGTTGTTGCACACTTTTCATAAATGAGCCAGTAGTGAAATGTTTGGAGTAAGTCCATGACGCAAGAACTCAGCCGGAAAACTGCCGCGGCCTTTTCGCCGACCTTTCGCCCCGCCGACCTGAAGCGCAAACTGCGGATCGGCGAGGGCGCCATCGAAACGATCCTGTTCGTGGTCGGATTCCTGACCATCTTTGTCACGATCAGCATCGTAATCGTGCTGGGCGACCAGGCACTGTTGTTTTTTAACGACCCGGCGGTGGGTTTTAAGGAATTTTTCATGAACACGCAATGGCAGCCCCAGATCGGACAGTTCGGCATTTGGGCATTGGTCAGCGCCACATTGACGACCAGCGCGATCGCCATGCTCGTGTCACTGCCGCTTGGTTTGAGCGCGGCGATCTACCTGAGCGAATACGCCAGTCCGCGGGCGCGTTCGATCCTCAAACCTGTTTTGGAAATCCTGGCAGGCATCCCGACGGTGGTGTACGGTTACTTTGCCCTGCTGTTCGTCGCGCCGTTGTTGCGCGACCTTCTGGGACCAGAAAAATTGGGCGTGTACAACATGCTCTCGGCGGGCATTGTGATGGGCATCATGATCCTGCCGCTTATCTCCTCGATGAGCGAAGACGCCTTGAGCGCGGTCCCCAATTCCCTGCGCGAGGCAGCGTACGCGATGGGCGCGACCCGCTTCGAGGCGAGTATCCAGGTCATCCTGCCAGCCGCGCTTTCGGGCATCGGCGCGGCGGTCATCGTCGGCATCTCGCGCGCGGTCGGCGAGACCATGATCGTGGCGGTCGCTTCGGGCGCCACCTCCAACTTCACGTTCAACCCGCTCAAAGCCGCGGAGACCATGACCGCTCACATCGCCCGCATCAGCGGCGGCGACCTCTCTTACGGCACGATTGATTACAACAGCCTGTTCGCCATCGCGCTGATGCTTTTCCTCGTCACGCTGGCGCTGAACCTGATCAGCCAGTGGGTGGTGGCGAAATTCCGCGAACAATACGAGTAATCCCATGGCAAAGAATCTGTACCCCGAACAAAACGATTTGGAAAAATTCGTCGCCTGGCGCTATCGCAAAGCCTGGGTGTGGCAGGCGCTTTTCCTCTCCGCGCTGTTGATCGCCATCATCAGCCTGTCTGCCCTGCTCTTGAACGTGGCAGACGGCGCGTTTGGCTACGTGGCGTATGAGTTCAAGAAGGATCCCGCGCTCGTCACCGAAAAGCCGCTCGATGAACTGGACCAGGAAGAGTTGATCATCCTCCTGCAGGAGAATCTCTCACGCGGCGCGTACAACAAATTGAACGATGAAAAAGCGATGGAGCGCCGCAGTGAGGCGGAGTTACACAACCTCGTCATCGAGCGCATCATCCAGGTCAAAACGCTCGAAACGTATTCGATGTATGATTCACTCTTCCGTAAAGCCGGGATCGAAGCGGATGTGGCGGAACGGTTCCCCGAAGCGCGCCTGGAATTCCGCTCGTGGTTGACGCCGCGCTTCCTGACGACGCCCATGTCCAGCCGCGCAGAATTTGCGGGCGTGCGGACGGCTCTTTTCGGCTCGATGTGGCTGGTCGGCATTGCCATAGCCTTTGCCCTGCCTGTGGGCGTGGGCGCGGCGGTCTATTTGCAGGAATACGCGCGCAAGAACTTCATCAACAAACTGATACAAACCAACATCAACAACCTGGCAGGGGTACCATCCATCGTATATGGGATGCTGGGTCTGGCAATCTTCGTCCGCGCCATGGAGGCGCTGACCAGCGGCGCAATATTCGGCGTGACCGATTCGAATGGGCGCACCATCCTCTCCGCAGGCTTGACGATGGGCATCCTCGTCCTGCCGCTGGTCATCATCAACGCGCAGGAAGCCATCAAGGCGGTGCCTGATTCGATACGGCAAGCCGCTTTCGGCGTCGGCGCGACACGCTGGCAGACGGTATGGAGTCACGTTTTGCCGAACGCGTTGCCTGGCATCCTGACAGGGAGCATCCTGGCGATGTCGCGCGCGGTCGGCGAGACGGCTCCGCTCATCATCGTCGGCGCTTCCACTTTCATCAGCATGGACCCGAGCGGACCGTTCAGCAAATTCACCGCCCTGCCCATCCAGATCTATCAATGGACCTCCCGCGCGCAGGGCGAGTTCCACAGCATTGCCGCCGCGGCGATCATCGTCCTGCTCGTCCTGTTGTTGACGCTCAACGCCACCGCCATCTTGTTGCGCAACCGCTTCCAGAGGAAATATTGATATTGCGTAGAAGGCGTTCTCTAACGCCGAATGGGGCGCATTCTCCAATGCGCCCTACGCAAAAAATGGATATGATATATGAATAATCAACCCGAATATGCCATCGAAACCAGAAACTTGAGCATTTTTTACGGTCCCTTCGAAGCCGTCAGGGATGTGGACTTGAAGATCGAAAGGCAGAAGATCACCGCCATCATCGGACCGTCGGGGTGCGGCAAATCCACGCTTCTGCGCGCTTTCAACCGCATGAATGATTTTGTCCCCACCAGCCGCGTGGAGGGCGAGATCCTGATGCACGGCACGAACCTGTACAGCAGGGACATTGACCCCGTGGAGGTGCGCCGCCGCATCGGCATGGTCTTCCAGAAGCCGAACCCATTCCCCAAGTCCATCTATGAGAACATCGCCTGGGGCGCGCGCATCAACGGCTTCAAAGGCAATATGGATGACCTCGTCGAGCAGTCCTTGCGCGGCGCGGCGTTGTGGGACGAGGTAAAGGATAAACTCAAGGAAAGCGCCTACGCCCTCTCCGGCGGGCAGCAGCAACGCCTGTGCATTGCCCGCGCCATCGCCATCGAGCCTGAGATCATCCTGATGGACGAACCCGCATCGGCGCTCGACCCGATCTCGACTCTGCGCATCGAAGAGTTGATGCAGGAACTGAAGAAGAACTACACTATCATCATCGTCACACACAACATGCAGCAGGCCGCGCGCGTCTCGGATTACACTGCCATGATGATGCTCTACGAAGAGACCCGCTCCGGCACGGTCATCGAATATGATGCCACCAAAAAGATCTTCACCAACCCCAAAGACAAGCGCACCGAGGATTACGTCACGGGGAGGTTTGGCTAATTCGCGCTGAGCGGAACAACGTGAAGACGAAGCGCGTGTCCTTCGACTACGTTTCACTCTACTCAGGACGGAAAAGGAACAACCATGAGTAAACCCAAAGTCTTATTCCTTTGCACAGGCAATTCAGCCCGCAGTCAGATGGCGGAGGCGATCCTGCGCGCCCATGCCGATGAGCATTTCGAAGTCCATAGCGCTGGACTGGAACCCAAGGGTCACATCCTGCCTGATGTGTTGACCGTGATGCAAGAGCGCGGATTGGATATGGCAGGGCAGCTCTCCAAAGGCGTGGAAGTGTATCTGGGGAAAACGGTCTTTGCCCACACCATCACCGTCTGCGGGGACGCGGAGGAGAATTGTCCCGCCGTCTTCCTCAATATGGGCAGGCACGAGCATTGGTCGTTCGAGGATCCAGCCAAAATCCAGGGAGAAGCGGCGGAGCGTCTCGAAAGGATCCGCGGCGTGCGCGACCAGATCGAAGCGCGCATCCTGCAATGGCTGACAGAGCAGGGCATCCAGCCCGCGTCACTGCCCGAAAGCGATTCGAAATGAAAAAGTATCTGTTACAATCACAACAAGGATTCCCGAATTGCGCGGGATGAGAGGTGCTTATGGTCAGGAAAACCTTTGAAACCGAGATCCAGCAGATCAAGGACGACGTGCTGGTGCTGGGCAGTATGGTCGAGCAGGCGCTGCTGGATTCTGTCGACGCGTTGAAGAAACGCGATATCAAAGCCGCTGAAAAGATTTTCGACGAGGATATGGAGATCAACAAGAAGCGCTTCGATATCGAGAGCAAATTGATGGTGCTGATCGCCACGCAGCAGCCCATGGCGCGCGACTTGCGCCTGCTGGCGTCCTCGTTGGAGATCATTTCCGAGTTGGAGCGGATGGGCGATTATGCCAAAGGCATCGCCAACATCAACATCCGCATGGGCGATGCGCCCCTGCTCAAGCCGTTGATTGACGTGCCGCGCATGGCGCAGATCGGTGTGGATATGCTCCACCAGGCGCTGACCGCGTTCGTCAACGAGGATGTGGAAGCGGCAAAATCCATTCCCGTCCACGACGATGAGGTGGACGCGCTGTACAACCAGGTCTATCGTGAACTGATGACCTTCATCATCCAGGATCCCAAGACCATCGAGCGCGCCAACTGGCTGTTGTGGGTGGCTCATAACCTCGAACGCTTCGCCGACCGCGTGACCAACATCTGCGAACGCACGGTCTTTATCGTGACTGGTGAAATGAAGGAGATCAAGTCCACCGATGACGAGTTTTGGAGGAGCCAGAAGCAGTGACCAGTAATCAGTGGTCACTGATGAAAACGATATTATGGACAAGATCATCATCGAACGCCTCTCCCTCCAATATTCAGACGGCACCGAATCGCTGCGCGACGTCAGCCTGAACATACGCGAAAAAACGGTGACCGTCCTCTTCGGTCCCGCGGGAGGCGGAAAGTCCACATTGCTGCGTTGCCTGAACCGCCTCAACGATCTCACGGAGGTCAAAGCATCCTCGGGGCGCATCCTCGTTGACGGCGGAAATATCCTCGACCCCAAAACGGACGTGATCGCGTTGCGCCGCAAGGTGGGCATGGTCT
>CAYQOF010000174.1:5713-6948 GCA_964419035.1 uncultured Anaerolinea sp. | reverse complement strand
ATTGCGGTCATTCGGGATGACCCCTGGCTTGCTTATGTTTAACTGATTTTATGAGGAAACATTATGTCAGACCTGATTAAAAAACTCACCTCCCTCGGTCAATCCCTCTGGATGGACAACATCCAGCGCAGCCAGTTGGAAAACGGCGAACTCAAAGCCATGATCGAACGCGGCGACATCCGCGGCATGACCTCCAACCCGACCATCTTCAACAACGCCATCGCCAGGACGAACGATTACGACTCCGCCCTCACGCCGCTCGCCTGGGCGGGCTGGGACGCGGAGAAAATCTTCTGGCAACTTGCCATCGAAGACATTCGCGCCGCGTGCGATCTGTTCGCGCCGCTGTACGAGGAGTCGAACGGCGGCGACGGCTACGTCAGCATCGAGGTCAACCCGAACCTCGCTCACGACATGAATGCCACCGTCGCGCAAGCCGAGCAACTCTGGGCGCGCATCCGCCGTCCGAACCTGATGGTCAAAATTCCCGCAACAAAAGAAGGTGTGCCCGCCATCCGTAAAGCGATTGGCGTGGGCATAAATGTCAATGTCACATTAATCTTCTCTCTCCAGCGCTACGCCGAGGTGATGGAGGCGTATCTCAGCGGGCTCGAAGACCATCTTGCCGCGGGACATTCCATCCATCACATTGCGTCGGTTGCGTCGTTCTTTGTCTCCCGCGCGGATACCAAGATTGACCCGAAACTCCCGGAGGGTTCACCCTTGCGCGGTCAAGCCGCGATTGCAAATGCAAAACTTGCCTATGAGATTTTTCAAAACACTTTCGTCGGCCGCCGCTGGGAGAATCTCAAGGTCAAAGGCGCGCGCGTTCAGCGTCCGTTGTGGGCAAGCACCAGCACCAAGAATCCCGCCTACCCGGACACGATCTACGTGGACAACCTCATCGGTCCCGAAACGGTCAACACCGTCCCGCCGCAAACACTCGAAGCCTTCAAGGATCATGGCAGGGTCGAGATCACCCTCACACGCGGTCTCGACGAAGCGCGTGAGCGGATCGCCCAACTCGAATCGCTCGGCATTTCGATGGACGTTGTAACTCAGGAATTGGAGGACGAGGGAGTCAAAGCCTTTGCGGACGCGTTCACGCAACTGCTCGCGACCATTGATGAAAGAAGGAAAACCGCCGCCTCTTCTCTTGGATACTTCGACTCGGCTCAGCACAAGCCCATATCTGATTCCGTTTCCAAACGTATCGCCCAACTCGAAGCGGATTC
>CAYQOF010000174.1:0-5613 GCA_964419035.1 uncultured Anaerolinea sp. | reverse complement strand
CGTCAGTGCGGGGAACACGTCCCTGCGGCGCGCAACCCCGGGCTGGCGCTGGGAGCCGTCCTTGGCGAAGCGGCTCTCGAAGGCAGAGACAAGTTGACCGTCGTCAGCGATGCGCCTCTATCCGCATTTGCAGGCTGGATCGAGCAGATCATCGCTGAGTCCAGCGGCAAGAACGGGAAAGGCATCCTGCCCGTTCCGCTCGAGCCGCCTGGCGATGTCAAGGATTATGGCGGCGACAGAATCTTTGTGTACCTTCGTCAAACAGGCGAACACGATGTTGTCGTTGAAACTTTGCAGAAGGCTGGACATCCCGTCCTCCACTTTCCACTTTCCACTTTCCACGACATTGGCGCGGAGATATATCGCTGGGAAATCGCGACTGCTGTTGCGTGTTCCGTGTTGGGCGTCAACGCCTTCGACCAGCCAAATGTGGAATCGAGCAAGAAGATCACGAAGGCGAAGACTGCCGAATATCAGAGGAAGGGCAGGTTACGCGAGGGCAAGCCCGCATGGAAGAAGGACGGTGTGATGGTTTTCTCCTCAACGGCTGTGACGGGCGCGTCGTTGAAATCTGCGCTGAACGGATTCTTGAAGAAGGCGAAGGCTGGCGGTTACGTTGCCATCAACGCCTATCTGCCGCGCAACGCTGAAATGATCGACGCGTTACAAAAGATGCGCGTTGCGATTCGTTCTAAAACAGGCAACGCGGTGACCGCGGGCTTTGGTCCGCGCTTCCAGCACTCGACGGGTCAATTCCACAAAGGTGGACCGAGGAACGCGTTGTTCCTGGTCATCACCGCCGAGCCTGAAATGGATTTGAACATCCCAACCGAAGGTTTGACGTTCGGCACGCTCATCCGCGCGCAGGCGTTGGGTGATTTCGAAGCATTGATCGAAGCGGGGAGGAAGGTGCTGCGGATCCATTTGCCGTCGGCGGAGGATGTGAAGAGCGTGGTGGAGGCGCTGGAGGCGTAGACAAGGAAACAGGCGGGAATTACGCCTGACAAATTTCTGGAACAGAATTGATTTGATGCTATTGGAGATGCAGCCCATGCCATCCTTTGAAGAACAATACATGGACGTTTTGCAGAACATCGAAATGGCGATCGTGAGTGTATACCGCGAACACAACGATTTGACCGATTACGATGTTGACAAGGTCCTGAACCTGCTTTGGACGGAATATCGAAACGAAAAGCAGGGCAAGGCAACGCCGATGCCGATACTCAATGCAAATGCCCGATTGGTCCATGATCGGGTCAGGGAGATGTGCGAGTGGCGGCTTGGCCGCTCGAACAATATCGAACTGAAGGGCGGTGGTTTGTTCAAGGCAAAGCCAAAACCAATTTCCGTTGATGAGATCATGGATTGCCTGAAGCGGATTCGCAAATCTGTGGCTTTGTGGAATAAAGAAGGCGGTCGTCAGGGTTATTTGTATTTTATTGATAATCACATCTGATCGGAGAAATTCCATGAACGCTCTTGCTCGACAAAAATGTGTCGCCTGCCGCGGGGGCGACCCAAAATTAACCGACGCCGAGGTCGCTGAACTGCATCCGCAGGTCCCCGAGTGGCAACTCGTGGCACAGGATGAAATCCTGCGGCTGCAACGCGTTTTCAAATTCAAGAACTATGCCCAGGCGGTGGAATTCACCAACAAGGTTGCCTCCATTGCAGAAGAGGAAGACCATCATCCCTTGATCGTTCTTGAATGGGGCAGGGTGACCGTCCAATGGTGGACGCATGTAGTGAAGGGCTTGCATAAGAACGATTTCATCATGGCGGCGAAGATTGATGAAATCTAAAGCCAATGGCATGTCGGAAGGGAGGAAATTATCGCGGCGCGATTTTCTCAAATTGTTGAAGGTTGGAGCCATCAACCTGGCATTGCTTGTCACCGGCGGGACCGCATACAGTTTTCTTATGGAACCAGGCTGGGTGAGGGTCGAAAAGGTAAGTTTGAGATTGCGGAGACTTGCCCCTGCGTTTTCGGGCATCCGAATTGTGCAGATCAGCGACATTCACATGGGTGGATGGATGAACGTTGAGCGCCTTCAGCGAGTTGCCGATTTGATTGCCGGGCAAAATCCCGATCTTCTGTTGATTACGGGGGATTTTCTTGTTGGGCATGTCTTCGATGAGAGTGCTGCGCGATCCATTCGTGATTTGACCGAACTTCTGTCCCCGCTTGCGGAATCAATCCCTTCTTTCGCAGTCCTTGGCAACCATGACTACTGGACGAACCCGGATGCCGTCCGCGGGATGTTGAAGGTTTGCAAAATCACAGATCTGACCAATGCTGTTTTCACTTTAACTCGCGGAAATGAAAAACTGCATTTATGCGGCGTTGACGATGTCTGGGAGGGAGACGTTCGGCTGGATGTCGTTCTCGATCAAGTGACCGACGAGGGGGCGGCGATTTTGCTGGCGCACGAACCGGACTTTGCCGATACGAGCGCGGGAACAAATAAGTTCGACCTGCAAGTCTCCGGTCATTCGCACGGCGGGCAGGTGGTGTTTCCGTTTTATGGTCCGCCGATTTTGCCTTACCTTGGGCGGAAATACCCAAGCGGGCTTTATCAGGTGGGGAATATGTATCAGTATACGAATCGAGGCGTCGGGGTGATTGATCCGCCTGTTCGCTTCAACTGCCCGCCGGAAGTCACTCTGTTCACCCTGGAGAGTTACGCGTAGAAGCGCTCTCCCAAATGAAGGGGCAAATTGTCATAAAGCCTGAGCTTCGACAGCCAGCCTCGAGGTTGGCACTCCCACTCTGTCCTTGTGATTTTCCACCGCGTCCTCGTTTGCGATTGTCGCCTCGAGCATTTTCACCGCTTCCCTGACCACCAAGGGGTCGAACTGGGTGCCGGAATTCCTTCTTAATTCCTCGATGATCTGTTCCGTTTTGAGCGCCTTGCGATAGGGACGGTCCGACACCATGGCTTCGATGGCATCTGCAACGGCAACGATCCTCGCCGCTATGGGTATTTGATTTCCCGCAAGCCTGTCCGGGTACCCCCCGCCGTTGTAATGTTCGTGATGGTGGCGAATGATGGGGACGAGGGAGCGAAGCGATGGGCTGTTTTTCACGAGCTCCCCGCCCAGTGCGGCATGTTTCTTGATGACTTCATATTCATCCCTGGTCAATTTGCCGGGTTTTGTGAGGATTTCCATGGCGATGCCGAGTTTTCCAATATCATGCAGGAGCCCGGCTTTGCGGATCAGTTTGACCTGTCTGTCGCTCAACTTGAGCATGCTCGCGATCCTGGTCGAGTATTCGCTCACCTGCTTGGAGTGCCCCAGCACGTAGGGGTCGCGAAGATCTATGATCTCAGACAGGGTGGTCAGCAAGCCCTCGTTCAGTTCGTTGATTTCGTCCGCGCTTTTCTCGAGTTCCTGATTCTTCCGGCGTAATTCGGTCACAATATTGCGCGTGTGCGCGACATATTGCATCTGGCTGTATCGCAGAATAAAGAGCGGCATCATCATGACCATCAGACCGCCAATGCTCGCGTATTCATAACCAAAGATCAGGGCATAGGCGATCAGACCAATGCCCAGATAATAGGGAGTCATCCATCTGTATTGTTCATCCCAGACCTGAAGCGGGGATTGCTTCATGTCCATGCCGATCCCGACGGAGATCAGGCTGGTGGTGATAAGAAACATCACTGTGGAAGCCATCAAGGCGTAGAGAAAGTCATGGATATGATGTCCCAGGTGGGGCAAAACCCCCCCGACAATAAAGAGCAGGATGTTGATGACCATGCCTGCAATGACGTGATTGCCCAGGTTAAAGATAACCCGGTTGAGCGGGCTTCGGTATTTGAGTCCGGCTGTTATGGCATAGACCAGGCTTGTCACCAAAACCCCGGTCGGTCCAAAAAGGATGAACCCAGCCACAAGCGGAACAGCCGTGGTGGAGAGCGAGGTGTTCTTCACATAGAGATCAATGGAGAACCACTCCGTGAGAACGATGACCAGGGAGATCGCAATCAATCCGATCCAGTGAGCGGACAGGGAAAATTCATGCAGGGTGAGGGGCATTGAAAATGCCAGGACCGAAGCGGGAATGGACGCCAACGCCAGCATGGCAATATACAGCAGTACCCTGGAGCGGGTTGTCTTTGATTCGACAACAGCGGGACTGTCTTCCTGCTGCCCCGCCTTCGGAGCGTCCGGTCTCATGGGCGCGGTTTCGCTTATTACCGGCTCCCTGGAAACAAACTGGCGGGAGGCGGCTGAGTATTCGGCATTATCGTTGCCGACGATGCTGACCTCCTTCTGAATGGGCTGTGTTTCAACCTCTCGAATGTTGGCTGTGCCTTGTTCTATTCCCTGGAATGTATTATGGGTGTAGGCAAAAGCCCGATTTCTTCCCTTGAGTTTCGAGTTGTACAGGGCGGCATCCGCGTTGTGGATGATCTCTTCCCCGGTCTGTTCGAAATTCTCGCGTGTGGCTATTCCCAGGCTCAGGGTGGCGCGGATGGGCTGAATGCTGGTCGGGATGTTGAACGTGGCCTCTTCGATCTCCCTGCGGATGAGTTCAGCCCGCTCGATGGCTTTATCGGTTTCCGCTTCGGGCATCAGGATGGCAAATTCCTCGCCCCCAAAACGGGCGACGACATCGTATTCACGAACCGAACGCCTGAGGATATCCGCCACTCCCTTCAGAACCTCATCGCCTGCCAGATGCCCGTAGGTATTGTTGATGTTGCGCAGGAGATCGAGGTCCGCCATGATGATGGAGAGCGGGCGGTCATAACGATTTGCACGATGCAATTCGTTTTTCAATTGCTCCATGAAGTAGTTATGGTTGAATAACCCCGTCTTTTGATCGGTTTCCGTCTTGCGTTCCAGGGAGGGTATTTTCAGGGAAATGTAGATGGGGTACAAGGGCGCAATGAAGATAAGCAGGGCGAAGGGATTATAGTTCCAGACCAGAACCAGGCTGGCGCCGAGGGTCAACATGGTCAGATCTATGAACAATGGCAGTGGATCGAAAATGCCCGACTGTTTGAAACTCTCGCCGCGCGCCAGCCAGAGGATCACGCCGACCAGCATGTGATTGACAAGTGTGAAACTTACCATCGCCAGTGTGATGGCAAGGATTACCTCCCAGGAATTAAAGCCGCCCTGTGCATTGAGAGACTGATAGACCAGGACCGCCACTTGCGCAGAGATGACATAACAACTGATGTTGAATAATTGGATGAACCAGGCCGGCCGGTGCCAGAGCCACTCTGCCAGGTTCGAAACAATGATGACAATCAATGCCAGCGGGGCATCCAGGAATATGATTGCAAAACCGAAGATGAGAAAACTGAATGTGTAATGCGAACGGTTTGTCGCCCCTTCCACCTTGAGGATATGCAGGACCGAACCCAGAATGCAAAGGACCGTGAATACGGCAGGCTCCGCGATCTTAACGTCCAAAAGGTTGAGGATCAGGAGCAATGATCCTGCGAGGTAGGTCAGGATCAGGTAGAGTCTTGTGTGTAAGGATAGACTATTCATATGCTTTCGTCCTTGAGCGCATCTGTCCTGGTCCGGCGTGAGAAGCGATCTGCCTTCGTTCTCCTGCCTGGTGTTTGCTGCATTTTAGCACCGTCA
>CAYQOF010000173.1:0-6954 GCA_964419035.1 uncultured Anaerolinea sp. | reverse complement strand
CTTACGCGTTCCACTCCCTCACGCGCTCGAACAGATCCAGTAACGGCTTCAAATCGGACATCGGCACCGCCAGGTTCTTCGTGCGCGTGCGGTCATACTGAAACACGCGCGCGCCCTCACGGATCGGGTATGCGCGGCGGTTGAACTCCTCGCGCGTCAACCAGCCCGCCAGCAGGATGTCCATGCCATAGACCCAGATGTTGCCCCATTCCATTGCGCCGATGAGATGCGTTTCCTTCCGCGCCGGGCTGTGGATCCCGATGCGCGCGTTCGGTTGTGATTTGACGTGGACGTGGGACAACGAAAAGAATCCGTCGTCAATCTGGATGCGCGTACGCGGCGGGACCTCCACGAGGAGCGACCGCGTCACGCGCCCCTCATCCTGCCCGCCGATCTCGACGACCTGAGTCTCCTCTGCTTCCGACTTCAAGACCAGCGCGCCGAGGGAATTCCACTCTGCGGGACGCGTCCACGAGTCCGGCATCGCGTGGACGAGGTAATACGGCTGGTTCGCCTCCATCGCCTTCTTCAAATCGTTCTGCGACGCGGCGACAAGCCCCGTGAGGAACGCGAACAGATAAATGTCCGAATCCGAACTTCCCTCCGCCGCGTTCTGGTCCGATGGCACCAGCGCGGGCGCATACAATATAACGCCGGGATCCCGTTTCATCTTTGAGATTTGCTCTCGATACGTGATGAGGAACGATTTGATGTCGCATCTCCTCCCGCCCAGCAACACGTCATAGCGGTCCGGGTCGGTGAACGGCGTTGCCCCCTTCACATCGAAAGGGACGTTCTGCTCTGCAAGATACCGCCGGAATGCCAACTCCACCGCCACGCCCGCGACGATTCTTCGTAACCTGTCGTATGGCGATCCACCCATGCGGTTGTAGGTGTAAGGCAGTGAGCGGAGCGCGTACGCGATCCCGCCTTCGGTCAGGTCACGGGTGTAGGGGAGGTGGAGGAGGTCGGAGGGGGATAGCATGGCCTTGTAGGGGCGGGGTCTTCCCGCCCAAGGCGGCAGGACGCCGCCCCTGCATTATTCATTCCTGAATTGCAGACAATAATGATGGAATGTATTGCTCACCCAAGCCGAGCCAAGCCCGAAGGGTGAGAGACGCTGGTTGTCCTGCAGCCAGATTTTTTCATCCTTCAACGTGTACGTCTTCCCGAGTTCGCGCGCGATGTCCCATGCCAGCGGATAGATCCTGCCCCCCTTCTTCACGTTCTTGACGATGATCGTGAGGTAGGCTTTCTCGCGCAATACAGGTTTGAGTCCTTTATAGATGTTGACCAACTTTTCCAGGAATTCCTCGTAATCGTTCACATTTCCCAGATCGTTCGGGTCGTCCGAATAATGGACGTCCAGTTCATCGGAGGCGCGCCGCTTCTTTTGAGTCTCCGCGCCTTTTGCTCGGAGCATGTCCCAGTAGGGAGGGGATGTCAAAACATAGTCGAAGGTCGAAAGTCCCAGGTCTGTGATCTTTGCGGCATCGCCATGAATGACCTTTGACGTTAGACCTTCGACCATTTTCCCCAAAAATTTTCTTTCCTCGTCAATAATCTGTTTCGCGATCTGCGCGTATTTGGGGTTCAACTCGATGCCGTAGGAATTCCGCCCCGCGTGCAATGCCGCGACGAGGGTCGAACCGGTCCCCGCCATTGGATCGAGAACGGTCCCGCCCTTCTTCGTGAAGAACTCGATGAACTCCTGAGCCAGCGTCTCCGGGAATTTGGCGGGATGCACCAACACTCCCTTTTTGCGCGGGGGAGGATTGTGGATGAACCACGATTTCTGGAACTTCAGCCATTCCTTGTTGGTGAGGTCGTTGAGTTTGTTTTTCATGATTTGACCATGTCATTGCGAGGAGCGTTCGTTGCGACGAAGCAATCCCCTCGTAATTATGAGATTGCCTCCCGAAGGTCGCAATGACGTCAGGGTATCGGCGTCCTCGTCGGCAGGACGTAGTCCACATCATACACGGTTAAGTCGGAAAATGTAACGCTCATGGATGTATCTCCCGCGGCGCGCGCAAAGACCCCGAACGCGCCGCTGGGAAAGGTCGGCTCGGAGACGCTGAACTGGAAGCGACCGTTGAGGAACAGGCGCATTTCCCTCCCGACCGCCCATATCCCAATGACCACCTCGCCCGGCGCGCCCGGCGGCGCGTCCCCGCTCAGGACCGCTTCCTGGATGGGCAGCCGTACCCCGCCGCTGATCCGTTCCGCGCGGACCTGGCGATTGCATGACAAAACAAAACGATAGAACGACGATCCGGTACTGCGGATGATGATCCCGTAACTGTCGTCCCCGCGGCACAGGCTTGGACGCGCGGTGATCTCCGCGTAGAAGTCGCTCAAGGCCACGTCGCGGCGCATGCTTTGCAGGTAGATGCCGGGCTGCACCGCCAGCGTCAGGCGGTTGCGGCTGATGGCGGCGCTCCCCTGATCGGATGTTGCGGTATCCCACACGGACGAATCCGAGAAGTCATCGGTGAGCGTCACTGCGCCGATGCCGGGACTCATCTCCGGGGTGGCGGTGTAGGTGGGAAAAGCCAGAAGCGTGGGCGTGGCTGATGGAGGGAACCAGACGATGGTCTGAGTCGGAGGCGGTGTCTGCGAAGCGGTTGGTGAGGGAGTCTCGGTGGGCGGAGGCGAGTCCAGTGGAAGACACGCGCTCACGAATAATGTCATTGCGAGAGTCGTCATTGCGAGCCACGAAGGGGCGAAGCAATCGCCTTTTTTGCAGGGGGATTGTTTCGTCGGGCTGCGCTCTCCTCGCAACACTTGCACCGCACGCGATTTGCTTGGCAAATCATGCAGGTGTGACGTATTGCCAAAGGTGTTGTAAAATAACATCAAATCATTCTACCGCTAAATGCGGCGCTTCGCGGCGTACAAGGAGACACTATGACCGACAAGAATGTGCTGGTGACGGGCGCGTGCGGCGAGATTGGTCAGGCTCTTGTCCAGGGTCTGGCGCAGCAGGGCGGCTATCGTATCGTGACGGCGGATTTGGCTCCGCTGCCCGACAGCATCAGCGCGATGTCGGCGGAGCATGCGCAGGGGGATCTGGTGTACAGGATCAAGACGTTCTATGATTATGATTTCGACGTGATCTTTCATCTTGCGGCATCGCTTTCCTCGAAGGCGGAGGTGGCGAGCGAGGAGGCGCACCGCATCAACGTGGAAGGCACCATGCAGTTGTTGATGATGGCGGCCTACCGTTCGGAGAAATATCAGAAGTCTGTGAAGTTTTTGTTCCCGAGTTCCATCGCCGCGTATGGGATGGCAAGCCTTGAAGTGAAACGATCGGCTGGCGCGGTGAGGGAGGACGAATATAACACACCGCACACGATGTACGGATGCAACAAACTGTATTGCGAAAAACTGGGGATGTACTACAGCAAATATTTCGGTCAAAAGCATCTGGATGAAAACCCGCCTCACATGCTGGACTTTCGCGCCATCCGTTTCCCGGGCTTGATCTCAGCCTTCACCCTGCCCAGCGGCGGGACGAGCGACTACGGTCCCGAAATGCTGCATGCCGCCGCGCAGGGCAAGCCGTACGCGTGCTTCGTGCGCGAGGACACGAAGATCTCGTTCATGGCGATGCCCGACGCGATCAAGTCTTTGTTGATGCTGTTGGATGTTCCTCGGGAAAAATTGAATTACCAGGTCTACAACATTGCCGCATTCGCCATCGCGGCTGGGGAGTTCCGCAACCGCGCCGTGAAGGCATTCCCCGGCGCGCAGATCACCTTCGAACCGAACCCGCGCCGGCAGGGCATCGTCGATTCGTGGCCCGAGGATGTGGACGACTCGCTCGCCCGCGCCGAATGGAACTGGAACCCCGATTACGATGCGGACGCCTTCTTCGACGATTACTTTTTGCCGGAGATACGAAAGATGTATGGGAAATAAATTAGGTGACAGTCACCTCGAAAGTGACTGTCACCTTAAACTGATATAATCCCCGCCGATGAAAATACGGATCGTCTTTCTTGCTGGTTTTTTCATTGTCTCATTGATGTTCATCGGCGCAGCCCTGACCGCGAACGACGTCAGCGCCGCGCCGCATGCGCAGGGATTCACCACCAACACGCCGGGAGCGGATGGACGAATCCTTTACATCGTTGTCGAGGGTGATAACTGTTCGAGTGTCGCATTCAGGCATGGGATCACGATCCCGCAATTGCGTCAATTCAACAGCCGCCTGGACGAGAACTGCACGCTTTCGGTGGGACAACAACTCATCGTCGGTCTTGCCCAGCCGGAACCTCCCACGCCGGGACCCGCCCCCACGCTCGGACCTCCCACACCCACGCCGACTCTCTTCGATGGAACGACCGAGGTCTGCGTCCTGCTCTTCAACGACGCGAACGGGGACGCGCTCCGCCAGGAGACCGAACTGGGCATTGACGGCGGCGCGGTCAGCCTCATTAACTTGAACGGCTCATACTCCCAGACACAGGATACAACCGCCGCCGTTGACCCCGTCTCGCTGGAACCGATCCGCACCTGTTTCAGCGACGTGCCGCAGGGGGAGTACAGCGTCAGCATGGCGATCCCGGACGGTTACAACCCAACCATGTCGGTGAGTTATACCCTGACCGTCAAAGCCGGTGACCGCGCTTCAGTTGATTTCGGCGCGCAGTCCAAGACGGTGACGGTCAGCGACCCGACGGACACAACACAAAGCAGACGGTCGCCCGCGCTGGGCATTTATGGTCTTATCCTGCTGCTTTCCGGGGTGGGGTTGGGGTATTATGCCTATCGCTCCAGGCAGCCGAGGAGCAAACTAAAAGACAGCCCGTTGATGAAGAAATAAGCGTGATCCGGCGCCGCATCTTTAATTTCTTCATCTTTCCCCAATTTTGCGTCTTCGCGGTGAATCCCTTACCCCATCGGATGCTGCATTCGTCCTCCCCCGATCAGGTGCAGATGTAAATGAAAGACGGTCTGCCCGCCGTCAATGCCAGTGTTGGCGATCAGGCGGTAACCGTTCCTGTCAATCCCCTCCTCTTTTGCCAGTCGAGCCGCGACCGTGAACAGATGTCCCACCAGCGGTTCATCTTCATTCCTGAGCGCGTTCACGGATTCGATGTGTTTGTTCGGCACGATCAAAATATGCGTCGGCGCGACGGGATGGATATCGCGGAAAGCCGTCACCTGTTCGTCGCGATGGACGATCGTCGCTCTGGCTTCGTTCGAAACGATCTTGCAGAAGATGCAGGAGTCGGTCATATTGTTTACGATCCTCGAGTAGCGGGCAAAGAGATGGATGACAAGGGCTTTGAGCATCGAATTACGTCGCGCTGCGCTGGATGAGACAAACTTTAGCCTGAATTATCCATGCTACACAGCATTGTAACAGTTCACGACTTTAATGCGCGTGATCGAAAATCTGTAACTTCCCCCACCTCCCAGTACACTCCTCACATTACCGCAGTTTGTGGATGGATGAAAAAACGGTCTCGCGGATGTGATGTCCGCGAGACCGTTTTTCTTATGCCGCTCCTCGAACGGTGACTAATTTTCCAGCGCGCCCTGGTTGATCCAGTCCACGATGACCTGGACTTGAGGCGGTGTCAGTTTGGGTCCGCGTTTGGGCATCTTCTGGTTCGAGATCAGTTCCGCCAGCAGGCTGTTCGCCGCATCGCCGGGAACGATTACGGCTCCGTTATCAGAGCCAGCCATGAGTTCCGCGTAACTTCTCATTAACAAACCTTCCTCGACCCGGTCGCCGCCATGACAGTTCACGCAGCGGCTCTGCAGGATGGGCAGCACATCGTTCGTAAAACTGACGCCCGCGGCAGGCGCAGGCTGCGCGGTGTCCGTCGGTGAGGCGGTATCAGTGGGAGGAGCCGGGGTGTGGGTCGGGGCTTCGGTGGCAGAAACAGACGTCTCGGTTGGTTGCGAAGCGGGAGCGGATGTCTCCACTGGCTGACTTCCGCAGGCGGTCATGATTCCCATGATCAAAACCATTATCGCGACTTTCGATTTCATTGACTTCATTTTTTCTCCTAGAATCCATAGAGTATGATGCCGCCCAGAAATGCAAGGACAAGCGCGATGGCAAAACTCATTCCATAGGATGCGGCGTACAAGGCGCGGCTGCCTTTGGTGAATATTGCCGGGTTGCGGTAGCGGACGACGCTGATGCCCGTTGTGAGGAGCAACAGCAGGATCGCCAGTGCGATCTTTGCGTTTGCATTGGGCGCCTCTCCAACATAATTGTTGATGTTGTCAATGTAGCCGGTGATACCTGCAAAGATAGTGCTGATCGCGGCAAGCACGATGTTCGCAAAGGCGGCTTGTTCGAGCGGGGCGCTGTTCCTCCACCAGGCGAGCAGGACGAAGAGGAAAGCCGCGCCGGTCAGGGCGATGGGAAAATGTACGAACATCGGATGTGTGGGATGCAGTTCGGTCAGCGCGTGGATGATACGGTTGATCAGCTCCATGTTTCTCTCCTTCTTGCGTTTTCTGTCATAAGACCCTGGTTCACCAGGGTCTTATGGTTTATGGGTCGGCACGTTATGCTGACGTAACAAAAATTCTGCTTATTACCAGTTCAGGCTCTCGCTTATCTTTTTCTCTTCATTCTTTAATCCCGGTCTCAGATTTCTCGACCGGATTGCTTGTAGTGGATTGTCTCGTCAGCGAGAGACGCCAGCCGCTGCGCGTGAACAGCCAGAATACAAACCAGATAAGGAGAGCGATCAACGCGAGGCGCGCCACGAAGAACAGCAGGGAAAAGAAACCGAAGTCTCTGGCGGGATGCATCATGACGAACATCCGAGGCGTAAATCTGCGGTCGAATCCGGGCGCGAACCTCGGCATACCATCACGGTCGAAACGATCGAGGCGCGGGATATTGCCATCCGCCGAGAGTTGCGCTCCCTGGTGGAGACCGATTCGATAGCCTGTGAACCCGGCGCCGGCGAACAAGCC
>CAYQOF010000172.1:0-6992 GCA_964419035.1 uncultured Anaerolinea sp. | reverse complement strand
CGCTTCACGGGCGAGCCTGCCTACTTCAAACACATCACCGAAGCCGCCACGCATCTGATGGAAGCCTCAGGCACCACCGCCAAGGATTACAAGTGGGCGGTCTTCCACCAGCCCAACACAAAGTTCCCACAACGCGTCGCGGCGGGGCTTGGCTTCTCGATGGAACAGATCGAACCTGGACTCCTCGTCCCTGTGATTGGGAATACGTACGCGGGCGCGGCGCTGATCGGACTCACCGCGACTCTCGACATCGCCCAGCCTGGAGATCGGATTCTCCTCGTCTCTTTCGGGTCTGGGGCTGGCTCCGACGCCTTCGACCTCACCGTCACTGACGCCGCTCCGCTCCGCGCAGGACTGGCAACGAAGACCCAGGAATATATTGCGCGAAGAACTGAAATTGATTACGCCACGTATGTAAGATATCGCGGGAAATTGCAGATGAAGTAAAATCGAACCATGCCGAAATTAACCCTCAAGACCCTCCACAAAGAAGCCAAGACCTTCTCCACGCTGCAATCGCAGACTCCCGAGAAGGATTTATTTGGCGTTACGGATGGAAAAGCCGTTGGTACGTTTCTCGAACACAAATTCCGCGACTACTTGAAAAGCCGCTACCAATTTGACGAGGGCAGTTCCGCCAGCGGCATTGACTTTCCCAGCCTGTCGGTTGACATGAAAGTGACCAGCATCCGCCAGCCGCAATCCTCCTGCCCATTCAAGTCCGCGCGGCAGAAAATTTATGGCTTGGGATATTCACTGCTGGTTTTTGCTTACGATAAATTTGACGACAACAAAAGAAAAGCCGCAACTCTCAATATCTTGCACACAATTTTCATCGAAGCCGAAAGAACTGCCGATTTCCAAATGACAAGCGGCTTGAGGCAAATCCTTGAGAACGAGGGAAATCGTGATGATGTTTTCGCTTATCTGGAAGACAGTCGTATGTCGCTGGATGAAATCGGGATGAGGAAATTTGCGAATGAAATTTTCAACAATCCGCCTCATCAAGGTTTCCTAACCACTCCTCCCATCGTCCGCTGGCAATTACCATACAGCCCCGCAATGGAACGCGCAGGATTGGAACAGGGCGTTCACGATATTCATCACGCGTCCATTTGAAAACCGCAACATCTTTACTATGAGTGACAAACCAGAAAATGTCATAAGACAGCAAATTCTCGAAATAGAAAAAACCATCGTTCCAACATTCAGCAATGAACGCCGATTGGAATTAATTGAGTTGGCAAGGGCGATGGATTATTTTTTCGTTGGACGTAACTTCTATTCGGAATGGGCAAAATCAAAGGATGTTGAATCTCACGCTCATCTTATTTCTTTTGGCCTTCATAAAGCCCTGTCGCTTGCATTAGATGAGTCAAGCAAATTAGAAGGCGCGCCTCTTTTTCGCTCTACGCCGAGTTTACAAAAGTGGGCAAATTCAGTTTTGGCACTATGCGGGCAAATTGGATATTGCGAACAATTACTTGAACTTCAGCGAGTAGGGTTGATAGAAATAACTGAAACTGCCCCAAATCATTATCACACTTACCCAGCAACAAAATTATATGGCGTTGAGTCGTTTGAAAGAGAAAATGCTGTTTGGTTAAAAGGTTTGATATCAAAACACAATCAAAGTGTGAAAGACGCACTAAGAGCAAACAGCAAAGCAATAAAAAAGATGATGAGCGAGCGCGTTAAAACATGGAGAGCCCACTTTATAGAATATACAACAGCGCCAGAGATTGACGCTTACTATGAACTAGAAGGAATAATGCTCGCTCAACTAATGTTGGGGCATGATAATTTTCCACCAGAAGTAAAGTTCGGCGGTCAGGAGTTTAGTCTCTATTGTGCCGCCACAACCGTGTTTGTTGGTTGGTCTAGCAAACATCTTGGATTTTGTTTTGAACTTCTCAAAAAACATCCTGAACTAGATTTGCGCGACATCGTTACCATAACCCTTCCTTTGGAAAACGAGGTAAATTCGCTTTCCGTTATTTTAGGAATTGATACTTCCGTTGCCAGACAAATTATTGAAGCAGTTACCCTTACCGTCGAAAATAAGCAGGAACATTGCTCTGTGGCGGGAAATCTCATCACGCCGGTATTCATTGAAGTAGGCAAGGAAAAACTGCTTCGACCTTTATGGGGAGGCCAAAGCGAGCCATTTATGTTCCTTCTCCGTGAATTACAGCGTCGTTATAGGTCAGAGTGGGACAATGCTGTAAATCGTCGTGAGGAAGTTTTTCGAGATGAGTTGTATGCCCTGTTTCAATCAGAGCGATTTCACAAGTTGGAACGAAATGCCGTAATAAAAAGTAGCGAGTCAGTTATTACTGATATTGACGCTTTGATATTTGACTACCAAACTGGCGAAGTTGGCATCTTCCAATTAAAGTGGCAAGATTATATTGGGAATTCAATGCGAGAGAGGGAAAGCAAAAAAGGCAACTTGTTGAAGACGGGCAATCGGTGGATTGAAACAGTCTTTAATTGGCTTTCAAGCACAGATGATGATACTCTCGCGCGAACCTTCGGCATAAATAAAAATGATGTTGGGAAAATAAAATCATTTAGAGTATTTATGCTTGGGCGAAATTCTGCTTTCTTTTCGGGCGATTGGAAACCAGATACGAGAGCCGCTTGGGGAATTTGGTATCAAGTTCTGCGCATTATGAGCAATTTGCAAAACTATGACAATCCAATCGAGAATCTATTTCAGGAACTTCAAAAAGACTCTCCGCTCAATAAACCATCTCCAGAAATTGATTTACATGAAGTACAGGTAGGCAACATAATGATTTCCATGAGCCCACCAAATTCCTAGGAATTTCAAATGCACACGCCACGTGTTTACGTGTGTACGTGTCTCCAATCACCAATTACCATTTACCAAAGGAATCTATGACAGACGTCATCATCGCAGGTATCGGACAAACAGAAGTCGGCGAGCATTGGGATATTGGTCTGCGTGACCTTGCCTTTGCCGCCATCCAAGACGCAGTCAAGGATTCGGGCGGTTTAAAGCCGCAGTCGCTTTTTGTCGGCAACATGCTTGCGCCGAATCTCTCCAACCAGGCGCACCTCGGCGTGCTCATCGCCGATTTCGCTGGCTTGCTCGGCATCGAAGCCGTTACCCTCGAAGCTGCGGGCGCGTCGGGCGGCGCGGCGTTGCGGCAGGGTTACCTTGCGGTCGCCAGCGGCATGGTGGATGTCGCGCTCGTCGTCGGTGTGGAGAAATTTACGGACAAGGTCGGCGCGGGTGTGGACGCGGCGCTTGCCACGACAGGCGACGCCGACTTTGAAGCCATTCAAGGCATGACTCCCGCCGCACAAGCCGCGCTCCTGATGAAGCGTTACATGCACGAATATGATGTTCCTTCAAATGGTTTCGCTGGATTCGCCCTCACCGCCCATGCAAACGGAGTTGCCAACCCGAACGCCATGTTCCGCAAAGCCATCAAGCCTGAGACCTACGCCAAAGCAGAGATGGTCAGCGACCCGCTCAACATGTTCGACATGGCTCCCAATGCGGACGGCGCGGCAGCGGTGATATTGACCCGTCGGGAATTACTGCCAGATCATTTTCCTCATCCATTGGTGAAAATCGCTGGCTCCGCGTCTGCATCTGATACATTGGCATTACACGACAGAAAAGACATGCTGTACTTCGACACAGCGCAACTCTCCGCAGGCAAGGCGATGAAGCAGGTTGGCATCACGCTCGATGAGATTGATTTCTTCGAGTATCACGACACGTTCAGCATCTATGCCGCGCTGCAACTCGAAGCGGTTGGGTTCGCCATCAAAGGACGTGGATGGAAACTCGCCGAAGAAGGCGAAATCAGCCTCAAGGGAAAAATCCCGTGCGCGACGATGGGCGGGATGAAGGCGCGCGGTTTTGCGGGCGGAGCCTCAGGCGTGTACCAGGCTGTGGACGCGGTCACACAGTTACGGGGTAGAGCGGAGGCGAATCAAATCCCGAATGCGAAGACTGCGTTGATTCAAAGTCTCGGCGGTCCCGCGTCCACGGCGGTCAGTCACATCCTGCAAAAGATGGAGTGAGGTTGGTAGGTGGTAATGGGTAATTGGGGATTTACGCGAATTAGAGAATTGGAGAATTGTCCTCCTCCAAAAAGTGGGTAAGGTCGGGTAAAATCGGGTCATCCGAAATTATATATAATTTTAGCCGTAAGGAGACCGAATGACTGGCTTTACTCCTGGTCGCAGATGGCAGCCCGCCTACCTCCCCTTCCAAAAAGAGACGTTCGGCGAACGCGCGCTGAGGGTGCTCGAAAACAGTGTCAAGGGTCCACTGTTCGGGTGCCGCATGTGCGGCAACTGCCTGCTCGTAGAAACTGCGCTTATCTGCCCGATGGAATGTCCGAAGGGTTTGCGCAATGGTCCGTGCGGCGGCTCGACCTCGGAAGCGTGTTACGTTGACCCAAGCCGCCCGTGTGTGTGGTATCACATTTACGAACGCTCGTTTGCATGGGGGCGCGAAGATGTGCTGCTCGAAGTGCTGCCGCCGCTCGATTGGGAAAAAGTGGGCAAAGATTCATGGGGCGCGATTTTCAGAAATGCCGCAAAGATCGGCGCAAAGAGAATTTTTCTTGGATTGTTATCATCAGAAACACGCGCGCAAACCATTGATGGGATTCTCCGCCCAGTGCGACAGCCTGACTGGTGGCAAGGGGATTCGAAATATCATCCGCCCGCGTACACCGAGCCCGCTTCAACCCTTCAGGGACGGCTGGTCGCCGGTGAGTTTGTCGTCACCGCCGAGATAACGCCTCCCCTCTCCTCCGCCACCGACAAGTTGATCCGCAATATCGAGATGGTCAAGCCGCTGGTGACGGCGGTCAACTTCACGGACAATCAATCCGCGATTCCGCGCATGTCGTCGTGGGCATGCGGTACGATTGCGATTCAACAAGGCGCGGAGACTGTTCTGCAAATGTCGGCGCGTAACCGCTCGCGCGGAAGCGTGCAAAGCGAGATCATCGGCGCGGCGGCGTTGGGCGTGCGCAACGTGCTGTGTGTGACAGGCGACAGCGCGAAACTCTCCCCTTCCCCGCGCGACCAGATGGACATCAACGATTTGGACTCCATTCAAATGCTGTGGGTCTTGCGGAGAATGCGCGACGACGGGAAATATTTGGATGGGCGCGAGATCAAAAATCCGCCGATGTTCTTCCTCGGCGCGGCGGCTTCGCCGTTTTCGTCGAACGTCAAGTTTCAGGCATTGCGCGAGCAGAAGAAGGTCAACGCAGGCGCGCAGTTCTTCCAGACGAACCTGATTTTCGATGTTGACGGAATGGAAGTATGGTTGAACGAACTTGCCAGGCGTAATGTGCTGGATAAGGTTTACATTCTTGCGGGCGTCACGCCCATCAAGAGTTTGAAGATGGCGCGAAAACTGGCGGAGGTGCCTGGGGTGTATCTGCCAAAGAATGTTTTGCATCGAATAGAAGAAGCAGACAGATTGGGCAACGCGCAGGAGGAGGGAATTCAAATTGCGTTGGAAGTTATTGGTAAAATCAAGAGGTACGAGAAGCAGGGCATTCACGGAATCCATTTGATGCCTGTGGGTTGGGATGAGGTCATCCCGAGGATTGTGATGGAATCAGGTCTGCTGCCGAAAGGTTATTTGCAGAATTACGCCATCAGCGAGGTGGCCGGCGCCGACGGAGGTACGGGCAGATAAACGACTCTATTCAAACCACAGAGTCACGGAGACACAGAGATTAAATAAACTCCGTGCCTCAGTGTCTCCGTGGTAAAAGGTTGTAAAACTTCATGCGGCATCGTAATGCGTCGCATTTAAATTTCGGAGGGCACATTCATGCATACCATCTTGAAGAGCAACAGCAAAACCGTGATCGTCGGGGAGGACAAGCCATTCGTCATCATCGGCGAAAAGTTGAACCCAACAGGATTGAAAAAACTGGGGCAGGCGCTGGTTGACCAGAACTTCGATTACGTCAAACATCTCGCGCAAAGGCAGGTCGCCTGGGGCGCGGACGTGCTGGACGTGAACGTCGGTCACCCGCAGATTGACGAGGCGGCAATCATGCCGAAGGTGGTGGAGGCAATCTTGTCAGTTGTGGATGTGCCGCTTTGTATTGACTCGAACGAGCCAAAAATTCTCGAAGCGGGACTAAACGCCTCACCAGGGAAACCGTTGGTCAATTCGGTCAATGGCGAGGAGAAACAACTGACGACCGTCCTGCCCATCGTCAAGAATCGAGGCGCGGCGGTGATCGGGCTGGCGATCGGCGACGAGGGAATCCCCGCCACTCCCGAGGGACGTCTCGCCGCGGCGGGAAAAATCATCGAGCGCGCCGCGAAGATGGGAATCCCTGCGGAGGACATCATCATTGACCCGCTGGTGATGACGGTCGGTCACAACAGCGAAGCGGGGCTGGTGACGTTGAAGACAATCGAACTGGTCAAAAAGGAATACGGTGTGAATATCAGCCTCGGCGCGAGCAACGTCTCTTTTGGATTGCCTGACCGTCATTCGGTGAACGCCGCGTTCCTCGCATTGGCAATGCAGATGGGCGCGACTACGTCCATTACCGACCCGATCAAGTTAGGCAGTTCCATCAAGGCGATTGATTTGTTGCTCGGCAAGGACCCGAATTCGATGCGCTATTTGAAATATTTCCGCGCTACGGAGAAATTGCGGGCGGAGGAGGAGGCGAAGGTGCAGTAATTGATGAGCAGTAACGGGGGATTGGGCAAAAGAGAATTGGAGAATTAGAGACTGGAGACTGGAAGGCTCGGTGGTTGAGTAGCCCGAAGCGGCAGCGCAGGGCGTACACCTGCACCCACCGCAGGTGCGGTGTCGAAACCACCAGTAAGCAAAGTGATTTCTGTTGCAAAGGTGCTCTGAATTCCTATTGGTCTCAATACGATGGCGGACGCTTCGTCTTCCACTTCGTCTCGCTGTCGCTCGCTCAGTGTCCGCTCAGCGCGGACCGCCGTCT
>CAYQOF010000171.1:0-7064 GCA_964419035.1 uncultured Anaerolinea sp. | reverse complement strand
TCGAAGAGTTTGATATCCATGCCGCGCGGTTCTTCGAGGAACAAACTGCCATCGGATCTGAGTACGCGCTTGGTCTCGTCAACGACCTTGCGCCATTCAGGGATGTGGTGTAGGACGCCGAAAATGACGACGACATCTTTGCTTGTCTCCCTGAACCGGCTCAGATCCGTCGCATCCTGCACAAGAAATTTGAGTTGCGGATAATTTCGTCGCGCAATTTCGATCTGCTCTTCCATCACATCCAAACCGATGTAACTCTTCGGTCCCAGTTGGTCCAGTAAATATCCGCCAAAGCCGTTGCCGCAACCGATTTCAAGGACATCCCTGTCTTTTACATCCAGCCCCAGCCTTTGGAAAAGAGGCAGTTCAACGTGTTTGTGTCCCCTTCTGCGCCACCGCGTGTTCATGGCGCGGAATTCAATATCGGAAAGTTTCATTTCTGAATAAAAAAACCTGACAGGTCTCCGAAGACCTGTCAGGTTTTATAACTCGTTATGCCGTCTGTATCAATCCCATCGCGGCGAGCATCTCTTCATTGCTGTCGTACTTGAAGGCTTCGAGTCCGCGTTTTTGGGCTTCGGAGAGTTCAACAGCCTCCAGTTTCTTGATGTCCTCTTTCATCACGATGGGCTTGCCGAGGTTCTGCAATTTTTCCGCCACCGCTTCCAGGTTTGGCTCGATCTGCTGTTTGGTCTGCAGATATTGCCAGACCGCTTTCGACGCGTTCGTGCCGTCCTTGCGCGCATAACCAACCAGGCCCGAACTTGCCTGGCGCGACCAGCCTCCCACAAAAACGTCCTCGAACGGCGATTCAAAGGAGATGCCGTCAATCGGGAATTTCGGATCGGGTCTCTTCACGAACTCGTTCCATTCGACGGGCAGACCGAACGTGTCGTCCACCTTGTCGCCGATGGCGAAGACCACCGTCTCCACATCCAGCCGACGCTTGGTCCCGGTTCCCCGGGCTTTGGTATCCCCGTCTTTTTCAACGAGGATATTGTCCTCGATCTCGACCTGCGTGAGTCTGCCTTCCGCGTCTCCGAGCATTTGAATGGGAGAGGCAAGGAAAATGAAATGGAATTTGGTATCGGACACCTTGGGCAGGGCTTTCGGGAGGGCCTCGAGGATCGTGGCGCGGGCAGCCGCCGGGTCCTGATTGACCGCTTTCATGATCGGGGCGACGCGCTCGATCTCGGCATCCAACGCGGCTTGATCGAGGTTGTTGATCACGTATTCCATTTCCTTCTTGTCGAACTTGACCTCTGCTGGTCCGCGCCGGACGATGGCGATCACCTCCTCCACTTTTTGTTGGCGGATGAGGAAATGGGCAATGTCGAGCATCACGTTGCCCGCGCCGATCACCGCGCAGCGTTTGCCAAAGCGGAACGACTTCTGGCTGTAGGGAGGGAGTTGGTTGTAGAAATAGACAACATCCTTCGCATGATAGACCCCTTCGAGGTCCTCGCCGGGCAGACCAAGCCACTTCGTCCCCTGCGCGCCGGCGGTGACGAGAATCGCCTGAAAACCAAGCGAGCGCAGGTCATCGAGGGACAGGTCACCCTGCGCGCCGACAGTCACGTTACCATAATAGTCAAGGTTGGGCAGGTCCAACACCTGCCTGAATTGTTTGCGCAAGCCGCTCTTCATTGTATGCTTGGTGGGGTAGATGCCGTATTCAGCCAGCCCGCCCGGTTTGATGTCACGGTTGAACAGCGCGACACGCGCGCCCTGATTGGCAAGTTCGCGCGCGCCGAACAATCCTGCGGGACCCGCGCCGACTACGGCGACGAAATATTGATTGGTCACAATTCCTCCTCGAATTGGTGGGGTGTTGAATTTTGGATAAAAACGGGCAGATTATAGCCGTAAAGCGACGGCTTCACAAGCGGTCATCCATATCATCTTTGTTACGTCCGGGAACCTCCTCTCACTTGCCGACGCTCTTTTCCAATTGGTCGAATTTTATTGTATGTGGAACGGCAGTCTCCATCAAGTGAAAAATGTCACTAATTGGGACGGAGGAGGATCGTCCCTCCAGCGAAGACGCTGGTCGTCAACTGCATAACTATGCTAAGATTAGCCATCTGTACGAGGAGGTCGCATGACACAGCCTGTTTCAAATCAAGGTGAGACCAGCAAGATGAAAAGACTGCTGAACGGAAACGCAGATGACGCCGTCACGTCGCGTTTGCCGCGCGCCAACCGTCCGATCGGGCCGGCTGTCGCTAAACCGTCAACGTTCAGCCCGTCGAAACCCGCCTCATCCTCCCCCGCAGTTGATTCCAGGACAACGCGCCTTAAATTGCTCCCCGCCTTTTGGACGTTCGCCAGCGCGCTTTCTCTTGCGGTCAACGTCGTTTTGATCGCCGTTCTGCTGGTCCTGCTTCAGATGCTTGGCGCCATCCGACTCACAGCCAACGATCAGGTATCGAGTTTGTTGGGAGGCTTGTACACGAACTTCGTCAAGATGGATCAGGCGAGCATCAAGACCGTCATCCCGGTCAGGAAAGAAATACCGGTCAATTTCGTTCTGAACGTCAGCGGACCCACGAACGTGACGCTGAGCGAGAGTGTCACGATTGACGGCGCGCTGGTCACGGTGAATACCGGCGGCTTGAACATCAATAGTGCGCGCGCCAGGATTGTGCTTCCCGCGGGGACGGTTTTGCCCATCAATATCCAGAATCTCGTTGTGCCGGTCAACCAGCAGGTGCTGGCTGAGTTGGATGTGCAGGTGAATATCCCCCTGAGCCAGACCGAATTGCACGAACCCTTCGTCGGCTTGCAGAAAGTGGTCGAGCCGTGGTATTGCCTCGTCGAACCGAATGCGATCGTGAACAACGCGCGCGTCTGCCCGTGATCCAAAAGGAGTCTTTCACTTTATGAAAAAATCACTTACAAAAACCACCCTCAAAAACGGATTGAAAGTCCTGCTCAAGGAAATTCACACCGCGCCGATCGTCTCTTCGTGGCTCTGGTACCGCGTCGGCTCGCGCGACGAGGTGAACGGCAGGACCGGCATCTCGCACTGGGTCGAACACATGCAGTTCAAAGGCACGCCTCAATTTCCCGCCAACGTTCTCGATAAAGCCATCTCGCGCGAGGGCGGCATGTGGAACGCGATGACCTATCTCGACTGGACGGCTTACTTCGAGACCATGCCCGCCGACAAAATTGACCTCGCCCTGCGCCTCGAATCGGATCGCATGGTCAACAGCCAATTCGACCCGAACGAAGTCGCCTCCGAACGAACGGTCATCATCTCCGAGCGCGAGGGCAGCGAAAACGAGCCGCTCTTCCGCCTGGGCGAGGCGATCCAGCAGACCGCGTTCCGCATTCATCCGTATCATCACGAAGTCATCGGCGATATGGCTGATCTGCGTACGATGACGCGCGACGATCTTTACAATCATTACCGCGCCTACTATGTCCCGAACAACGCGGTCATGTCGGTGGCTGGTGATTTCGACACAAAAAAGATGCTGGCGCGCATCAGGGAATTATTCGAGCCGATCCCTGCGGGACGTGAACCCGCGCGGCTGGCGCGTGAAGAACCGCCGCAGAATGGGGAGGTGCGGCTCTCGGTGGAGGGACCCGGCGCAACGACCTACGTCCAGGTCTGCTACCGTTTCCCGGCCGCGTCCCATCCCGATTTCTTCCCGTTATCCGTGCTGGACAGCCTGCTCGCGGGACCCAGCAACCTCAACATGTTCAGCGGAGGCATCTCGAACAAGACCTCGCGTCTCTACCGCGCCCTCGTGGACAAGGAACTGGCGGTCAGCGTACGCGGCGGCGGGCAGGTGACCATTGACCCGTACTTATACACGTTTACATTGACTCTCCATCCCAAACGCAAAGCGGAGGAAGCGCTCGCCGCGATGGATAAGGAGATCGAACGCGTGAAACACGAGAAGGTTTCCAAAGAGGAGATCACCCGCGCCATGAAACAGGCGCGCGCGCTGTTTGCCTATGGAAGCGAGAACATCACCAACCAGGCATTCTGGATGGGCTTCTCCGAAATATTCGCGGATTATGACTGGTTCGAGACCTATCTCGATAAATTGTCAACTGTCACTGCCAGGGACATCCAGCGCGTGGCGAATGAATATTTCAGACCCCAGAGCCGCGTCGTTGGGACATACGTGCCGTTGGGCGGAAAGGCTTGATCATGGACAAACATACCTCAGCCCTGCCGGGTCCTCATGACATTCACCGTGAAGTTCTACCCAATGGAATCGTTGTTCTCACGCGCGCGAACTTCAACAGTCCGTCCGTCGTCGTCAGCGGGTATTTCGACGCGGGCGCATTGTTCGATCTCGATGAAAAACTGGGTCTGGCGGATTTCGTCACGTCGGCGTTGATGCGCGGCACAAGGAAGCGAACTTTCGATCAGATCTATAACGAACTGGAATCCATCGGGGCAAGTTTGGGGTTCAATACCGGTGTGCATAAATCGGGATTCAACGGCCGGTCACTGGTGGAGGATCTGCCCCTGTTGCTCGATCTGTTTTCCGAATCCCTGACCCAGCCCAACTTCCCAAGGATCGAAATGGAAAAACTGCGCGCGCAAATTCTGACGGGTCTCGCCATCCGCGCGGAAGATACTTCGGAAATGGCATCTCTGAAGTTCGATGAAATTCTGTTCAAAGGACATCCCTACAGCCGTCCCGAGGAGGGATATCCGGAGACGATCCAGAAAATTACGCGCGAAGATCTCGTCAGGTTCCACCATGTGCATTACGGTCCGCGCGGGATGGTGATCGCGATCGTCGGCGCGGTGAAAGCGGAGGAAGCCGTCAGACAGGTCAAACGCGCATTGGGCGGCTGGCAGGTCAGGGGGCAGAAAGAACCGCCGGCGCTTCCCGGGTTGAAGCCGCTCAAGAAGACCGTCAGCAAACACCATCGCATCGCGGGCAAGTCTCAATCCGATGTCGTCATCGGCACGAACGGACCGAAGCGCCTCGATCCTGAGTTCATGTCTGCTTTGCTTGGAAACAACGTGCTTGGGCAGTTTGGAATGATGGGACGCATCGGCGATGTGGTGCGTGAGAAAGCCGGGTTGGCGTATTATGCGTATTCGAGTCTGAACGCGGGGATCGGGCCCGGCTCGTGGGAGGTGAGCGCGGGGGTGAATCCGCAGAATGTGAATCGGGCAACAGGCTTGATCGTGGATGAACTAAAGCGGTTCGTGCAGGAAGGCGTAACCGAGGCTGAACTGGCGGACAGCAAGGCAAACTTCATCGGGCGCCTGCCGCTTTCGCTGGAGTCGAACAATGGTGTGGCGAACGCGTTGTTGAACATCGAGAGGCACGATCTGGGCATGGATTATTATCATCGCTACGCGGATCTGGTGAACGAAGTAACGCGCGAAGATGTGATGAAAACCGCGCGGAAGTTCATTGATCCGGAGAGGCTGGCGATCGCTGTGGCGGGACCGTGACGGTTATCTGTAATTGGTAATTGGTTGGAGAGCCGGATGAATTAGAGGATTAGAGACTGGAGACTGGAGATTGAAACTGGCAACCGGAGTTGATTTGATCGAGATCGCCCGGGTCGAGGAGGTGATCGCGCGTCACGGCAAACATTACCTCGAGCGCGTGTATACGACTGCGGAGATCGAGCAATGCGGCAAACGCGCTGAATCACTGGCTGGACGTTTCGCGGCGAAGGAGGCGGTGGCGAAGGCGTTGGGTTGCGGGATCGGGGAGGTGACGTGGAAGGAGATCGAAATTTTGGGCGATGAGCAGAACGCGCCGATCCTTACGTTGTATGGAGCGGCTGAGGAAAAGGCAAAAGAGCTTGGATTGACGACCTGGTCGGTGAGCATCAGTCACAGCCAAAGTCATACGGTGGCTTTTGTCGTCGCAATCGGTTAAAAAAATCCTCCCGTGAGCCAGTATCACGGGAGGTCTGCAAGGGGCATGGACTCGACTCAGTTTTTGTCCTCGATGCCAATCCAGATGTGTCCCGGTAATACGGGACGGTAAGGACGCACAGTAATTTTGCCGCCCTCTTTTAATGTTGAATCCTTCAACATGCTTGGGTGAACCAGGCACAGGTCGGGAATGCGCCCGTATTTTTTGTGATAATAATCCACCGCCTTTTGTATCTTGGCAGTCAATTCAGTTTGGGAATTGTCGAACCATAACATTCCAGTGTGCATGTCATCCTCCAGTCTTATTCAGGGGATGGAATCCAGAAACGAAGCCAGTTTTCACCCTCTCGTAAGGTAAATTCCATGCCTTTGTTCAACATCTCCAGGCCGGCGTCTTCCGAGTGTAATCTGGGCGTGAGCGTTACATCCTTGATATTGCCCAGGATGCGAGTGCGAAATGCTTCGAGCCACGGTTGCATGTTTGTCACGTGCTTCGAATTCAATGTGATGATGGGCCAAACCCGGCGCGCCGGTCCACGCAGGAGGAGCCAGCGCAGGTTTTGAATGGCATCGAAGTCCAGGTTCGATGCGGCTTCAAGGTCATCGAGGAGAAGCAGGACGGACTGCCTGCTGGTTTTGTTTCCATGCGCCCAGGATGCAAGCGAGAGGATAAAATCCTCCGACGATTTGGCGTAGAGAGGGAAGATGCCAACGTTGTTTGGGATAACCTCCATCCCGCTCCATTCGTCGGGATGGTTGGTCAGCACGCCGAATTGCAGTTCCTCCGGCTGATGTGTTTTCTCTGCCGCACGCGCAATGGTCTGAAGCAGCGAGGTCTTGCCAGCGCCAGGATCGCCAATTACAAGCAATGGACCGGGGACCGGATCGTGCAGGTTCAACAGAACGGGAAGCCCATCCGATGCAACGCCGAGGAACAGCGCCTCTGAGGGCATGGGACCGAATTCAGCCAGAACACTTTGCAGGGTCGGCAGGGCGTGTATTGGCCGGGTTGATTCCGTTGAAGCAGTCTGACGCGCTGCCTCGATTTCAGGTTTCAATTCGGCATATGCTTCCATCATCAAGGCATAACGGTTGATTTCTGACATTAGACACCTCTGTCATTGTTACAGAACAAGTGTTCTAAATATAAAGGCAAACAGGCAGGTTGTCAAGAGGAGAATTTTTCGGC
>CAYQOF010000170.1:5893-7070 GCA_964419035.1 uncultured Anaerolinea sp. | reverse complement strand
TCGGCTGGCGACCTGTCCTGTCCGCTGGTCGTGATGGATACGGCTCCCGCGGCAGTGTTGGGCGCCACCTTTGATTCCAAACTAATTGCCAGACTCAACTTCCAGATTGATTCTGGTGTCAATACTGATGTCAACACTAATGACAACTCGGAAGTCAACTCTAAAGTCAAAACTGATATTAGTTCCATTGCCAAATCTGAAAAAAATTCTAGTCTGGCTACACGCAGATCAATGATCGTTTGTAATGTCGGAAACTTTCATACACTCGCCTTTCGTCTCGGTGAAAAAGGCATCGAGGGCGTCTTCGAACATCACACCGGCGAGATTGATCTGGCAAAACTCGAATCGCTCCTGAGAAGGTTAGCCGACGCCTCCCTCAAACATGAAGATGTGTTCAACGACATGGGACACGGGGCATTGATGTACACGGATGAAGTTTTCGAGTTTGGAAACGATGACTTCGATGTGGTCGTGACTGGACCGAGGCGTTCGATGTTCTCCTTCACCCCCACCCTCTCCCAAAGGGAGAGGGAGAATCTGCGCCCATATTTCGCAACCCCCTTCGGCGACATGATGATCACGGGCTGCTTCGGTCTGCTCGCGGCGACGGCGGAAGTTCTGCCCGATCTGTCGGAGACAATTTACGGGTCGTTGAGAAGCGGGAGCGGACGCGGCGTCGCTCCGTGGGACGCCTGAGCAATTGCCATTGACCGACGAAGGCGGCGCAGACCGAGAAGAAGCCTACCGAAGGTTCACAGGCAATTTTGAGCCTGGTCAAACCATTGAGATTGCGGAGAAGACCGACCGTTTGTTATCGTAATGCCTCCCTAAAACGCCTCGCAAACTCCTTTGCCGTCTCAACGGGACTTTCACTCCCTCCAATTGTTCTCACACAAGCGGTTCCAACGATAACCCCGTCTACCATCTTCCCAACTTCTTGGGCTTGTTCGGGTGTGCCGATTCCAAATCCCACACATACAGGCGCGGAGGTGTGCTCACGTACCTGTGCAATTAATTCTCCAAGCCCTTCTGCCAGGGACTTGCGTTCGCCTGTGATGCCTGTCACTGAAACGAGATAGATAAATCCTTTGGCATTGCGTGCGATCATTTCCATGCGTTCAGGGGATGATGTTGGAGCAAGCATCCGAATCAATGGGTGGTCTCGATATGACGGCGG
>CAYQOF010000170.1:0-5793 GCA_964419035.1 uncultured Anaerolinea sp. | reverse complement strand
CCGCCGTCTACTCGACCACCGATTTTATCAAGCGCGGTTTCAAATTCCTCCGCTTCTTCCATCGGCAAATCAGGGACGATAAACCCATCCGCGCCCGCATCCACCGCGTCACGGACAAACTTTTCCAGCCCATACGCCAGCATGGGATTGTAATAACCCATCAAAACCAACGGAATGTCCACGCCGCGCCTGCGCAATTCCTTCACGGCTTCTAAAGATTTCTTGACTGTAATTCCTTTTTCCAGCGCAACTTGCGTCGCGTGTTGGATCACGGGTCCATCCGCGAGCGGGTCGGAGAAGGACAGCCCCACCTCGATCAAGTCCGCGCCGTTCCTGGCGAGCGCTTCGATCACGTCAATGGACATGTCCAGATCGGGGTAGCCCAATGGAAAGTAAGGCATGAAGATGGGTTTCTTTTTGAAGGCATCAGTAATCCTGCTCATAATTATTTCCTATCGTCTTTTCGCATTATAATCATTCCGAATTACTTACCCGACGACGGCGACATCATGGACATCACCTACCAACTGCAGAGCGTTCTCTTTGAATGGGACGAAGACAAAGCCAGGAGCAACATCCAAAAACATGGCGTGACTTTTGAAGAAGCCGCCGAAGTCTTCTTCGACCCGTTCTACCAGACTGGCGACGCCTCGGTGGATGAAGGAGAAGCGCGTGATTTCATTATCGGGTATACTTTTTCCCAGCGTCTTTTGCTGGCTGTATACACGGAGCGCGAAGACCGAACGCGAATTATCTCTGCCCGTCCCGCCACCCGTGCCGAAAGGAAAGTTTATGAAGAAGCCTGACAAACAACCTCCTATAACCGAAGAAGGGTTTGAACTTCGTCTCCGCTCGCGCGACAGCAAGGCGGTTACGATCCATATCCCGACAGACACGCTTGCGTCATTGGAGAAAGTCGCGGCGAGCCGCGACATGTCCGTCGAAGCCCTGCTGAAGTTATACATCGGTCAATCCATGAGGCAGGATTTAGCGAAACTATCCGCTGATCGTGTCCTGGAGAAAGCCGCGCAAGTCCTTACCAGGTATATTCGCTCAGAGGAGGAAGTTTCCGCCATTTTGAAAGAAATCCGCGTCGAGGCAGCGTCATAATTGCGTCTCTTTCACAAAGACTCTCAGGCGATCCTTGAGAGTCTTTTCTTTTTCATCCTCCAATCTCTTTAATCACCGTATTCAAATCCTTATCCCCTCTCCCCGAAAGATTCACCAAAATCACCTGATCCTTCCTCATCTTCGGCGCGCGCTTGATGACCTCCGCCACCGCATGGGATGACTCCAGGGCGGGGATGATTCCCTCCGCGTGGCACAACATCTGGAACGCGTTCAACGCTTCTTCATCCGTTGCGGATGTGTAAAAGGCGCGTTCGTTATCTCGCATCATCGCATGTTCGGGACCCACAGCTGCATAATCCAACCCCGCCGATACAGAATGCGTCTCTGCGATCTGACCATCTTCATCCTGCAAGACATACGTTCGCGTACCGTGAATGACTCCCACACGTCCCTTCGACGGGTCGCCGAATCGCGCCGCGTGTTTGCCAGTTTCGATTCCGCTTCCACCCGCCTCGACGCCGATTAACTCCACCTGGTCATCATCAACAAATCCGCTAAAGACACCGATCGCATTCGACCCGCCGCCCACGCACGCGATGACCGTATCGGGCAGGCGACCTACTTCCATCATCATCTGTTCCCGCGCTTCCCGCCCGATCACCGACTGGAACTCACGCACGATGGTTGGGTACGGATGAGGTCCCAAAGCTGAGCCAAGCAGGTAATGCGTATCGCTCACGTTGGTCACCCAATCGCGGATCGCTTCATTGATGGCATCCTTCAACGTCTTCGTCCCCGAACTCACGGGTCGCACATCTGCGCCGAGCAGTTTCATGCGGAACACATTCGGCTCCTGCCGTGCAATGTCCACCACGCCCATGTACACCACACATTCGAGTCCCAGCAGCGCCGCCGCGGTCGCCGACGCCACTCCATGCTGACCCGCGCCCGTCTCTGCCACGATGCGCCGCTTCCCCATCCGCTTCACCAACAGCGCCTGCCCCAAGGCATTGTTGATTTTATGTGCGCCCGTGTGCGCCAGGTCTTCGCGCTTCAAATAAATCTGCGCGCCGCCCAATTGTTCCGAGAGTCGTTTTGCGTACGTCAACGGTGTCGGTCGCCCCACGAACGACGCCATCAATTTGTTGAACTCCTTTTGAAATTCAACATCTGCCTTTGCCGATACAAACGCCTCTTCCAACTCTATCAACGCGGGCATCAACGTCTCTGGCACGAACTGTCCGCCATACGGACCAAATTTTGCTGGTAATAATGTCATGGATTCCTCATCAATTGAGACTGGAGATTGGAGACCGACTAATCGCCAGTCTCTAATCTCTTAATCGCCTGCACGAACGCCTTCATCCTGCTCGGATCTTTCTTCCCTGGGGCTGACTCCACACCCGACGCCACATCCACGCCCCACGGCTTGACTCTGCCAACCGCCTCCGCGACATTCTCTGGAGTCAATCCGCCCGCCAGCAACAACGGAACTTTCTTTGCCAACTCCGCCGCGCCGTTCCAATCGGCAGTGACTCCGCTTCCACCATAGACATCTTTCACAGCGGCATCTACCAACAAAGCAGGCAAAGCGGATTTTTGAAACGGATAGCGGATGTTATCAACGGATTGGAGGAACGGATAAACAGATGTTTCAACGGATTCAGCGGATAAGCGGATGGCTTTGAAGGCTTTGCCGTGAAAGGATGCAACCATTTCTGGCGTTTCATCGCCGTGTAGTTGAGCCAGATCTAGTGAGCAGGCGTTGAGAATATCCTGCACCTCTTCGAAGGACGAATTCACAAACACACCAACCAATTTGATTTGCGAATGTTCCTTCTTCAAAACGGATGTGATTTCAGCGCAGGCTTGCTTTTCAATAAACCGCACACTCTTCGGATAAAAATTAAATCCCAAATAATCCGCGCCTGCCTCCACAGCGGCGAGAGCGCTGGTCATAGTTTTGATTCCGCAGATTTTGATTTTGGTCATAATCACAATTCCGTCATTGCGAGGAGGGCGCTCTTCCCGACGAAGCAATCTCCTCGCAAGCGGTGAATGATGGTTATCAAGACACTCCCGTAAACAGGAGATTGCTTCGCAAAGACCGCTCGCAATGACATGGTGGTTAGGGGATTGCTCTCGACAACTCTCTCACCTTCGCGGGGATATCATCCGAAGTCACCAACGCCTCTCCGACAAGGATCGCATCCACGCTGGCTTTTGCCAGGCGTTCCACATCGCTGGCGGTGAAGATTCCGCTTTCGGCGACGACGGTGATTTCGGAGGGAATCATCGGGCGGAGTTTTTCTGTCGTTTCCAGCGTGACATCGAACGTGGCGAGATTACGGTTGTTGATGCCGATGAGTTTGATGTTTGGGATTTTGAGAGCGCGTTCGGTTTCGGCTTCGTCGTGGACTTCGACCAGGGCAGTGAGTCCAAGGCTGAGGGCGCAGGCGTGGAGGTCAGCAAAGTGCTTGTCGTCGGGGAGGGCGGCGGCGATGAGGAGGATGGCATCAGCGCCGTTGGCACGGGATTCGTAGAGTTGGGTTTCGTGGATGAGGAAATCCTTTCGGAGGAGGGGTAATGTTGTGTGTTGCGTGTTGCGTAGTGCGTGGAGCGTGGCGAGGCTGCCCATGAAGAATTTTTCATCGGTGAGAACAGAGATGGCGGATGCGCCGTTTTGGGCGTAGATGTCTGCCACTTGGAAGAGGTCGAGGTACGGAGCGAGAATCCCTTTGGAGGGTGAGGCGCGCTTGAGTTCGGCGATCAGGTTTGGGCGTCGTCCTGAGCGAGTCGAAGGATGAGTCCCGAAGCGGCGGCGCGCCCTCACCCCTGACCCATCTCCCTCACCCCCGTCCCCTCTCCCATTGGGAGAGGGGTGAAGGGGTAAGGGAGAAATAGCGGCGAGAAAATCTCGAGGCGCAGGAGAAGAGTCTGCGGCGCGGCGTAGTGTCACAGCGTCGAGCGCCGCTATCTCCAATTTTTTTTGTTCGATGATTTTTTCGAGAATGTTCATTGAATCGTTTGGAATTGTTGTGTAAATTCAACCAGCGCGTTGAGTTTGGCGAGGGCATTGCCGCTATCGAGGGAGGCTTTCGCTTCTTCGAGCGCGGATTTGAAATCGCCAGTCTCGGCGGCGAGGGCGGCGGCGGCGTTGAGGAGGACGGCGTCGCGTCGTGCGCCTTTGAGGCTGCCACTCAACAACTGGCGCATCATCTCGGCTGATTCATCAGGCGTGCCGCCGCGTAAATCCTGAACGGTGGAGGGAGGGAGATTGAGGTCGGCGGGATTGAGGTCATAGGTTTCGACGATGTTGTTCTTCAGATGACTGACGCGGTTCGTGCCAGTGGTGTTGAGCTCGTCGAGACCGTTCGCGCCGTGAATGACGAGCGCGGCTTTACTGCCGAGTTCGTTGAGGACATGCACCAGCGGCTCGGTGAGTTTGGGGTCGAAGACGCCCGTGAGTTGGATGTGCGCGCCCGCGGGATTGGTGAGAGGTCCGAGAATATTGAAGATGGTGCGCTGACCGATTTCCTTGCGAGGTCCAACGGCGTGCTTCATGGCGGGATGAAACTTGGGCGCAAACATAAAGCCGATGCCGATTTGCTCAATGGCTTGCGCGACCTGTTCGGGCGTGAGTTCGAGATTGACGCCCAGCGCGGAGAGGACATCGGCGCTGCCACATTGCGACGAGGCGGCGCGGTTGCCGTGCTTCGCGACTTTGCGCCCCGTGCCCGCGAGGACGAACGCCGCGGCGGTGGAGATGTTGAACGTATGCGCGCCGTCGCCGCCTGTGCCGACGATATCGTAAACGGATTCGTCCGTGTTGAGTTTGACCTTGACCGCGTTCGCTCGCATGGCGCGGACGGAGCCTATGATCTCAGGGATGGCCTCGCCCTTCATGCGGAGGGCAACGAGATAGGCGCCGATCTGCGCGGGTGTCGCTTGACCTGTCATGATGATATTCATGGCTTGCTCGGCTTCGTCGGCGGTGAGGTCGGTGCGATTGATTGTCTTAGCGATAAAAGGTTTGAGCATGATAGATTCTCCTTTCGCGGGAGCGGGATTCAAATCAAGAAAATTTTTCAGCAGTTGTTTGCCGTGCTCGGTGAGAATCGATTCGGGATGGAACTGCACGCCGTAGGTGTGATGCTCTTTGTGTTTGAGTCCCATGATCTCTTCTTCGGGCGTGACTGCGGTGACTTCGAGTTCGGCGGGGATGGGATCGTAAACGACGAGCGAGTGATAGCGCATCGCTTCGAAAGGAGAGGGGATGTCTTTAAAGAGTCCTTCGCCATTGTGAGTCACTTTGGATGTCTTGCCGTGCATGAGACGCTGGGCGCGGTCCACTTTGCCGCCGAAGACTGCGGCGAGGCATTGATGTCCGAGGCAGACACCGAGCACGGGAATCTTGCCGTCGAAGTATTTGATGGCGTCGGAGGAAATACCGTCATCCTTGATGGGTTCGCCGGGACCCGGTGAGATGACGAGGTGACTCGGGTTGAGGGCGATGAGTTGGTTCATCGTCACCTGGTCGTTGCGGAAGACGCGGATGTCCGCGCCGAGTTCGCCGAAGTATTGGACGAGGTTGTAGGTGAAGGAGTCGTAGTTGTCTATGAGGACGAGCATGGGTTATTTCCTTTGTTGCGTGGTGCGTGAAGCGTGATGTGAGTAATTGGTAAATGGTAATTCGTAATTGGAGGATTTGAGAATTGGAGA
>CAYQOF010000169.1:0-7095 GCA_964419035.1 uncultured Anaerolinea sp. | reverse complement strand
TTTATTTGAATGGATAACAAATTTATGAAATCAGGCAACTGGCAAGAAGAGTTTGCGGGCGTGGTGGCGCGGGTCGAGTCGCTGCGGGGGCGGATGTCCGAGGCGGGGAGGCAGGTCGAGGGGTTGTTTGAGGCGTTGTTGAGTGAGGCGTTCGAGCAATAGCCCCCTCCCGTCCTCCCCCGAATGCCGAAGAGCACGGAATTCGGGGGAGGTGAATGTGAAGTTGGAATGGATATTTTTATTATCGCCCAACGTGAAGTTTCCCCCTCCCCAAATTCGACAGGTTCATCGTCGCATTTGGGGAGGGTAAGGGTGGGGCAGAAAGGGTACAACCATGCCTCGTAAAAAACGCAGTAACCCCAAAACCATGCACAACGCTGGCAAACTCCGCAAAAACCCAACCCCCGCCGAGCGTAAACTCTGGTCAAGAATCCGCAACGACCAATTGGGAGTCACCTTTAGAAGACAGCATGCCATTGGCAACTACATCCCAGACTTCGTCTGTATCGAAAAGAAACTCATCCTCGAACTCGATGGAAGTCAGCATTTGGAACAGGAAGAATATGACGAGGAACGCACACAGTTTTTGAAAACGGAAGGTTACAGAGTAATCCGTTTTTGGAACAATGATGTGATGAAAAACATGGACGGCGTTATACTCGCCATTATTCACGCGATGGAAGATGAAAACAGTACAGAATAAATTTCACCTTGATTTTCCTATGAGTCTGCAAGAAGCGTTTGCGGGCGTGGTAACGCGGGCGTCGCGTCGACTGCCCGATAGGGCGTGTCGAGACATCGAGTCGCTCCCACTCGCCGCAAAGCGGCTCGGGGACTTCGTGCGGGGGAAGATGTCCGAGGCGGGGAGGCAGGCGTCGTGTCGAGCTGGCAGGTTGAGCCTGTCGAAACCCAGTCGAGATATCGAGGGGTTGTTTGAGTCATTGCTTGCCCTGACTTTGTCGAAGGGTTGAGCGAGAGTTTTGGATAAAGGAGAAAACCATGGCGCGAAAACCACAATCACGCGGAAAGTGTCAATATTGCGGGGAGGAGACTGCCAAAGCAGGTATGAGTCGTCATCTTGAAAAGTGCGAAAAACGCGCACAGGCTATTCTGTCTGCTGAAAAAGGAAAACAACCCGAAGAAACGCTTTGGCATTTGCGCGTGCAGGATGCCTACGCAAAGGATTTCTGGCTCGATCTCGAAATGCGCGGCTCGGCGACACTTGAAAAACTGGATTCGTATTTGCGTTATATCTGGCTGGAATGTTGCGGGCACTTGAGCAAATTCACGGTCGGTGGCTGGGGAGGATACGATATCGGCAAAGCGCGCAAGGCGGATGACGTGTTTCCAAAAGAACCTGACCTGCTTCATCTCTACGATTTTGGAACAACCTCCGAAACCAAGATTCAGGTTGTCGGCTCACGAAAGGGAAAGGCAGCGACGAAACATCCCATTGCATTGATGTCTCGTAATAATATGCCTGAAAGAGTCTGTCAGGACTGCGACCAGCCTGCGGCATACCTTTGCATGGAATGCCTTATCGAAGGGGACATGGATGAAAATCCATTCCTGTGCGAGGAACATGTCGAGGATCATCCCCACACCGATTACGGCGAACCCGTTGACCTGGTCAACTCGCCGCGCGTGGGAATGTGCGGGTATGATGGTCCCGCCGAACCGCCGTATTAAAGAGTTTTTTGAAGGTTTGCTGGCAAAGAGTTTTGGATGAGAACCGTCCACGAACCCTTCGATCGCGAAGCACTCAGTACAAGTTTTACCGAATACATACGCTTGCGCCGGGTGCAAGTGTAAACGAATGGAAAACCTTCGTGCCTTTGCTCCAATTCGGGGCGCGTTCATGGCGTTATTTGTCCCAAGTCGTTACTTTTGTCACTGCCAAAAGGCTTGGTCTCTTCCTTTTGGTGGCACTGGCGTCCATCGCAACAACCCTGCAGGTCACTCTCATCCGTTGGGCGGTCTTCGAGGAATTGTTCTCCATATTCGGCATCAACGCCACAAGAACCATGTGGGAATTCTTCCAGGGACATCCGCGGGAGGGGGAGTAAGGGCGTTATACTTGCAATGATCAATCGTCGGTGGAGAGGGATGCGGAAGGAAATCAATCGAATCGTAAAAGGAGAATGCCATGGACCTCTGTGAGTGGATCGAATCCAACCGTTCGATGTTCGTCGAACTGAGCAACGAAGTCTGGGGGTATGCCGAGTTGGGATACAAGGAGTTCGAATCAGCCAAAACGCTGGGGGACGCGCTCGAGGAGGCGGGCTTCAAATTGGAGCGCGGAGTTGCCGGGATCCCCACCGCGTTTGTCGCCAGTTACGGCAATGCCGAAGGACCGGTCATCGGCATACTGGGCGAATTTGATGCGCTTCCCGGTCTCAGCCAGGACTGTGTCCCGTATCGGAAGCCGTTGCAAAGCGGAGCGCCGGGTCACGGCTGCGGACACAACCTGCTCGGTGTTGCCGGTGTGGCGGCCGTCATGGCGGTCAGGCAGGCGATGGATGCAGGCGAGGTCAAAGGCACGATCCGTTATTATGGCTGCCCCGCTGAGGAGGGCGGCGCGGGCAAAGCCTTCATGGCGAAAGCCGGCGTCTTCGAGGATGTGGATATCTGCCTGACGTGGCATCCCGATACCTTCAACGGGACTTTGTACGCCAATTTCCTTGCCAACTACAGGATAACGTTCAAATTTCATGGAAAGACCGCTCACGCGGCGGCGGATCCGTTCAATGGGCGCAGCGCGCTGGATGCGGTCGAGTTGATGAATGTCGGCGTCAATTATCTGCGCGAGCACATGATCCCCGATGCGCGCGTCCATTACGTGATCCTCAACGGCGGCGGGACCGCCCCGAACGTCGTGCCAGATGAAGCCATGTCGCTGTACAGCGTGCGCGCGCCGCGCACCGACCAGCTCAACGCCTTGTTCGAGCGCGTCAAGGATATCGCCAAAGGCGCGGCGTTGATGACCGGCACCGAGGTGGAGATCCATGTGATCTCCGGCATGTCCAATATGCTCCCGAATGAAACCATCAACGAAGTATTGCAAGCCAAACTCGAGGAGGTGGGCGCGCCGAAATTCTCCGAGGAGGAGCACGCCTTTGCGCGCGAACTTTCCAAATCCATCCCTGCGGACAGCCTCGAAACCAGCGCGCACCTCTACGGACTGGATGCGCAAGCCGTGTCTGAACTGAAGAAGATCGTCCTGTACGAGGATGTCCTGCCGCCCTTCAAATCGGAGGTCATCCAGCCCGGCTCGACTGACGTGGGCGACGTCTCGTGGGTGGCGCCCACCGGGCAGATCTTCACAACCTGTTGGGCGCTTGGCTCGCCGGGTCACTCGTGGCAGATCGTTGCGCAGGGCAAAATGGGAATCGGTCAACGCGGCATGTTGTATGCCGGCAAGGTGATGGCGTTGAGCGCATTGGAATTCATGCAGAACGATGCTCTCCGCGCGCAGGCAGTGGAGGAGTTCAGGCAAAAACGCGCCGCCGCCGATTACGTTTCCCCGATCCCCGATGGGACGAAACCTCCGCTGACCCTGTAGAAAGCGTTTCCCTGTTGCTGATGAATTACGATGAAAAGAAAAGGAGAATCAAATGCACAAGCGACATGCGATTTTGCTGACCGTGCTTCTGGTCGGCATCCTGGCAGGTTGCGGTCCTCGGGAAACCGCGCTTACAGGGGATGACAGGGATGCAGTGCTCGCCTTCAGCGAGGCGAAAACCGACAACCTGCTGGCGGGGATGAATGCAAACGATTATGCTGCCTTCTCGAAGGATTTTGATCAGGCTATGCTGGACGCCATCCCCCGGAGCGGATTCGACTCCTTGAAGAAGGATCGGGATGCCAAACTGGGGCTGTACGTTTCGCGGGAGGCGAATCGGGTTGTGCAGAGCGGCGATTTTTATGCCGTCATCTACGATGCAGTATTCGAAAAGGATGACAAAGTCACGCTTCGGGTGGTCTTCCGCGTCGCGGAGCCGCATGAGATCAGCGGATTATGGTTCAGCAAATGACAGGGAAAGTGACCCTCAGCCGGCTACCATCACGGCAACAGTGATAAAATGGAAGCATAAGGAGCGTGCACCATGAGAAAAGAAGACGAACTCCGCGAGATCCTCAACGAGACCGCAACGGACATCTCCGAAATTGACAGCAACTCGCGCACCTGGCTATCCTGGCTGGTCTATCTGCTGGCACGGCTCGAGGAAAAGGCAACCATCGGCAACCCCGCAAACCGCGACTCCTTTTTCGAGATGCTGTCCGCTCTGCAGGATGAGATCAGGAACCGCATGAGGACAGGGGGCTGGCACTAGAAGTCATCTCAAAAAGTCATGCTGAGCGCAACGAAGCATCTCTCTATCGCTTTCAGGAGAAGACCTCGGAGTTTTCAAAAAAACTCCGAGGTCTTTTGGTTTAATCCGCTGCCATCGGTTCAAGCGCTTCCTCTTTTTGTTTTACCCCAACGGCTTCGTCAAATCCATATTGTGTTTCCAATTCATGCCGGAACTGCTGCGTGTACAGGCGGTAGTAATGTCCGCGCAGCATCAGCAGTTCGGCGTGCGTGCCCTGTTCGGCGATCCTGCCGTCCTCGATGACGATGATGCGGTTCGCCTTGCGGATGGTCGAAAGACGGTGCGCGATGACGAACGACGTGCGCCCCTGCATCAACGCCTCCATGCCGCGCTGGATGAGGGACTCGGTCAACGTGTCCACCGAGGAGGTTGCCTCGTCCATGATGAACAATTCGGGACGGGCAAGCACGGCTCGCGCGAGACTGATCAACTGCTTCTGACCAACGGACAGCAGATTCCCCCCTTCGCCGACGTTCTGGTCGTAGCCTTTCTCCAGCGTGACGATGAAATCGTGCGCGCCGGCGATCTTCGCGGCCTGGATCACCTCCTCGTCGGCCGCCTCCAGCCGTCCATAACGGATGTTGTCGCGCACACTGCCCGAGAAGAGATGAGGCGTCTGAAGCACGATCCCGATCCGGCTGTGGATCGAGGCGAGGGTGTAGTCCGTGTAATCATGTCCGTTGATGCGGATCGTCCCTTTGCGCGGTTCATAGAATCGGCATAACAGATTCACAATGGTGGATTTGCCTCCGCCCGTCGGTCCGACCAGCGCAATCATCTCGCCCGGCTTGACCTTGAGCGTGAAGTCTTGCAGGACGGGTTTGCGGTCCTCGTAGTAAAAATCCACGTGATCGAATTCGATCTCGCCGAGGAGAGTCTTTGCCTTGACAGCATCGGGTTTATCGTGGACCTCGGGCGGGGTATCTGCCAACTTGAAGATTCTCTCCGCCGAGGCGATGGAGTGCTGCATCTCGGCGTAGACGCGGGCGAGGTCCTGCACGGGCCACATCATGAACGTGAGGTACGAGACGAACGCCTGGATGCCGCCGATGGTCATCAGCCCGATTTGGACCTGTGTGCCTCCGTACCCGACGATGACGCCCAACGCCAATGCGGCGATGATCTGCACGGTGGGGAGGAAGAGCGCGGAGAGCCACGCCGCGCGGTAGGACGCCTTGTACATCTGCGTCGTGAGTCCCTGGAACTCTTTGGTGTTCTCGTCCTCGCGCAGTAATGCTTTCACCACGCGCACGCCCTGAAAGTTCTCGTTGAACGCTCCTGTGATCTTGGAGTTGGTGCGGCGCGAGACGCGGTACTCGACCAAAATCTTCCTGCGGAACTGCACCGCGATGTAGATCATGATCGGGATGATGGTGGAGACGATCACCGCCAGTCTCCAGTTGATGATCGCCATGAACGTGACCGAAGTGATGATGTTCATCACCGCCCAGGTCGTATCCACCACACCCCAGGTCAGCAGGTCGGCGACGCGCCCCGTATCCGAGGTGACGCGCGCGATCAGGCGTCCCACCGCGTTCTGCGCGTAGTACGAAAGCGACAGGTCCTGCAAATGGTTGAACAACATCTTGCGCAGGTCGTATTGCACGCGCTCGCCCAACACGCCCGCCAGGTAGATGAACGTGAACACCGCGCCGGACTGGATCAGGATGAACCCGCCGTACAGGAGCGCGAGTTCCATTACGCGTTCCTCGTCGCCCAGCATGATGCCTGTGTCCACGATCTGCTTGTTGAGATACGTGAAGTAGGCGTCCAGCGCGGAGGTCAGCGCGATGGTGATGAGGAATCCCAGCACCCACTTCCAGTGCGGTTTGAGCAGGGTCAGGATGCGCCTGAAAACAGGGGCGGTAAGTTGTGATGTATGTTCTTCTTCTTCGAGTTCGATAAGGTCAGTGTCGGACATGGTTAATTCTCCGAAGAAATTATGAATTCTGAAATATGAATTGTGAAAACCCAGTCTCCACATGAATATCGCTCTTCATAATTCAGAATTCATGCCTCATAATTTGCCTGTTCGTTTCTTTACCTTCGTTACGATCGTGACGAGGATGGCAATGATTTCATCCGTTTCCTTCCGAAGCGATTCCAGTCTTTTGGCGGGCACGATTTCCGCTCTAACAAGAAGTTCAAGCCAAAAGGCGGTTTCATCGGCTTCTTGTAAAACGCTTTGCAGTTTATGGATGAAGTCTGCGTCCGATTTTGCGCGCTGACTTTCGCGAAATTGCGCGCCAACCGACGTTCCTGACTCCAGGACCTGCTTGCCCAGCACCTGGGCCTCGGTGGTCTTCGGCAGGCTTTTGTACAAGCGGACAATTCGCAACGCAAACTCAGTCGTCCTCTCGCGCAAATCATTCTTTATATCGTTCATGGCATTCTCCTTTCAGAATTCAGAATTTTGATTTCTGAATTTCTAGTTCCAACTCTTCATCAATCCTCGTCTGAATATCGTAGATCCTGCGATACATTCCATCCATCTGAGACACCAATTCCTCGTGCGTTCCCGTTTGGATGATTTCGCCTTTATCCAGCACCAGGATCAGGTCTGCGATCATCACGGATTGGATGCGGTGGGCGATGATGAAGGTCGTGCGGTTCTCCATCAGTTCGTTCAGCGCGTCACGGATGGAGGCTTCGGTCTCCGTATCCACAGACGAGGTCGAGTCGTCGAGGATCAGGATGCGCGGGTTCTTCAAGAGCGTGCGCG
>CAYQOF010000168.1:0-7102 GCA_964419035.1 uncultured Anaerolinea sp. | reverse complement strand
ATATGCGCGTCGGGGAGATACGGCAGTTTTGCCGGTTGCAGGACGAGGGTCAGAGTTTGATGCGAGCGGCGATGAGTCAACTCAATTTGTCTGCGCGTGCCTATCACCGCATCCTCAAACTCGCGCGCACGATTGCCGATCTGACTAGCAGCGAAGAGATCCAATCCGTGCATCTGGCAGAGGCACTGCAATATCGTCCGAAGTTGATGTTGGGGTGATTTTGGTAGTTATGTAATGGAACTGAGAGTACTGGGCGGACCCAATTTTGCGAAGGATCGGACTTTGGCAGCGTCCCTGTAGCGTGTGAAAGGTCATTTCCACAAGGATTTTGGCAGTACGCGAAAACTGAGCAATTCGTCCATCGTCCAAACATGATGGGTCAACCCAGCAGCCATAGCTGGAGTAACGAGTTTCCATTTCTTGTAAGATCCGTACTTGTCCTTTGTAGGAATGGGTTGCGGCAGATGTTGTCGGAGGCCACGATGGGGAACGACAAAATGGTAATATGCAAATGCCAAGGTTAACTGATGTTCCAGTTACAGGGACACTACCCAATTTCCACCTCATAACCGCAATCGGACCTGTCCGGCGGGAATGTTTGCTGGTGTTGCCTCATTGAACATAATGGTTATACAATCGAGGCGAATCGAGGCAGCAGCATGTGTTTCTCAAAAAGAATGTTTTGGATCTCTTTGTTCATCATCTCCACGATGGGTTGTCAGCCGCGCGCGGAGATATCAACTCCTTTTGCTGGAACGCCCAACTCTGCCTTGACCGTCCTTGGACAGCGCGAGTACGCTGTCCGCCAGAAATTGGCGCTCGTCAATGAAGGACCGGGTCAGCCGGAGAAGCAGAATATCTGGATTGCTCTGATCCGAGACTTCCCTCCTTATCAAAAAGTGTTGTCAATGGAGATTTCTCCCGCGGATTATGAGTTAACGATTGACGAATATGGCAACCTGTACGCTGAGTTTGATTTTTCCCGGCACCCTGCTGGAAAAACCAAAACGGTGGACATCGAATATCGGGTGGCTGTCAACGAATTGTCCTATGACCTGTCAGTCTGTGAGGGAGAACTTCCGGACGACTTTATCCAACCCGAACTGCATATCGAATCTGCGAATCCTCAAATAATGGCTCTCGCGAGTGAACTGTCGCGAGGCAAAGAGACCACCTGTCAGCAGGTGCGGGCGTTCTATGATTACATCGGCGATACGTTAGTCTATACCTACAATGGAAAGAACTGGGGTGCGCAAGCGACACTGGGCACTATGGGGGCTGATTGTACTGAATATACCTCTTTGCTTGTGGCGTTGAGCCGGTCTCAAGGCATTCCAGCGCGATATTTCGAAGGGTTGCTCTTTCTCGACAAAGAAACGGAAGCCATGGCGAGAATTGAACACGCCTGGCCAGATGTGTATATGCCTGGTGTTGGCTGGGTGGCCATGGATCCCACCCTGGGGAGATCGCTACTAAACCGCGAGACCTATTTTGCTCACCATACCCCCGAGCATATTATCGTAATTGTGGGGCCGAATCCCTCCACGCTGCGAGGTGGCAGTTATTGGACTCATCTTTATTGGCCAGGAAACAGTACCAAGATCCGCGTCGAAGCAGGAGAGTGGGAGATTGATTTGGTTGAGTAATAAATTACCGATAAATCGCCGCGAAGACTTTGCTCAGAGATCGGCGTATTTTGTCCGGGTCACTGTGTCCACCATTGCCCAGAAGTTCTCCATCGGCGTATCCAGTTGGACGTGATGGGTTGGACCAATGATCAACCCGCCGTTCTTTCCAATCGTTTTGAGACGCGTGAGCACTTCCGCCCTGACGTCTTCAGGAGAGCCAAACGGGAGGGTGTGCTGCTCATCAATGGAACCCCAGAAACATAACTTGTCGCCGAACTCTTTTTTCAATTGCGCCGGGTCCATGCTGGCGGGCTGGACGGGATTAAGTACGTCAAGGCCGATCTCGATCAGTTCAGGGATGATGGGGTAGATAAAACCGTCGGAATGGTAGGCCACTTTGACTTGAGGGTTGATCGCCTTCAATTCGGCGATGAAATTTGCCATGCGAGGCTTTAGATACCGACGCCAATGATCCGGCGAGATCAACATGCGGGATTGCGCGCCTACATCGTCGCCAGTCCAGATCATGTCCACGCCCATCTCGACCAGTTTTTTCGCGGCAGTCAAATGATACTGATATGGAATTTCCAAAATATGCTCTGCGAGATCGGGATTCAAAATGAAATCCGAGAGCAGGCGTTCATACCCGCGTAAAGCCCAGGCGCATTCGAAGATTGTGGTCACCGTAACGCCAACGATCCAATATTCGTCTTTGAAATCGCGGAGGGCGCGCTCGGCATCCACATATAATTCCCGGCGATGCGGGCCGGGTGTTTTGTATGTTTCGATGGCTGCATCGTCCGCGAGAGGGTGGCCGGTGGGTTCAGTGTAATGGCCGATGCCGTAAGGGGTTTTATATTCGATTGGATTCCACGTAATCCCCCATTCATCGGTATACGTACCGCTTTGTTGATAATAGGAGTTTGCCCAGCCAACCGAGACCAATAACATATCTTCCCCCAACGCGCGTTCCAATTCGTAGGTGTTCCCGCCGCCATGCGGATTGTGATCCTTTCCATCTTTGACCTGTAGATCGGTCCTCAGCCGTTCCGCAAATTCTGGCGTGAAACTGACCTGCAATGGACAGCGGTCTGGAGCCTCGTGATTAAGCGCCGTCAGTACGCGTTCTCTATGTTTCATGTTAACCTGATTGGTATGCCAATAGACTCTTGGCTACGCTTACCGCCTGGCTGGCGTCGGAGGCATAACCATCCGCGCCGATGGATTTGGCGTATTGCTCTGTCAAAGGCGCTCCACCCACAAGGACCTTTACGACGTTTGGCAAGTCGGCTCTTTCCAACGCTTCAATGACAGCCTTCATGTTGATCATCGTGGTACTTAACAAAGCAGACATCGCGATAATGTCCGCGCCTGCGCGCGCCGCCTCAACGAATTTTTCGGGTGGAACATCATTGCCCAGATCTTGAATTTCGAAACCGGCGCCTTCCAGCATCATCGCGACCAGGTTTTTCCCGATATCGTGCAAGTCTCCCTTGACCGTGCCGATGGCTACTTTCCCTCGCGACTTGACCTTGTCCTTCTGTAAGTAAGGCTTGAGCAATCCCAACCCGCTTTGCATTGCACGCGCCGCGACCAGCATCTCGGGAACATAGAATTCGCCTTCCTCGAAACGCCGCCCGACTTCAGCCATAGCCGGGATCATGCCTTCGTTCAGGATCACAGCCGGTTCGGTCCCGGCCTGTAACGCCTCCTGTACCTTTTGCTGTACGAGATCGTTGCGACCATTGACCACTACATCGAACAATTCTTTCAAGTTTGCATTCATAAGCGACTCCGTGTTTATATCATTGTTACTGGGCGTATTTTCCATACGTAAGGGCTGTGTCGAACATCGTCACAATATTTTCTGACGGAACCTGCGCCTGGATGTTATGCACGGCGGCGAAAACGAATCCGCCTCCGGGAGCCAGGTCGTCAATGCGGCGTTTGACTTCATCCGCCACCTCAGCAGGCGTCCCGAAGGGCAGAACGTTCTGCGTGTCAACACCGCCGCCCCAGAAAGTTATATCCCGGCCGTAGGTTTGCTTGAGTCGTTTGGTATCCATGCCGCGGGCTGAGACTTGCACCGGGTTGATAATGTCAAACCCAAGGTCAATGAGATCGGGGATGAGGTCGTAGACGGCGCCACATCCATGGAAAAATAGTTTCGCGTCCGTCTTCTTTTTTATTGCACCTACCAACCTGCGTTGTTTGGGTTTAACCATCCTGCGATAGGAGTCGGGATTGATCATCCAGCCAGTCTGCGTGTTGACATCGTCCCAGTAGGTGAATATCTGGATGTATTGTCCCACTTCGTCGAGATAATTGTTGCACGACTCGATATAGATGTCGGTGATGCGCTCCATCAGGCGGTCGGCAAATTTGGGATCGGCAACCATGGACATCAAGAAGTTTTCCATACCGATTGTGCGAGCGGGCTGTTCGAAGATGCCTCCTCCGATCACTGCGCTGCCGACCAGGGCGTAGTCGGTGTTCTTATAGAGATACTCCGCCTGTCTGCGTAATTCGAGAACGTATTCCTTGGGATCAGGGCGCGGCCAGTCGTATCGTTCCAGCGCCCCGAGCGTAAATTCCTTGATGGGGAAATCAACCCAATCGAAGTAATACCCTCCCTCTTTGGGCATGTGGAGCTTGGATCCCCAGCGATCAATAAAGGCATAATAATCGCCCTCTTCGAAGATTTTTAATCCCGGCGCTGTGGCGGCGGGCAGTTGCACCAGCCGAAAATCCACGCCGAAGCGTTGAAGCAGGGCTTCATCCAGGTATGGAAGTTGCTGGACATTATCCAACATCCTGATTTCCTCCAGAGGGAAGCCCAGATGTTTTTTTAGCGGAAGATATGAACTTTTTGTGATCGAAGAAACGATGGTTGCTCCCAAATCAATGGGAATGCGATCCGGCTCCTTGTGATTTAGCGCAAGCATGACGCGTTCACGAGAATTCATTTCTGGCTCCTTCAGTGATTGAATCTTATCAATCAGACGGCCACATTATACAAACAACGCTGTATGATGTGATCCTGATACTCAGGCGCAAGTTCGCAAAAATAACCGCTCCAGCCCCAAACCCGGACGATCAAATTTGGATATTGTTCAGGGTGTTCCCGCCCTGCCAGGAGAGTCGCGGCGTTCAGGCTGTTAATTTGCAATTGTTGGCCACCCAGGCGCGCAAAGGTACGCACCAACATGCCGACTTTCCGGATGCCTTCCTCATTGCGGAAGACAGAATCAGATAACTCCACAGTGACGGGACCACCGTTATAGATACGCTGATAGTCAATCTTTGTAAAAGATTCGAACACCCGAAATGGACTGTCCGCGCGGACGCCCGGAGCGGGAGCTAGGTTGGCGCTGAAAAAATCCCCGCGATGGCGGCCATCAGCCGTAGCGCCAACCACCGGTTCGCGCATCCCTGCATGACCGCGCGCCAGCCAGACGTAATACATCGCGGAACCGGTGCCGGGACGAACAATCCCTCCTCGCCCATTATCGGTATGCCTTTCACAGGCTTCAGCCAGAACGTCGAATAAGAACACCAGCATGTCATCCGCCAGTGCATCACGATTACCGACTTTGGGTCCTTGCCGGGCAAGTTTGTTTCGCAATCCTTCAACGCCGGCGAAGTCTGTTTTCAAGGCAGACAGGAGTTCATCTGCACGGACGCTCTTCTCGTCAAAGATAAATCGCTTCACAGCCGCCAGCGCATCGGCGGCGTTAGCGGAAGCGGCTCCGTGAATCCCGAAATTGTTGTATTTCAAGCCTTGAGAGAGATCGCGGCCGTTTTCCAGGCAACCTTCCATGAGAACCGAATAATACGGAGCCGGTGGCAAAAAAAGTTTTCGATAATGTTCAACACGTTGATCAACCTGCACTTGGATGTTGTTACGCACTCGTTCCTGGATGGATTCGAAAGTTTCATTTTGCTCCAACCCCTGACGAACAGCCTGATCAACTGCAAATGGCAGGGACACCGCGCCAATGTTGACCACTTCCATGCCCTTGCCCGGGATGATGAACTCCCAGCACGCCGCTACGGTGTAGTTGCGCGCATCTGTCAAATCGTAGCCATGCGCGGTTAAGGCCGGGATGACAACATCATCATTGGAATATTGCGGAAACCCCAAACCCTTGCGGGTCAATTCAGATGCCAATTCCAGCAGAGCAAGGTCTGTTTGAGCCGAGATACGAAGGTTGATCTTTGGATCGATCATGCTGAGGTCGCGCGCGACCCGCAGGACCATCCATGTCAATTCGTTGACAGCATTCTCGCCATTGGGCGTGACGCCACCTAGAGTCAGAGTCTGTCCGTTATCCCCTTGCTGGACTCCTGGGTACAAGTCGCTATCCTTGTTGAGCGAGATAAAGAAATCTGCCAATAATTCTTCGGCGGCAGGAATGTCCAGCCGTCCGGCATCCAAGTCAACCTGCAAATACGGCCACATATATTGATCGAAGCGCCCCAAGCCAACGTGGTAATGTCCGCTCATCCAAACGACCGCATGTAGCAGGCGCAGTGATTGTAAGGCTTCGTGAAAGTTACGCGGCGGCTTTGCCGGAACCTGTGTCAGGATTTGCGCCATGTCCTCGCGACCCGCTTCGCGAGATGCCTGGGCATAACGTTCAACCAATCCCAGCACGGCATCAATGGCCTCGATGGCACACTCTAAAAACTCGACCGCCTCCGCGTCTGTGCTCAAGCGCTTGCGTACGGCTTGAGCAGTCTCGCGGCGGGAAATCAATCCGTTGGCGAGCACCTTGCCCCAATCCGCGCAGATGTTGCTGATGGGACCAAGTTCGTGCAAAGTAAAATCACGGGTAAGGGTGGCAAGCTCAAGGTCCGAAAAGATCGAGGGAACAACGGGAATGGTGCGAGTGAAAACGATCCGTTCCTCGGGCAAGATCACAGGCCGTTCGGATTCGCACATCCGACAAGTTAGAAGCGTACTGCGTTGCATCCAATTCAGGTTCCTGGCTTCACATTCAGCCAACACATCTGGAATGGGCGCGGTGCGCAGGGAAGCTTGTTCTCGGTTCCTGACCTGCTCGCGCAGTGTTTGTATTCGTTGATTCATTGAACTCTCCAGGGGATGCCAAGAGAATCAAAAGGCGCTCCAAAGATCTGAGGGGTCTGGGTTTCATCAAACCCCGGTTGATATATGAGACCCAGTAGTGGATATTTCACTCCAGCCAGCCGGTGATAGGGTAATAGATCAACTCGGAGCAGGTTGGGCAACTCATGAATGGTTTGCGCGATCGTGTTCATGTTCTCGAGCGTATCCGTGACTCCGGGAATCAAGGGGACTCGGATGACAACCTGGACATCCAGGGTTCGCAATTGCATAAGGTTTTTTTGCACAACTTCTACGTCGCCATGACAATATTCCCTGAAGATGCCGGCGTCAAGACTTTTTATATCGAGATAAAGCATATCTGCGCGCGTTGCCAGACGCATGA
>CAYQOF010000167.1:3560-7131 GCA_964419035.1 uncultured Anaerolinea sp. | reverse complement strand
ACGAAAAGGCAACGCTTTTGCTTGGCGAGGGGATCACGAAGAGATTTCGGAAGAAAGAGGGGGGAGGATGATCAGTTTTTATTCGATTCTCCCATCCCACATGGACCATTGGCATCCATCGCGGGCGAGTAAATCATCGGCTTCCCGAGGTCCCCATGAGCCGGGATCGTAGAATGCGAGAGGTTGCCCGCGGGAGTCCCAGGCTTCGATGATGGGATCAATCAAGCCCCAGGCGGTTTCGACTTCGTCGGCGCGGGTGAACAGGGACGCGTCGCCAGTGATCGTGTCCAGCAGGAGGCGTTCATAGGCTTCGGGAATCGCCGTCTTGCCGAATGAGTCCGCGTAATGGAATTCCATGTCCACAGAGCGCATGTCCGAGACCGTATCCGGGACTTTTGCCTCGAAACGCCAGTGGATGCCTTCGTCCGGTTGCAGGTAGAGGACGAGCATGTTGGGGGTCAATCTTCCACTTTTGGTGGGAAAGAGCAGATGCGGCGGCTCCTTGAACTCGATGGTGATCTGCGATAGTTTTTCCTTCAGCCGTTTGCCCGAACGCAGATAGAACGGGACCCCCTGCCAGCGCCAGTTGTCAATCCGCATGCGCACCGCCGCATAGGTGGGCGTCATGGATTCGGGATTGACGCCCGCCTCTTCCCGATAACCTTTATATTGCGCGCGGACCGTCCGGCGCGCCACCTCCTCCGCCTTCATCGGACGGATCGAACTCAGCACCTTGACCTTTTCATTGCGAAGCGCGGTCGCGTCGAAGGACGCGGGCGGTTCCATTGCGACCAGAGTCAGGAGTTGCAGGAGATGATTTTGGAACATGTCGCGCGCCACGCCGACGTTATCGTAGAAGCGCGCCCGATGTTCCACGCCGACCTGTTCCGCGACCGTGATCTCGACGTGATCAATGTAGTTGCGGTTCCATAGCGGCTCGAAGATCGTGTTCGCGAAGCGCGTCACCAGAATGTTCTGTACGGTTTCCTTGCCGAGGTAATGGTCAATGCGATAGATTTGTTTTTCGCTCAGCGTTTTGTGGATCTGCTCGTTCAAACTGCGTGCCGACGCGAGGTCCGTGCCGAACGGCTTTTCGATGACGACCCGCCGCCAGCCGCTGGTTTCGGTCAATTGAACGGTCAAGCCTAGCAGATCAATGATGTTGGGGAAAACGCCGGGCGGCGTCGCCATGTAATAGATGCGGTTGCCTGAACTGCCCTCCCGCTCTTTCAGGAAAGTGGCGAGATTCTTGAAGTCTGCCAGGTCGGTGTAGCGTCCCTGCTGGTAGACAAGGTTTGGCGCGAAGTTATCCCATTCCTCTTCCTTGAACTCGAACGAAGCAAACTGTTTGACGCCCTCTTCGAGATGCGCGCGGAATTGATCGTCGGTAAAAGCCGTGTTTCCATAGCCGACGATGCGGAACTGTTTCGGCATGCGTCCCTTGCGGCACAAGTTAAAAAGTGACGGCACAAGTTTGCGCTGCGTCAGGTCGCCCGACGCGCCGAAGATGACAATTGAAGTGGGTAAGCCGTTGTCCATTTTAGTATCCACATGTCATTGCGAACGACTGCTGGTCGAGTAAGCGATGGTCTTCCGCTGTATCGAGACCGGGGGAGCGAATCAAACTCCTCGCGTAAAAGGAGAACGCTTCGTCGCCTGGTCTCGATACAGCCTGGAAGATCACTTGGCTTACTCGACCGACGTCTCCTCGCACATCGTCCCCTTTAGGGGAATGACATTACTCCGCCTTCTTCACCGCATGTCCCCCAAATTGATTGCGCAGCGCGGCTAACAGGCGCGCGGAGAAATTCTCACCATCGCGGCTGGCGAAGCGCATTTGTAATGCGAGCGTGATCACAGGCGCGGGGACATCGAGATCAATCGACTCAAAGACCGTCCATCTGCCCTCGCCCGAATCCGCCACCCAGGGCTTGATCTCGGACAACTTCGCATCTTCATCCAGCGCGCGCGCCGCAAGATCCAACAGCCACGAGCGCACTACGCTCCCATGCTGCCAGATGTGCGAGACCTGCGCCAGATCGAGCCCGAATTCCTCCTTTGCCTTCATGATGCTGAATCCCTCGGCAAATGCCTGCATCATGCCGTATTCGATTCCGTTATGCACCATCTTGACGAAATGTCCCGCGCCGTGCGGACCGACGCGCCCCCAGCCTTTATTCGCCGCAGGAGCCAAAGTCTCGAAAATGGGACGCATCTTTTCCGCGACCTCGGGCTTGCCTCCGATCATCAGGCTGTATCCTTCGCTGATGCCCCAAATCCCTCCGCTGGTGCCGCAATCCAAAAATTCGATACCCTTTGGTTCGAGCATCGCGGCGTGACGGACGGAGTCCTTGTAATTGGAGTTCCCGCCGTCAATGACGATATCGCCTCCAGCCAGCAGGTCGGACAACTTCTCGATCGTGTCATGAGTTGTCTGCCCGGCAGGCACCATCACCCACACGCTGCGAGGTGAATTGAGTTTGTTCACCGCTTCCTCGAGCGAGTGCGCGCCCTCGATGCCGTGTTTCTCCGCTTCTTCAACTGTCGCGGCTGTCCGCGCGTAACCGACGGCGCGATGCCCGCCTTGCACGAGACGCGTCGCCATATTCATCCCCATCTTACCCAAACCGATCATTGCCAGTTCCATAATTTGCTCCTTGAGTTTGAATCCAGCGGTGGTCGAGTAGCCCCGAATGCTCTTCGAGGGGCGTACCGAGACCACCAGTAAGCAAAGCAATTCTTGTTACAAAATATTTTGGTGATTTGTTGGTCTCGATACGAGCGAAAAGAACACTCGCTCTACTCGACCACCAGCCCTCGCAATGACATGTGATTATCTCTTAAATTCTTGCGGCAATCTGCCTGCCGCTCCTTCGTCCACCAGCCAGATCAACCTTCCGTTCGTTGGGGTGATCCTTTGAGCCGGGTACAAATCTGGATTATATCTGCCGCCCAGCACTTCCGCCAAAGTGTCTGCCTTCTTCGCGCCGGTTGCCATGAACACAACCACGCGCGCCTCATTGAAAACGATGGGGGTCAAGGTCACGCGGTTCGCAGGACGGTCTTGATAGTTTGCTGTGATTGGAACGACCGGTTCCGTCACATCCACAGGCGAGCCGGGGAACAGCGACGCCGTGTGCCCATCCTCGCCCATGCCGAGATAAACAAGATCGAAGCGGGGAAATTCCAGGTCGTTATCGGCAAACGAATTCAATGTTTCCGCGTAATCCATCGAAGCATAGGCGGGGTCGAGTTCTCCTTTTACGCGGTGGATGTTTTCTTCCCGGATGGAGACGTGATCCAGCAAAACCTCCTTCGCCTGGCGGTAATTGCTCCCCGCGTCCTCCGGCGGGACGCAGCGCTCGTCGCCCCAGAAGACGCGGGCTTTGCTCCAATCCACTTTGCCGCGATAATCCGTTGCAAGCAGTTGAAAGAGACGGTTCGGTGTACTGCCTCCGTTGAGCGCAACCAGAAAGTATTTTCGTTCCGCGATGGATTTAGCGGCTTGCTCGACGAAAAGATTCGCCGCCTCGCGGCTGAGACTCTCCAAATCCTTGAAGATGCGGAGTTC
>CAYQOF010000167.1:1394-3460 GCA_964419035.1 uncultured Anaerolinea sp. | reverse complement strand
CGCGCCGCGTGCTCGATATCCGCCAGCATGTGATCGTGATTTTTTCCTGTGACGATCTCGCCAAACGTGACGCGCGGCGTGAGACCGAAGAGTTCCCTGCCCGCCAGCATTTGCCGAGCGAATTGATAGAGGAACGCGAGCCGTTGACGATCTGGCCTGGCTTTGCGGAACCAGGTGATGGGATGTCTCATGGTGGAGCGCGAAATTACCCCGCTGGCGATGGTGACGAGGATTTGCAATTCCGGAACCCGCTGCAGAAAAATCTCAAGACTGCGCGACCAGTGATCGAATTCGGCGTCGGGGTTCGGCATGAATTCGGGATCGGCTTCGATACCGCCGCGCGGGAAGATGAGGAGCGAGCCTCCGCTTTTCAGGTGGCGGATCGAGTCGCGTATGACCTGCATCCGTCCCACCGTGTCGCTTATTTCGGGCGCGAAGAATGCCCGTTCGCTGATGTGCGGCAGGTGCTGGAAGAATGGAATATCGCCGACAATGGCTTTATAATCCGGGCGTTCCACGTGCGCGGAGATGACGATCGAATCCACTGAGGCTGGGTGGTTTGCCGCGATGACGAGTGGACCGTCAGCCGGTATGTTTTCGGTCCATCGTGCGGAATGAGACTTCACAAAACGCGGCAGGATCCAGCGCGCGCCGGCGGAGAGGCCGCCTTCGGCGACGACCTGGTCGATGTCAATGCCCACTTTCGCGGCGGCGCGCGCCGCTCTTCCAAAGATCAAACGGATCATCGCGCGGGCGCGTTCGGTTTGCGGGAGCGCGAGGGCTTTGGTCAGTTCGTAGATGAGCGTCTCGGTGAGGGTTTGGATTTCGACGGAGGTCATTTTTGAAGCGCGTTTCTCAGACCTGACATGTTTTCAAGGGGGGCTGACCGATTATGACCTTCGAGCACGCGAGGGCGGAAGAATTTTATGGCGCGGATGAAACATGTCAGGTCTTTCCGGTTTTCTGGAACAAAAACCACGCCGAGGGACGTTCGCGTTTGTCGAATCCGTCGCGGCGCGAGAGGAGAGTCAATCGGGAGGAGATCAGGTCAACATCCGCCTCGACAAGTCCGGGCGGCGCGTGACGCGGGTCCGAGCGGAAGAATCCGTACATGAGCCAAAATCCGTTCGGCGCGAGGATGCGCTCCAGTTGTGTCAAATAATCCGCCTTGCCCTGTTGGGAAAGACCGTGAAAGCATCCGATATCGAGGGCGAAGTTGTGGACGGCGCGGATATCGTCCAGTTTCGTCACGTCGCCCACGTGCATATCTGCCGTGACGTTTTCGCGTGCGAGTTTTTTCCCTGCCATGCAGATGGCGCGCGGCGCGAAATCAATTCCGGTAACCTGCCAGCCCGCGCGCGCCAGTGTAATGACATTCGTGCCGGTGCCGCAACCGAGGTCAATGGCTTTGCCCGGCGGGTGGGTCTGGATGAATTCGAGGAGTTCGGGTGGGGAGATGCCGCTGTCCCAGGGCGGCTTGCGAAAATACCAGAGGTTGAAGATCAGGCGGCGGAGCATGGGGTTTGGTTCGGGCAGCCAGCCCGTGTTGTCATTTCCAAATGAAGATGGTTGTCACTTTGACAATTCATTTGAGTTCTTTTACAATCATGCGGCTGGCTTACTATCCTACTGCATGGGAAGGACTTTTCGATGAAAGAGTATACCACCGAGTTTCTCCGCAACATTGCGCTGGTCTCGCATGGAGGCGCGGGAAAAACAATGCTGGCGGAGGCATTTTTGCACGCAGCAGGGGCGACCACGCGGCTTGGAAAGGTCGAAGACGGGACGACAGTTTCCGACTACGATGATGAGGAAACCCGCAAGAAAATATCAATCTACGCGAGCGTCCTTCCCGTCGAACATCGCGACCACAAGATAAACATCATTGATGCGCCGGGCTACACCGATTTTGTGGGCGAGGCGGTCTCCGCCCTGAGTGTGGCGGATGGCGCTTTGATTTTGGTGGATGCCGTCTCGGGTGTCGAGGTCGGCACCGAACTCGCCTGGCGTTATTCGGAGGACCTTAGGCTGCCTCGCTTTTTCGTGATCAACAAGATGGACCGCGA
>CAYQOF010000167.1:0-1294 GCA_964419035.1 uncultured Anaerolinea sp. | reverse complement strand
TGCGATAAGGGACATCCGCTCACGATTGCGACGCCGAAGTTCCCCGCCGCGTTATACCGCGTGGCGATCACCCCGAAGACGCAGGCTGACGCGGCAAAGATCTCTCCCACGCTGACCAAACTCTGCGAAGAGGATATGACCCTCACCTGGTACAACGACCCGATCACACACGAGACCGTTTTGCAGGGCATGGGCGACCAGCACATTGACGTGGCGATCAACCGCGCACAGACCAAATTTCAGGTTGGGTTGAACACGCAGCAGCCGAGGATTCCTTATCGCGAGGGCATCACGCGCAAAGCCTCCGCGCAATACCGCCACAAGAAACAGACCGGCGGCGCGGGTCAATTTGGCGAGGTACATCTGCGCATCGAGCCGCTCCCGGATGCCGATTTTGAATTCGAAGATGAACTCGTCGGCATGAACCTTTCGCGTTCCTATCTGCCTCCCATCGAAAAAGGAATCAAGAACGCCATGGAGCGCGGCGTCTTCGCAGGCTACCCCATGAGTAACGTAAAGGTAATCGTGTACGACGGCAAGGAACACGAAGTGGACTCGAAGCCGGTCGCATTCGAGATCGCGGGACGCGAGGCGTTCAAACTCGCGGTGCAGAGCGCAGGTCCCGTGTTGTTCGAGCCGATCATGAACGTGCGCGTCACCGTCCCGGATGCAAATATGGGCGACGTGATGAGCGACCTCAATACCCGCCGCGGACGCGTGCAGGGAACCGAAGCCGAGCACGGACATACCACGATCATCGCCCACGTGCCGCTGGCGGAAATGCTGCGTTACACCACGCAACTCCGCTCGATCACCGGCGGGCGCGGTTACTTCACGATGGAACTCGATCACTACGAGATCGTTCCGACGAACGTCGCCGGTCTGATCATCGAAGCGCACAAGAAGGAAATGGAAGCGAAGAAGGAGGAGTAGTCTTCGTCATTGCGAGCACTTCGACAGGCTCAGTGCAAACTCCGCGAAGCAATCTCCCCGGTAATTGCCGGGGAGATTTTTGTTAGAATAGAAACATGCCCATCATCCGCGTCTCCAACGTCATCAGTTATTACACCGACAAACAGACTCACTTCGAAGTCCCCGGCTCCACCGCGCTGGAAGCCGTCCGGAACGCCGTGAAAAAATACCCCGCGCTCGAGTTCCACGTGTTCGATAAGGACGGCAATTTGCGCCGGCACATCAATCTATTCGTGAACAATGTGCATGTAAAAGACCTGGATGGGGTTGAAACAAAAGTTGGGGAGAACGAAGAAGTACGCATCCTTGCCGCGGCGGCGGG
>CAYQOF010000166.1:4065-7292 GCA_964419035.1 uncultured Anaerolinea sp. | reverse complement strand
CCTCTGTGTCTATAATGGTGAGACAACTGCTCCCAATAATTTACTCACCTTACGCAGAACGTCCCGAAGGCTTTCTTGAATCAAGTCTGAATTGCAGAACAAGCCTTCGGGACGGTGCGTAACATCAGTAATTTAGTGAGCAGGGCGCAGGAGAAAAGCGGAATTTGATAACAAAATCTCTTTCCATGCTTTTAGTTCGATTAAGCCCTTCGTGAAATTCTGGGATTACGATTCCGTTTTAGACATACATGCTAAAGTAACTGCCAGCAATCTTGCACTAAAAGACGCACTGTAAAATTAACTTTACGGCAAGTAACGAGAAAACACTGGGCTGAACAAGTCCAGTGTTTTTTTGTTTTGGGAAATTGACATCATCCCCATCCCGTACCGCTCGCTTCGACTACGCTCGACAATCACTCGCTCCGTTCAGCACGACTGGAGAGGGGTACCTTGCATGGTTGTGACGAGTAAAGGTGGATAAGGGGAGCCGATTAGCTTGTTGAAATTGCACCTGGAGATCGCCCCATGAAACAACACAAAACATTTCTTCGGCAACGAACCTCACCGGCACCTCTCGAGAGAGAGCCAGAATCATTATGAATCTTTGGTAAGAGAACCGAATCTTCTTTCCCCGCTCTTCAGTGACTAAAATTATAATTACCGAATGCGTTTTCAGCGTTTCTTTGGCTGGTGTATAGTCATCGTGTTCGGAATGGGGGCGATCCTTCGTCCGGGAGCCGTCCGGGCTGCCCCGTCGAATCAAGTCAGCGCCTTTGATTTGATCCTTGCAATGAACACCTTGCGCGTCTCGTATGGACTCCCGGCGCTCATCGAAGACCCGATTGTCAATGCTGTTGCCCAGACCACGGCGGCGACGATGGCAGCCAACAACATGTCCTGGCACATTGGCAATGTGCGCGGGCGGCTGGCGGCCGCCGGATATGGCGGCGGTAGCACCGTATGGGCGACGGAAAACTTTGCCGTGGGCAGCGGGGGCATGGGCATTGATGAGATCATGGCTGCCTGGGCGGACCCGGATCACATGCGCCCGGCGGTCGAACCGTCGTATTGTCACGTGGGAGCGGGCGTGGCTCGGGCATCGAACGGAAGGATCTATTACATCCTGCAGGCGGCTTACGTCTCCGGGCAGGCGTGCGGAAGTTCGTCCTCTTCGGGCGGCGCTCCCCAACCGGGTACGGTTCCGAATCCGGTATCGCAATTGATCATCCCGGTAAAGATCGCCACGCCGGATGCAGACGGCAAGACCTATCACGTTGTCCAGGCGGGTCAATCCTTCTGGTCCATCGCGGTTGCCTACCAGATCACCATCCAGGACCTGGAGGTATGGAACAACCTGTCCCGCAATATACCACTGCAAACCGGGCAGCGCATATTCATCCCAAACAGGAACACGGAAGGCTACGCCACGCCGACTCCCCGCGGCATGGTCGTGAGACAAACCCCGGATGCAGATGGCAGGATCATCCATGAAGTGCAGCCTTATCAGGCGTTGATCACCATCGCGCAAGCCTATCAAGTCTCCGTGGATCGGATCCTGGCGTTGAATGGAATCCAGCAGGAATGGCCCCTGCAAATCGGGCAGAAACTATTGATCTCGCCGGGCAACATCACCCCAAGTCCGACGTTGAGCGCCATCCAGGGACTCACCCCCGAGGCGGACGGCAACTACTACCACATCATCCGCAGCGGTCAAACGCTCACGTGGATCGCTGACCTGTACGACGTTCCGCTCGCGGATCTCATGTCCTGGAATAGACTGAATAATACCTCTGTCATCCACCCGGAGCAAAAACTGCTCCTTCGCGTCACCCCGCCTGCTACTGTCACGCAGACCCCCGCTCCGGCAACCAGCACGCCCTCTCCAAGTCCATCCATAACCCTGCCGCCGCCGACGGGAACTGCATCTGTCACTGAAACAGAGTCTCCCCGTGGATTGGACCTGGGTCTCATTGCAGGTGTGGCATCCATTGTGATCGCTGGTCTCCTCTGGTGGAGTTTTTCACGCAAACGTTGGCAATCCAAAAATGACGATCACGAGCCCGGATAGAGGGTAATTGTGTCGTATCTGCCAGGGCGATGACTGTTGCCGCGTGCAGTTATCCGTTGGGAGCGAGCCATTCGTTACGCAGCGTCAGGCCCTCAGCCCCATCCCTGTCAACACCTTCTCCCGCCTCTCGTCTTCCTCCTTCTGCAAATCGTGGACATCCCCATCAACCTCCACTACCCACCCCGCCCTGTCGAAGACCCCGTGTGATCTTTACGGGGTGACAGTAGAAATCAACGATAAATCCCTGTATGACCCGCTGCCTCCGAAATTGGAAGCCCAGTTTATTCGCCCGCTGAAGGTCCCCGAAGGGGGCAGGTCCTGCCACACGCTTCCCAGGTTTTTCGGCAGGAGTGTTTACATGAACACTGCGCTCGAAACCTTGAACTTCTCCGCAAGAAATCGAATCTGGCGGACATTCAATTCGCGCTTGCCGTTCAAAATCTCAGACACTACTCCCTGTGAACCAACCTCTGGCAAATCGGACTGTGTCAAACCATGCTCTTCCATAAGAAAACGCAATACTTCTGCACCTGTAGCATCAGGGATCGGATAATGCTGTTCTTCATAGATTTCAATAAGCGTTCCAAGAGTATCCAGCAACCCATAAAGCGGATGTTTCTCGTTATTCCCGATTTCATCCAGTAATTCATTGAGCCGCTTGACTGCCGCAGTGTACTCGCGCTCATTGCGAATGGACAGCAAGGGAGCGATATTCGCCCAATGGACTTCAAGTTCTTTAGTTGCGAGAGTCATTTTTCCAGTCTCCTCGGTCATATTCTGCATGGGTCAGAACATGACGGACATACACTTTTCCGCGATAGAAATGAATGGACGTGATCAACCTGTATTTATTCCCGCCGATATTGAAGATGACCCAATGGTCAAGCTTGTCAGCGGACGGAAAGACCTGCCTCAATTCGGCAAAGGAGTGAAATTCGGTCTTTTGCACGATCTTGAACCAACGTTGTAACGCCATGCGGCTGTCGGGGTGTTTCTCCCAAAACTGGATGAGCGTTTTGCGGGTGATGATGTGCATGCCCATTTTATATCTCGTTTTGAGATATTTGACAAGGGATAAATTATTGGTTTTTGATGGACACTTTTATCTCCCCACCACCGCGGACAGTCCCCTCATCACCTCATCATTCCTAAATCTGAC
>CAYQOF010000166.1:0-3965 GCA_964419035.1 uncultured Anaerolinea sp. | reverse complement strand
TCAACCCCATCGCGGATCGCGAACGCCGCGCAAAGCAGCGGCAGTCCCCGAAGGGGACAACACTTTCTCCCGCCTTTCATCTTCCTCTTTCTGTAAATCGTGGACATCGCCATCAACCTCCACGACCAGCGCGGACTTGTCGAAGACCCCGTGTGATCTTTACGAGGTGACAAGTCAACGATGAATCCCTGAATGACCTGCTACCTCCAAAAGTGGATGCCCTTCTTTTCGCTCGCAATTCCCCTGTTTGAATTTAATTTGGCAACTGCCATGGATAGACGAAGCCAACATCCCCTGGAGTTCCATTTAATCCGACAATCAAATGATCCTTTGCGCCAAAGGATTCCTTCCAGGTATGAATACCTGTCGAAAGGTTTCTGGGAAAACTCAATTTTGCTTCTATTGGAATTACGTTTTTTCCTGACCGCAAAACAAAATCCACCTCTTTCTTATCCTGCGTCCGCCAGTAAAATACGTTGTTGGTTCCATGCGCCTTTATCAATTCGGCATAAATGCTGGTCTCAAAGACTGGTCCCAAAACTTCTTTTTGTAATTGTTTCAACCACAACATCTGCATCAAACCTGTATCATAGTAATAAATCTTGGGAGTCTTGGTTAACTCTGAGCGGAGATTGCGGCTGTAGGGACGCACGAGCCGAACGATGTAGGTCTGCTCCAGTAAAAACAGGTAACGCTCAACGGTCTCGCGCGAGAGCGAGCAGGTATTGCTCAACTCGCTGACGTTCAGCAGGTTCCCGCTTTGCGAAGCCAGAACTTCCAGCAGGCGGTTGAACTTGTTGACATCCTTGATCTCCGCCAGGTCGCGGATATCCTTGCGGATGTAAGTGTCAATAATCTGTTGCAGGTATCTTTCCTTCATGCTCACTTCGGGAGTCAGCACGATTTTTGGATAACCGCCATACATCGCAAACTCAGTAAACAGGGACTTCAACTCGGCGGTTTTCTTTTCGGTGTATCTTTCGGCTGGGACGAATGGAATGTTGCGGAACAGCAAGAACTCCCGAAACGAGAGCGGATAAATCTCAAAGTTGACCGTCCTGCCGACCAGCGAATCCTTGAACTTACTCTTCATCTCGAAACTGGACGATCCTGAAACGATGACCTTCAAATAGCGATGGTGATCCGCAAGCAATTTCAGGAAAGAAGAGGGGTTCGCAAGGTATTGAATCTCGTCAACCAGCACAAAAAGCTTCTTTCCCGATTTCTTGAAAGCAGACTTGTCGAATCCCTGCTCCCCCAAATACGTGACAAACTCATCCACGCCCTTATCCAGCGTGGACACGAAGCGGCTGTCTTCGAGATCAATGTAATAGGTTCGTTCGCCCGCTGATTCGAGTCCCTCCTGCAAGTACATCAAAATGGATGTTTTCCCCACCTGCCGCGCGCCATGAACGACGACGATATCGTCCGAGGATAGGTACTTGGAGATTTCGTCTACAACCGTTCGCTTAAAAATAGGGGTGGACATGGACAAATTCCTTCATAATCCACCCTATTTTATATCAAATAATTTTTAGGGTCAACCATGAAAATTATTAAAAACCACCGCCACACACATTGACCGAGCATCTGCAAGAGCATAAATCATTCAAGCGAGCCGTCATTCACCTGTAAATTCCCAAAGAAGGCACTCAACAAAAAATCCGAAGTCATCAGGCTTCAGATTTTTTGAAATTTGCTTATTGCGCTACGCTGTGCAATTCTTCGCGCACAACCCGCCGTAATAACTCTTCCAACGGCTGTTGTTGCTGATTCATATACTCGCGCAAAGCCTGATTGATCAGGGTCTGGTAATTCCCGCCGCCTGCCGCATCTACTTCGCCGCGAAACCAATCCAGAATATCATCGTCAATGCGGATAGTGATTCGGGTCTTGCCTTTCGGCGCAGGGACAACCGCGCCGCGTTTGCCTTTACTGAAGTTATATTCCTTCTTCATTATTTTGCTCCTCATACATCTTTCGTTCACGGGCTGTGGCTTTTCGCGCTGAAATGATTCGAATGACAATATCTCGAAACATATACACCATAACCAATATTCGACTCAGGAAATCCCTGCCAATGGTGATGTAACGGTCTTCTCGGTCATGCTCATCCTGAATGGTAATGGCGTTTTCATCTTCGAACACGCCGACGGCATCCGCAAACCTGACGCCATGTTTCTTGTAATTCGACTTTTCTTTGTTGGGATCCCATTCGTAGCTCATCGAACTTTATTATATGCACAATTGTACACAGGCGCAAGGCTACTCGTTATGAAATCAATTCTCTGATTCTCCCCACCACCGCGGACAGTCCCATCATCACCTCATCATTCCGAAACCTGACCACCCTCAGCCCCATCTCACTCAACACCTTCTCCCGCCGTTCATTTTCCTCTTTCTGCAAATCGCTACTGCCCATCTTACCATTTGAGAGCGGCACATTCCATGCAGTAATATTTCCCCATTTGCATGGTGTAACCATCCGTCCCCAGGCTGATCACCTTTTTGCATTTGGCGCAACGCGTCGGTTTGAATGCAGGTGGATTTTCGAGTTTCTCAAAGTTGTATTCGTTCGTCCCATAATAGACGTACATTTCAGTCTCGAAGCCATCCCTGCATTTCTTACAGGTCTTCCAATCGCCCGAATGCCCTTCGTTGAAGTGGTAACCGCACAAGGTGTAGCGGTCGTGGTTGCGGGAACAGCTATTTCGAGCAAAGGAAAACATAACGTAATTGTGCTCATCATCGCAGATCCAGTTGCCGCAACATTCGGTTTTGGTCAGGTTTTTGGTTTTGCCACATAATCCACAACGGGGTTTATCGCTGGTGGTTTGCTTTACTGCTTTTGACGGTTGTCTTTCAATAGTCTTTTTGCTCATGTGTCACCTTTTGGCAGAGTATACCAAAACTGTTTCCCTGATCTTCCCCACCACCGCGGACAAGTCCCTCATCACCTCATCATTCCGAAACCTGACCACCCTTAATCCCATCTCACGCAACACCTTCTCCCGCCGTTCATCTTCCTCTTTCTGCAAGTCGTGGATGTCGCCATCGACCTCAATAGCCAACCCCGCTTGGTGACAATAAAAATCAACGATAAATCCCTGAATGACCTGCTGCCTCCGAAAGTGGACTCCCAACTTATTCGCCCGCCGAAGGTCCCCGTAGGGGGCAATTCTTCCCACAAGACAACCTGCAACGAGTTAATAGCGAAAATTTTGGCTTATAATTCAATCATGGAAATCGAGAAACTTCTCCAATCTCGAAAAGAGCAGATACTAGCACTTGCTCGTAAGAATGGGGCTTATGACGTCCGTGTGTTCGGCTCAGTGGCTCGCGGCGAAGCGCGCCCTGACAGTGACATTGATTTCCTCGTAAAACTCGAAGCGGGGCGAAGTTTGCTAGACTTGGCGCGTTTATTGCGTGAATTACAGGCTTTGCTCGGTATGCCCGTGGACGTGGTCACAGAAGCAGGGTTGCGCCCGCGAATCCGCCCGCAAGTTCTGAAGGATGCGCGTCCTTTATGAGAAGCGAGCGTGAACGCCTGCTAGACATCCTCGAAGCCATTGAGCGGATCGAGAAATATGCAGTCGAAGGTAAAGCTGCCTTTGAAGCAGACGAACTCATCCAGAACTGGATGGTCAATCACATTTCAGTTATCGGTGAGGCATGCCGTTCGATTTCCCCTGAATTTCAAGCTCACCATGCAAACATCCCCTGGGCTGACATTATCGGCATGCGAAACATCCTTGTCCATCATTATTTCGGCATTGACGAAGATGCGGTCTGGTCCGTAGTGGAGAAGGATATTCCTGAGTTGAAGTTCAATATTGAAGCGATTTTGAAAACTTTGGACGAATAGAAATACTCCAAAGATTGCATTTGCTGCAATAAAAATACTTCCTTGATTCTTCCCACCACCGCGGACCTCTCCGCGTCCTCACCACCTCATCATTCCCAAA
>CAYQOF010000165.1:0-7295 GCA_964419035.1 uncultured Anaerolinea sp. | reverse complement strand
CTCTTACCCAATATCAACATAAGTGTGGTTTAATACCGCCACTAATTTAAAGGAGCAGCAACATGCCAACAGAACGCAATGATTTTTTCAAACTTGGCGACAAGTTCGCCACCGTGATCGGGGACGATGTCAAAGCCGGAGACATGGCGCCCGAATTCACCTCCGCCGCGCAGGATTGGTCGCCGATCAACCCGGTTGCCGCGTCGAAGGGCAAAGTCGCCATCTTGAGCGCAGTGCCTTCACTCGACACCGATGTCTGCGACCGCGAGACCCGCCGCTTCAACGAAGAAGCTTCCAAACTGGGCGCTGACATCCTCGTGTGGACCATCAGCACCGACTTCCCCTTCGCGCAGAAACGCTGGTGCGGCACCGCTGGCATTGACAAAGTCAAAGTCGTTTCGGACGTTCTCGAAGCCGAGATGGGCGTCAAATACGGTTTGCTCGTCAAGGAACGCCGCTACCTGCGCCGCGCCGTTTTTGTCGTTGATCGCACAGGCAGGTTGTCGTATGTGGCGTACATGCCGAATAACAGCGTCGAGCCGAATTACGATGAAGTCATCGCCGAAGCAAAGAAAGCGCTTGGGTAAACAACTCCGGCATCAAGACACACTCCCCAAGTCAAAAAAATGGGGGGGGGTATTGTTTTGAGACAAAGGTACAACCAGGGTTTTTGTATCAGGCGCTGTGGCGGGCAAAAAACCAACTCGACCGGGCGGGGGTCGTTTTTCGTCATGTTCGCACGCGTGTGTATTTCTCTGCCGCAGGGCTGATAGTATGGCATAATCAGCGCACATTTCACCAATCAAAAGGATTTCCCCCATCATGAACAAAAAAACAATCACAATCCTGTTCGTTCTCCTTCTCCTCCTCCTGATGGCGTGCGCGCCCGCCGCGCCGAAAGAGACGGTCACGCTGCGCATCGCCGTCCTGCCGATCATTGACACCCTCCCGATGTACGTCGCCCAACAGGAGGGGCTGTTTGCAAAGCACAATGTCAATGTCGAATTCATCCCCGTTGCTTCCGCCCCCGAACGCGATCAACTCCTCGCCGCGGGTCAGGCGGATGGCACGGTCAACGAAACGCTTGCCGTCATGCTCTTCAATAAAGAGTCCATCCAGATGCAGGCGGTGCGCTACGCGCTTCGTCCCGCGCCGGGCTACGGACATTTCTTCATTATCGCTTCGGGTCAAAGCGGCATCACCTCAGTTGAGGGGTTGAAGGGCGTCGAGATCGGCGTCTCACAAGGGACGGTGATCGAATATGTCACAGAGCGTCTCCTGCAAGCCGAGGGCTTCACCGCCGATGAGATCAAAACCATCGCCGTGCCGAAGATCCCCGACCGCATGTCACTGCTGGCTTCGGGCGAGTTGAACGCCGGTGTCATGCCTGATCCGCTTGCATCGCTGGTCGTGGCGCAGGGCGGCGTGATCGTGGCGGACGATTCAAAACATCCCGAATACGGTTTCAGCGTCATCTCCTTCCGCAAACCTGTGATCGACGCCAATCCCGAAGCAGTGAAAGGGTTCCTTGCCGCCGTCGAGGAAGCCGCTTCCCTGCTCAACGCCGATCCCGCGAAATACAAGAATGTGTTGAGCGAACAAAATCTCGTGCCGCCACCTTTGCTGGAGACCTATCGAACGCCGCCCTTCCCCTCGGCTGGCGTGCCAACCGTCGAGGAATGGAACGACGCGTTAAACTGGTTGAAAGATAAAGGGATACTGGACTCTGACATCTCCTACGCGGACTCGGTCAACGCCTCGCTTCTTCCTTAACTGAAAGTTGATCCCGTTACCCAGCCTGCATCGTACCGTGAGGTTTATCTCGCAAAGGGGCGACATAAATGTCGCGATACGATTCGCCCCGATATGATTCGAATTCATTCGCTAACCTTTGGTTACCCTCAACACCCGCCCATCTTCCAATCCTTCGATTGGACAGTGGAACGCGGCGAGACCTGGGCGGTCATCGGGTCATCGGGCTGCGGCAAGACCAGCCTGCTTTATCTGCTGGCAGGATTATTGAAACCAACCAGCGGGGAGGTTTTGATCGAAGGCGAAGTTATCACTCGTCCGCGCCCTGGCACGGGCTTGATCCTTCAGGAGTATGGCTTGCTTCCTTGGTCAACCGTCAGACAGAACGCGGAACTGGGACTGCGCGTCCACAATTTTTACGGACCCGATGGAACGCACGCGCCGCAAGATCATCAACGGACGATGAACATCATGCCCTGGCTGGAGAGACTCGGCATTGCACATCTCGCGGACAAGTATCCATCTCAAATCTCCGGCGGAGAACGTCAACGCACTGCCATTGCCCGCACCCTCGCCCTGCGCCCCGACATCCTGCTCATGGACGAACCCTTCTCCTCGCTCGACGCGGTCATCCGCGAAGACCTGCAATCGCTGACACTGGAATTATGCAAGGAACAGGGCATCACCCTGATCATGGTCACGCACGCCATCGAGGAGGCGGCGGTCATGGGAAGGAAGATTCTTTTATTGGGTCAGCCGCCGAACACGAAGCCAGGGATCTTTGCGAATCAAAACGCGGGGAACGCCGAATATCGCCAAACCAACGAATATCTCGAAATGCGCAAGACATTGCGGAGGGAATTGAACGATGAAACGCCGTGATGTCCTGCTGGCTGCGTTGGGGCTGTTCATTTTATGGCAGATCACTGCCATGCTGGTGAACCGTTCCATTTTGCCGACGCCCATCGTCGTGACCAGAGTTTTCTTCAGCGAATTGACCAAAGGACTCGCCGAACATGCCCTCGCCAGTCTGTGGCGCGTGGTGGCGGGGACGATGCTCTCGGTGTTGACGGCTGTCCCTGCGGGGCTGGCAATTGGCGGGTCCGCGCGGCTGAACCGATTTGTCTCCCCTGTCATTTATTTGCTGTATCCGATTCCCAAGGTCGTCTTCGTGCCGGTCATCCTGTTGTTTTTGGGGATCGGCGACGCGGCAAAAGTCACGATCATCTTTTTGATTTTGTTTTTCCAGATCATCGTTTTGGTCAGGGATCAAGCCGCCGCGCTGCCGCCGCAATTGTTCCAAAGCCTGCGCAGTCTGGGGGCGGGCAGGCGCGCCTTGTTCCGCTTTGTATATCTGCCCGCGAGTTTGCCCGCCATATTGACCGCGCTCCGCCAGTCGGTTGGGACGGCGGTCGCCGTGTTGTATATCGCCGAGTTGTTCGCCACCCAGCGCGGACTCGGTTATTACATTTACTACAACGGAAGCACGCTCTTGAATTATCCCGCCATGTACGCGGGCGTGATCGCCATGTCGCTGCTGGGGCTCGGCTTGTATTTCACCGTGGATTGGCTGGAGCGAATCTTGTGCCCGTGGAAGTTTGTTGAATAGATCGTTTCAGCGGACGTTATGTGGTTGTTCATCAGCCTGCGTAGTCGGCGTTCTCCCCTGGCACCGCCCGCCAGGGCAGGTGTAACGCCGACGGGAACGTTAGAGAACGTCCCCTACGCGGTAAGCGGCAACAACAACCCTGCCCAAAACAACAGACTGAACGCCAGCGCGGTTTGACCCGTGCCTGCCAGCGCAACATTCAACGGACGCCCATTTTGCGTCAACGTAATGCGCGCGGCTCGATATGCTATTGGCAATGACAGCCATGCCAGCATGGTCGTCCACGGCACAACGCCCATCCACGCCGTGAGCGTAAGAACAAGATAAGCGATCACCATGCAAAGCACATATTGAATTTTGGTTCTGCGTTCACCCAACAAAACAGCCAACGTGCGTTTGCCCGCCTTGCGGTCGTTTTCCAGGTCGCGCAAATTATTCACCACCAGAATCGCAGTGACGATCAACCCCGGCGGGATTGCCATCCACCACGCGGCCGGAGAGACAAAATCCGCCTGCACGTAATACGTCCCTGCCACGGATGCAAGCCCAAAGAAGATGAACACAAAAACATCGCCAAGACCGTAATAGCCAAGCGGGAACGGTCCGCCTGTGTAGGCAATCGCTGAAAGGATCGCGGCAACGCCGATGATGATGATGGGCAACCCGCCAAGCCATGTCAGATACAAACCGATCAACGCCGCCAAACCGAACACGATTGCCATGCCAAACTTTACTTGCGCGGGCGTGAGCAATCCCGCCTGTGTGACGCGCGTCGGTCCCAATCGTTCGGGCGTATCGGTGCCGCGTTCGAAATCGAACACGTCGTTGGCGAGGTTGCTCCCGATCTGCAAAAGCAACGCGGCGGACAGACATGCCAGCATCGCATCGAGTCGAAAGAGTCCATCGTGCCAGGCGAGCGCGCCGCCCATCACCACGCCGGACGCGGCGGCAGGAAGGGTGCGTGGGCGGATCGCCAACATCCATGCATTCCAGTTGGTTCTTCGTTCACTAAAGCCGTTTTCCGAATTCATGCGGGGCAGTATAACGTATAATGGCGCAAATTCAACGCAGGAGACCCCATGACTCAATGGACAGGCGACGAACGCGCGGCGTACGTGCAGGATATGTTCACGCGCATCGCCAGACGTTACGACTTGATGAACCGGCTGATGACCGGCGGACAGGACATCCGCTGGAGGAAACGCGTCATCGAACTGGCGCGGCTGGATGACCACGCGTCCCTTCTGGACCTCGGGACCGGCACCGGCGATTTGGCGCGGGAGGCGCTGTCAGCCTTTCCCAATGCCCGGGTCGTCGGAGCAGACTTCACTTTGGAAATGATGCGGGTGGGTCAACAAGCGGGCAGGCTCGATTTCTCCGCCGCGGACGCGCTCCTTCTGCCATTCAATGAATCAACTTTCGACGCGGTCGTCTCCGGTTTCCTGATGCGCAACGTCATTGACCTGAACGAGGCATTGGAGGAACAATACCGCGTCCTCAAAAGCGGAGGTCGCATCGTCATCCTCGATACCACGCGCCCGCAGAGAAACATCCTTTCGCCGCTTATCTGGATTCATCTGCACATTGTCATTCCCGCGCTTGGCAAACTGGTGACGGGATCCGGCGAAGCGTATCGTTACCTGCCCGAAACCACTGAGGGTTTCGTCACAGCAGAGGATATGGTCGCGCGCATGGCATGGGTTGGATTCAAGAACATCGGCTTTCGCCGCCTCATGTTTGGGACAATTGCGATCCATTGGGGGGAAAAGTAAGAACGAACGGGCTTGATCGCAGCACATCTCCGGCTGTGTCTCGAACGACGTTTTGCCGCGCGCTTCGAATTGATCGATATGACGAACATCACAATTCATCGTACCATCCGTTTCGCAAATAAGCAAACTCTTATTGAAATTTATACTCTGCTAACCTAAATTCTATTAATTCTCTGTGTGCAGTCCGGGACTTTGCGCTATAGTAACAACAGACAAAGTTCCCATGCACATCTTTGCCATCGGACTCAACCACAACTCTGCCCCCCTCCATCTGCGCGAACGACTCGCCTTTGCCGAGGAGCAAATTCGCCCCTCCCTTTCCCGCCTCGCGTGCGGACATTTGAGCGGCAACATCGCGGAGATGGTCATCCTCTCCACCTGTAATCGCGTTGAAATCTATGCGGTCTCCAATCAGGAAATCTTTCCAGAATTGGAGATTTTTTTGTCGGAAACGCGCGGCGTGCCGCGTGAGGAATTTTCACAGCATCTCCAGCGCCGCAAGGGACTGAACGCCGCCCGCCACCTCTTCACCGTCGCGGCGGGACTCGACTCGCTCGTCATCGGCGAACCGCAGATTTTGGGGCAGGTCACGCGCGCCCTCGAACTCTCAAGGGGGCAAAACATGGCGGGTCCCGCCTTGAACCGTCTGTTTCAGGCTGCCATTCACGCGGGGAAGCGCGCCCGCACCGAGACGGGCATCAGCCGCAACCCCGCCTCGGTTTCATCGCTTGCCGCGTCGCTGGCGGAACGAGTCGCGCGTCCGCTCGCCGAAGCGCAGATCGTCATCCTCGGCGCTGGAGAAATGGCGGAACTGGCAGTGGAAGCCTTGCGTAAACGCGGGGCGCAAAAAATTCTGGTCGTCAACCGCACGCTGGAACGCGCCAACGCCCTCGCACAGCGCTGGGACGCGCAAACCGCCACCTTTGAACGTCTCGATGCCGCGCTTGCCTCCGCCGATATTCTCATCTCCTCCACAGGCGCGCCGCACATCATCGTCACGGCAGACATGATCCAGCGCGCCATGCAGATTCGTCCGCACCGCCCGCTTGTTCTCATTGACATCGCCGTGCCGCGCGATATTGACCCCGACGCGGCGCACATCCCGCACGTCAAACTGTACGACATAGACAACTTGAACGCCAAACTCGAAGGCTCGCTCGCCGAACGCATGGCAGAGGCGCCGCGCGTCAAAGACATTCTCGAAGAAGAACTCAACGAATTTGCCGAGTACATGCAATCGCTGGAGATGCTTCCCATCATCGCGGATATTCGTCAGCAGGCGGAAGCCATCCGCCAGGAGACGCTCGAAAAGACTCTGCGCCGCCTGCCAAACCTGACCGAAGCCGACCGCTCCCGCATCGAAGCCATGACCCAGGCGCTGGTCAAGAAACTTTTGCACGCGCCCACCCAACGTCTGCGCGCCGAAGCGTCCTGTCCGCATGCGCCCGAATACGCCGCGGTCGCCCGCACGTTATTCGGTCTGCAAAGCGAAGGCTTGTGCAGTTTCTCAGGTCAACCCTGCCCCATCTCTGCCGCCGACTAGCAGACTACTCGACTATTAGACTATGAGACTAACCTTCGCCACCCGTCCCTCCGCGCTCGCCCGCTGGCAAACCCAATGGGTCATCAACGCCCTGCGCTCGATTCATCCTGACTTGATCTGCGAAGAAAAGATCATCAACACACAGGGCGATATGATTCTCGACAAGCCTCTGCCCGAAATCGGCGGAAAGGGACTCTTCACGCAGGAACTCGAATCAGAATTGCTTGATGGTCGCGTACATTGCGCGGTTCACTCGCTCAAGGACTTGCCCGTTGAAAATCCAAGCGGATTGACAATTGGATGTATTCCCGCGCGCGGTGAAGCGCGGGATGCGCTGGTCTCTGCCAGCGGATATACCCTTGCGACTCTCCCCAGCGGCGCCTCTGTCGGGACCTCGAGCCTGCGCCGCGCCGCCCAACTCCTTTCCCTCCGCCCGGACCTTCGCTCCCAATCCCTGCGCGGCAACGTGGACACGCGCCTCCGCAAAGCCCTCGACGGTCAATACGACGCGATCATCCTCGCGGGCGCGGGATTGACCCGCCTTGGCTTGGACGGTCACGTCAGCGAATGGCTCTCCCTCGACGCCATGCTCCCCGCGCCAGGGCAGGGCGCGCTCGCC
>CAYQOF010000164.1:0-7384 GCA_964419035.1 uncultured Anaerolinea sp. | reverse complement strand
GTTTTCCTCTTGAATGATTGTACACCTGTCCCATTTCCTCGCCAAACCTCTTGACAAAACCGCCGCATGTGTATAAAATTAGAACATGCGTTCTAAAATCTCAACAATCGGTCGTATCACGGTTTTGCTGGGCAAATACCAGGCAACGACGGGCGAGCGCATGTCCCCGCGCAAATTGGCGGAGAAGGCTGGCGTTCCGAAGGATTTCGTCTACCGCCTCGATTCGGGCGCGGCGCGTCACGTGGATCTCGACGCCCTCGCACGCCTGTGTGCGACGCTCAACTGTGATTTGAACGACATTCTCACCTGGGAGGCGGGACATGGCGAATCCGTTTGACATACTCCCGCCCCAACTCTTCAACCTCTTCACCACGCAGGGTTTCGCCACCCTCCAGCGGCACTACATGGCGATCCTGATCCGCATTTACAGCCTCGCTGAATTCAACCGTTTCGGTCTGGCGCGCGAGACGGTCATCGCCGAGATCGTGGATTATCTGCGGGAGGCAGGCGCGAATGTTGAAGATGAGACAAGCGAAGCAGTCCTGTGGATCAAGGCGGACATGGCGAATCAGACCTCCCCTGAGCCTGATCCGCCCTCATTGGCAGGATCCAAGCCCGAGCATTACTACGCATCCTATCTCATCCGCCGCCTCGCCGATTCAGGCTGGATCGAACGTGAACAGCACGCCGATTATTCTGAGACCATCCTCCTGCCTGATTATGCCTTTACCCTGCTTGAAGCGTTTCGCTCCATCCAGGAACAAAAGCCACGCGAATTCAAGGGGCAGCTCTACGCCGCGCATCAACTCATTACTTCTGCCAGGACCAACAAGGATTTTTCGCCCACGCTCGCCGTTTCACAGACTTACGAGAACATCCGCCAGGTTGTGCGCGGACTGAACGAACTGAACCAAAACATCCGTCGTTATGTGGAGCGCGCTGCGAGGCAGATGGAAGTTCCCGACATCCTGCGCTTGCAATTCGACGATTACACACAAACTCTCGGGCCTGCCTATCACGCCCTGAAAACATCCGACCACGTTTCGCGTTACCGCCGCGACATCGTCAATCAGATTCAAGAATGGCTTGTGGATGATGATTGGCTCTCTCATACCGCCGAAGAACTCGCCGCGCAAAGCCGCCTATCGCCCGCACAGGCGGAACATGAGATCACGCAGTCGCTGTTGTTCATCGTTCACCAACTCGAAGGGCTGGATCCGCTCCTCGCAGATATTGACACGCGTCATGCGCAATACCTGCGCACATCCTTCCGCCAGATCCGCTACAAACTGGGCAACGCAGACGGCAGTTTCAAAGACAGACTTGTTTCACTGGCACAGCACTTATCCGCCTTGCGTGATGAAGGATTCGACGAACTTCCCGAAGATGTAAACACGTACACAAGTACACAAGGAGAAATGGAACATCTCATCCCGCAGCGAAGCGGAGTGGCCGCAACACGCTCCACGGAACATACTCCACGCACCATATTTCTTCATACACCCATCCGCGTTCCCGACCTCAAGAGTTTCTATACCCCGCCCCAACGCCGCGCGCCCTTCACCCCCGATACCATTGTCGTCCCCACCCTGCACCCAGACGACTTCGCCGCTCTCCATGCCCTGACCATGCAGGACGTGACCCAGGCTTTCTCGCCCGATAAAGTCAACCGCAAAGTTCTCGGCTTCTTCAACGGACACAAACGTCTGTCAATCCAGGAGATCCCCTGTGCTGTGCGCGATGACCTGCACTGGTTCACGACCATTATCGCGTATGCCCACCATCCCGAAGTCAGTTACGGGCTGGAAGTGAGTGAAGGCGAAGCGGTGAAGGTTGGGCAATATAAGGTCATGCCATTTGATTTGGTTAAACTCTGAAAGCACGAAGACAAGTAAACAAGTACACACGCAGACAAACAACGGAACACATTTCCACTCAACCCCATTTGGAAACCGCCATGACCCTTACCCAAGACAATCTCCTCCAGGATATTCCCGAAAAATCACGCCGCGACTTTCCGCGCATCGTCAACCGCCTGCTCGGACAAACCTTCCTCTACCACGACATCAATGACGACAAGGATGACTACTACTTTGTCCATCGCCACCGCGCCGTGTTCGAGTCCCTTCTGGCATTGACCGGTTTCAACCTCCTGCACGATGACTATCACCGCATCTTCCAGGTTGTTTCCGAATACAGTTACAGCCGCGCCCGTTATAAACTGGACGAGTCGTTGATGATCGTCGTTCTCCGAAAATTGTACGAGGACAAGACCGAACATCTCAGCCTTGCCAGCGACCCCGTAGCCACCGTCGGCGAAGTGCGCGAAGAATATCGTACCATCACGGGCAGGGAGCGCGACCTTGGCATGGGACAATACGAAACCCTCCTGCGCCGCCTGCGCGCCCTGGGCTTGATAGACACCATTGACGGACGCAACATAGATGTCCGGGATGGTGAAGCCCGCCTGCGACTGCGCGGCTCCATCCGCCTCATCCTCCCCACCCAATCCGCCGCTGAGCTGGAAGCATGGCTGAGAAAGTACAGGGCTGGGGCTGCTGAATCTGAAAAAGGAGAGGAAGAACAGCCATGAAATTCCTGACTCGCATACGTCTTATCAACTGGCATCTCTTTGAAAACACCACCATTGACTGTCAGGGCACAACCTACTTCATCGGGATCAACGGTGCAGGCAAATCCACCGTCCTCGATGCCGTGCAATTTGCCCTCGTAGGTGGACAACGAGATGTACGCTTCAACCAAGCCGCGCTCAGCGGCGGCAAACGGACCCTTGCCAGTTATGTGCGCGGCGAACTCGGCACCGAAGGGCAGCGCTATTTGCGCGGCGACGCAACAGGCGTGGCTGCCCTCGAATTCAAGAATCCCGATGGCACATACTTTACGCATGGCGCGGTCATTGACGCCTATGAGGACGGACGCAGCCCTGACGTGTCATATTTCATCGTCCACAATGCCGCGCTCAATGACAACTGGTTCTTCAAAGCCCCCGGCCAACTCTTCGATACACGCGCCTTCAAACGCCATCTCGAAAACTTTGCCCTGCCGCCCAATGCCAGTGCGCGCGTCTTCACCCGCCTGGAAGATTATCGCGTTCACCTGCTCAACCGCCTCGGTCAACTCAAGGATACCTTCCCCGCCAAGATCGTCAAAGGACTTGCCTTCAGCCCGCTCACCGACATCCGTTCCTTCGTCCACAACTATCTGCTCGATGAAAACCTGCTGGACGTCAAGGCCCTGCAAGCCCAACTCGAAACCCTGCGCCACTTCGAATCCCTCGCCGCCGATGTCCGCGAGCGTATTGCATCCCTCAGCCGCATCGAAGAACTCGACAAGGAACGTCTCGCCAACCGACGACGACGCATCACCAACACCTACGCCGCCCGCCGCGCCCAGGCGGATGTTTATCTGGATGAACTGAAGACGCGCCGCCTCGAACTGGACTCCGCCAAACTGGAATTTCAACGCGACGAGATTCAGCGCGACGGACTCAGCCGAAGCCTGCGCTTTGCACAATCGGCATTGACCGACGCTGAAATCGCCCTCCACACCGACCACACCGCCCAACGCGAAAAAGAACTGCGCGATAAACTCGCTTCCCTCTCCGTCGAACTGGCTTCCCTCTCCGAGCGTCAAACTGACTTCGACCGTTCCCTCACCGCCGAACTCACCGACGCCAGGAAACTCAAGAAAAATCTCACCTCCGACAAGATTGAAATTCCGCCTGCGTTTGAATCATTCCTGACGGAACATGAAGCGCGCAACACGGAACGCGCAATACGCAACATGCAAGAGGCGTTGACCACCCTCGGTGAAATCTATTCCCGCGAACAAACCCTCCTCAACGAGCAAGCCGCCCGGCTCAAAGCGGAAGCATCCAAACTCGAAGATGAGATCCGCAAACTCCGCACCGGCGACCGCGAAACCAGTTACGAAGCCGAGGCTCCCAATGCCGCCCACCTCCGCCGCCTGCTCCGCGCCGAACTGGGACTTGGCGCCAACGAAGTCGTTTATCTCTGTGACGTTCTCCAGATCCCAAACCACGAATGGCAAAATGCCATCGAAGGTTTGCTCGGATTCAATCGTTTCACCCTGCTCGTCCCACCCGCCCACTACGACGCCGCCATGCAACTCTATCGGAAATACAAAGACACAATTCATGGCGCGACGTTGTTGGACACCGAGTCCATCCTCGGCGGAACACACACCATGGAAACAGGCATACAAGTAACCACGTACACAGGTAAACAGGGAAAGAACGGAACATATTATCCCGAAGCGAAGCGGAGTGGACGCAATACGCACCGCGAGACTCTATCCTCCGAAGTTGTTACCGAGAACCCCGCCGCCCGCGCCTACGTTGACCTTCTCCTCGGTCACTACAGCAAGTGCGACACCATCGAAGGACTACGCAACCATCGCACCGCCATCACCCAGGAATGTTTCGTCCGCCGCAACTTTACCGATAGTCACCTCAACCCGCAGGTCTACAAACGCTGGTTCATCGGCGAACGCGCCGCGCCGCGACAGATCGAACAACGCGAAAGCCGAATTGATGAAATTGCAAACGAATTGAAGAGCCTCAACAAGCGCGAAGCCGCATTGCGCGAACGCCTTGCCCTCACCCGCGACAAAATCCGCCCGCTCATCGAACTCGAACACGCCCTTGAGTCCCTCATCATTCTCCCCGAACGGAAGGCGCGCCACGCAACACTCACCAAAGAACTGGAACAACTCGACTTACCCACCGTCGAGACCCTCAAAGCCGAAGCGGAAAAATACAAACGCAAGTGCGACGAACTGCAGAGCGAAGTCTCGAACATCGAGCGGAGACTTGGAAATCTCGAAGAGAAGATCAAACAAATCGAAACGGAATCACTCCCAGGCCTGGAAAGAAACGCAGACGAGTCCCTTCAAAGCGCGGAAACCTTCCTCATCCAGGAAGATGCGGATGAAGAGACCAGGTCCGATGTTCAAAAAGAATATGAACGCCGCCGCGAACGCCAGCCGCTCGAAGTGATCCTGCAAAACGCCAGCCGCTACGAAAACGATTACCAGACCGCCGAAGGGCGTTCACGCGACCGCCTGCGCGAAGCCAAACAAGCCTACTCACTGAAATATGACTTTGGCTACGATGAAACCGACCACGCAACACGCTACATCACCGAAAGAGAAAAACTGATCACATCAGAGTTGCCCAACTACGAAGATCAAATCGCGCACCAGCGCGCACTCGCCGAACAGGAACTTGTCGAAAACTTCATCCATCGTTTGCGCGAACAGATCGAAGATGCCCGGCAGCAACTGGCTTTCCTCAACGGCACACTTGCCAACCTGCGCTTCGGCGGTGAACGCTTTGAATTCATCAACCAGCCCGCACCCGCATTGCGTCAGGTATACGAGATGGTCATGGACAGTCAGCGCATCATGGGTGATTCACTTTTCGATTCGGATTTTCGTCAGAAACACCAGCAAGGCTGGGACCTGCTCTTCGAGCGGCTCACCAGCGCTCACGATGACGAAAACGCCGAACTGCGCGAACTACAGGATTATCGCAACTATCTCCAATACGATATCCGCATTCACTACCCCAATGGGGATCGCGCCTTGCTGAGTCAGATCAACGCCAAGAAAAGCGGCGGCGAAACCACGACACCATTCTATGTGGCAATGGCGGCATCCTTTGCCCAAGCCTATCGCCTGAACCAATCCCGCCCATCCGATACCATCCGCCTCGCCCTCTTTGATGAAGCCTTTGGCAAAATGGATACCGCCCGTACCGCCAGCGCGCTTCACTTCATGCGCGAAGCAGGATTGCAAGTCCTCCTCGCCACCCCGCCAGATAAATCAGGTTCGCTGTTGCCCTACGTGGACAGCGTCTGTACGGTTGTCCGCAAGAACAATCATTCCTTCGTCATTGGAATTGACAAGAGTGAGATGATGGAGAAGTTAGAGAGCCAGTGACTCGTGTTGCGTTTTCCGTTGGAGAGTTGATTGATGGAGATTTCATTCATCCCCTCACCTGATGTGCGGGTCGCGCTGAACGCATTGCTCGACATCCTGGAACGCCGCTCCTCTCGAAACGGAACATATCATCCCGAAGCGGAGCGAAGTGGACGCACCGCTCAACATCAAAACATCAAAGTCATCCCCGCCAATCTTCCATTACCAACCTACTTTTCCCAGACAGACCCAACGCCCCACATCATCGCGAATGAACAATTCATCGCCCTCGAAGAAGAAGAACTCATCAAACTCACCTGGCTCCCAGGCGAAACCAATCACATCATCCAATCCATCACCCTGACGGAACACGCAACAAGCAACATTGCACTCTTCCGCCTCCTCTCGAGAATCCCCATAGCCGACAATCGCTCTCGCTTGGAAAACCTTCTCCTCGCCGATAAATTCCGCTTCCAGGATGACTGGCGCGCCCGCGCGATTTCCCACATCCTGCACCAGATCAAAGCCGGAAAATCTCCCGCTCCGTTCAACCTTGCCGATTCAAATCTGACCCTTGATCTGCTCGCCGTTCTACAAGCCTTGCCCACTCTGACAGCAGAGACTCCCTACCGTGTCCTCAGCGTGCGCGTCTTCAACGACAGTAAACGTTTTGAGGTTATCAAGAATCAACTCGTCAGCCTTGCCCGCCTTGGCAACCCGGAATGGAAACGTATCCCATCTGAAGAAGTTCTGCGCGAACTCAACCTTGTCGCCAACCCGGGCTACATCCATTTCGCTGGCAACTGGCGTCTCACCACGGATGATGGCGAGATTCTAAACCTTGTCGGATTCAAGCCTTCCATTGGATTCCCGTCTGCACAGACAGCCTCCCTTCGATCTGTCTGCGCCGAATCTGTTCTCTGCATCGAAAACCTGACCACCTTCCATCAACAAGTAGACAGGTTCACAGGTATACAAGTAAACAACAGAATACTTACCATACCATCCCGCAGCATAGAAGAGTGGCCGCAACATGCAACAATCTGCACATACGGCAATCCCTCCCCCGCCGTTCGCCGCGTTCTCCGACTTCTACCCGAAACAACTCCCATCTTCCTGTGGTCAGATTTGGATTACGGCGGCTTCAATATTTTGAGCCAATTACGCCGTTTTGTCAGCGACCAAATTCAGCCCTACTTAATGGATATCACCACCCTCGAATCCAACATCCCCCGTGCCCGTCCTCTCACTGCCTCTGACCGAGTCAACCTCAAACGCCTGCTCCTGCGACATGAACTACGTGATGTGCGTCTCGTCCTGGAACACATGCTCAAACGCGGTTTGAAACTGGAACAGGAGGGTGTATCGCTTTCTTAATGCGAACACCTGAAATTAGTAATTCTAAGGGAGGTAAACTCTTACC
>CAYQOF010000163.1:0-7445 GCA_964419035.1 uncultured Anaerolinea sp. | reverse complement strand
GCGCCGTCCAGTGTGTGATGGGCCGGCCCGCTTTTTCTGGCTTTTCACAGGCCAGAGCCTCTATCCGACAGCGTTGGTCGGCGGTAATTTTGGCGGGCGCTCCAGGACGCGGCGCATCTGCCAAGCGATCTTCGAGGCTCAAGTCGTCGAGCGAAATGTCTTGTAGTTTGACCCAACGATTACGCCACAGTCTGACCGTATCCGCGGTCACCGAATACTTTGCAACAATTTCTTTGTTCTTGTGTCCGTCTGCGGCTGCCAGAACAATCCTGGCTCGCAAGGCGATTTGTTGTCCAACTTGACGCCGCTTGACCAGCTTTTCTAAGCCTTGTCGCTCGGCATCCGTTAATTTCACTTCTTGGGCTTTGGGTATCGGCATCAGGATCCTCCGGTTGGAAAGTATCCTATCCTATACCACTAAAGACTTGTTTATGCCAAGATGTACTAGGGTAAACAACACAGGCGGGTTCAATACTGCGCTTCTCGAAGCAGCGTCAAGGGATAATGATGAAAAGGGAAAGAGAAGTAAAAACACCGCCGGGCATTTGATATACTTGCGCTCATGGAAATCGAGTTCAGCGGCAGGATCATCATCTGGAAGGGACCCGCCCCATGGTTCTTCATCGCTGTCCCGGAGGAGCACAGCCGTGACATCAAAGCCGTTTCCAGTCTGGTGACGTATGGCTGGGGCGTGATCCCGGTCACTGTGCGGATCGGCGGGACCGAATTTACGACCTCCCTGTTCCCCAAAGATGACCATTACCTCGTGCCCATTAAAGCGAGCGTCCGCAAAGCGGAAAAAATCGAGGCAGGCGACAAGGTCGCGTTACGGCTCGAGATTCGTTGAAAAATTCGAGAACAGGGATGTAACCTCATCAATTATCATGACCACACAAGTGACCGCCTATTCCGAAATCGAAAGACTCGTAAAGAGTTTCAAGGATATGCCCCCGCCCCAGCGCAAGGGACTGAACGAAATGCAGACGCGGCTGGGATACATTCTGCCTTTGTTCAAAGCCCTCGGCTGGGATACGAGCAACATCAACTTCGTGCCGGGTTTGATGAATTCTTCTTTACTAAACTTCGTTTTCAAAACATCCTTTGGCAGTGGCTTGCATGTGTATCCAGAAAACATCCGTCAACTTCCCATTCGCCGGATAGACTTTGCGAACGCCGCCGAACAGTCCGCGCACGATGAGATCGTGAAACTCGTTGAGAAGGCGTGTGTCCTTTATAGACCGCGCATCGTATCTTGTACAACAAACAGGATGAAGGAGAAATCGAATGGCACACAAGCAAATTGCCATGAAACCAGATAAGAAGATCGCGCTCGTCGCGCACGACAACAAGAAACGAGACCTGCTTGAATGGGCGAAATTCAACCGTACTCTACTGGCTCACCACGATTTGTACGCCACCGGCACGACAGGCGCCGCTCTCGAGCGCGAACTCGACCTGACCATCACCCGACTGCAAAGCGGACCGCTGGGCGGCGATCAGCAGATCGGCGCCAAGATCGTCGAGAATGAAATTGATTTCCTCATTTTCTTCTGGGATCCGCTCGAACCGCTGCCGCACGACCCGGATATCAAGGCGCTCTTGCGGATGGCAGTCGTCTGGAATATTCCAATTGCCTGCAACCGCGCCTCGGCGGACTTCATGATCTCATCTCCCTTGATGGACACCGAATATCACCGCCTTGTCCCGGACTATGAGGGATATCGCGCTCGCAGAATAAATCTGGACGAAGATGGGGATCAATACGCAAACGCTGTCGAGTAAGCAGAAGTAATACATCCCTCTCCAACCTCATCCATACGCACATGAACAACCTTAGAACTGTCTCCCAGATCATCGAACCGCAGACCGCCATCGAAGGCGCGGGCGTCAAACTGCTCCGTTCCTTCGGTCCCAAGGTCAGCAACCTGTTCGACCCCTTCCTGCTCTTCGACCACTTCGCCTTCAACGACCCGCTCGAAGGTCCCATCCGCGGCTTCCCCTACCACCCGCATCGCGGCATCGAGACCGTCACCTACATGCTCGAAGGCTCCACCGCCCACCGCGACAGCCTCGGCAACGAGGGACTCATCGGTCCTGGCGACGTGCAATGGATGAGTTCGGGACGCGGCATCCTGCACGAGGAAATGCCCCGCCGCGGTCCCAGCGGGAACATCTACGGATTCCAACTGTGGGTCAACCTTCCCTCGCATCTCAAGATGTCCGAACCGCGCTATCAGGAAGTGACCGCATCCACGATTCCCGCCTACGAGAAGGACGGCGTCAAGGTCCGCGTCGTGGCTGGGACGGTGGACGGCGTGACCGGTCCCGTGACCGACATCGCCGCCTCGCCTCTTTACATGGACGTGGATCTGGCGCCCGGCATCGAATGGCATTTCCCCATCCCCAGCGGACACACCCTCATCACCTACGTTTTCGAGGGCGAGGGCGTCTTCTCAAATGAAACTTTGGATGCCGTGAAAATGGTCAAGTTCAACAACGGCAATCACATCACCGTCAAGACCGAGAACCACCCGGTCCGCTTCATGCTCATGGCGGGCGCGCCGTTCAAGGAATCCATCGTGCCGTACGGTCCGTTTGTGATGAACACCATCGAGGAAATCCAGGAGACGCTGCGAGAACTGCGTAACGGGACATTTATCAAAGAATAAGGAGAGCAAAGACCTCCGAGATTTTGGAAATCTCGGAGGTCTTATTTACCCATGACCCAAATCCTCTACGGCGAGCGTATCGCCACACAAGGAAAGATCCGCGTCGGCTGTTCCGCCGTCATCTTCGACGAGACGCGTACAAAGGTATTGCTCACCCGCCGCGCGGATAACGGTCTCTGGTGCGTGCCGGGCGGAGGCATGGAATCGGGCGAGTCCGCGGCCGAGGCGTGTGAAAGGGAGGTTTTCGAGGAAACAGGCTTGAGCGTCCGCGTGAAGCGTCTGGTCGGCGTGTACAGCAATCCCGACCAACTGGTTATCTATCCCGACGGGAACAAGGTCCATTTCGTCATCATGGGCTTCGAGGCGGAGATCGTCGGCGGCGAACCCGGCTTGAGCAACGAGACCACCGAAGCGGGGTTTTTCTCCCTGAAAGAGATCGAGTCGATGCCCATGCACGGCAAACACAAACAGCGCGTGGAGGACGCGTGGCTGAACCAGGCGGAGGCGTTGATCCGGTAGAAACATCCTGAAGGTTTTTTGTGAATCTGTTCGACATTCGCTTCACCCTTCGGGGCGGTGAGCAACACTGATCCCATCAATCACGGAGGACAACATGCTGGATAAACTTTCCGAAACGCTGAAGAAGTATGCGAACGGCTGGCTGGTGTTGGTACTGCTTGCGGGGCTTCTCTATTTCAACGCGGTCATCCTGCCGAACCAGCAGGCTAAAATCCAGGCTGACTCCGGCAACACACCTCCGATTGACCTGCAATTCTTTTATACGCCCGATAAAGTCTACTCGATGGTGGCGTCCTACGGCGATGAGGGACGCGCATCGTATCGCCTCTTCGAGTTGACAGGCGACATCATTTACCCGATTATCTACACGTTATTCCTTACGCTGGCGATGACGTGGCTGTTCGAGCGCGGCTTCTCAAGCACGAGCGAAATGCATAAATACAACGCGGCGCCGTTCGGCGCCTGGCTGTTCGATCTGTTCGAGAATTTGGGGATTGTCGCGATGCTTTCGGTGTATCCGTCAACGCCTGCGTTGCTGGCATGGGTTTCGGCGATATTCACGTTGGTCAAGTGGCTGTTTGTGGGAGGGAGCATCGTGCTGCTGCTGGTCGGTTTAGTAACGGCGGCGAGAAATGGGTTCAAGAAACAGGGGTAAATGTGGTCTCGATACGGCGGCGGTCGAGTAGTGCGTCAGCATATATCGAGACCCCGCCGCCTGCTCGACCACCGTTACTTTTACTTTCGCATCCACCATACCCCTGTGCATTCGGGTAAAACGATCCAATTGTTTTTCCTCGCCTTGTCGCCCAACTCATCACCGAAGAAGAAGCGGGACAATTCCTCTGCCTCCTCGATGGATGCAAATTTATAATCCGTGCGAATCCATTTGTTTTGGAAGCCGACCTCATCGAGCCACGGATAATAATCTTTGAGATGCTCCAACCGAATCGGCGACTCATTCCCCGTGCCAAGCGATTCGAACAGGACGATATAACTGCCCCGCCTCAAGACGCGTTTCATTTCACCCAGCCAATTCTCCAATTCCCTTCTCCACGAATTTGGATTCCAAACCGCGAGATAACTCACGCTCCAGCCTGAGACGACGAGGTCGGCAGAATGATCTTCAACGGGTATTCGGCGATGATCCGCCGCATCCACTTTCCAATTGGACAGTCCGCTCGCTTCCAATCTTTGGCGGCACACGCGCAACATCTCCTCCGAAGCGTCGAATGCGCGAATGGATTTGGCGCGCGGCGCAAGCATCACCGCCAGGCGTCCCGTCCCTGCGCCGAGGTCGAGTATGTCCAAGCCGTCGGGGTTGACGATTTCGTCGAGCGCGCGGGGAATGTTTCCAAGATAATCTTCGCGCGACACGAGCGCCTCGTATCGGTCTGCATGGGTTTGGTAGATTTTTCGTTGTTGGTCAGTCATGGGCTGATTTTACCCTTGACCTTGTTATAATTGGCGAAAAGAAAACAGGCAGACACGTGAGCGTATCATTCATGTTTCCTTGTTTACCTGTCTACTTGTGTACCTGTGAACCTGTGTACTCGCCATCCTCATCCTTCATCCCTCCCATGCCCCTCTCCTCCTCCGCGCAGAAGATACAAGATACCCTCAACTCGCTGGGCTACAACTATATCGTGATCGAACACGCCGAGTCCACGCGCACCGCGCAGGAAGCCGCGGACCGCGCCGGCTGTGAACTTGGTCAGATCGTCAAGTCGTTGATCTTCAGAGGCAGGGAATCGGGCAAGCCGATCATCGTGCTGACCAGCGGCGCGAACCGCGTGGACGAGAAACGCATCCGCGAATACGCGGGAGAAGGCATCGGGAAGGCGGACGCCGATTTCGTGCGGGCAGTGACCGGCTTCGCGATCGGAGGCGTGCCTCCCGTCGGTCATCTCCAGAAGATCGAAACGTACATGGACGAGGATTTCCTGCAATACGAAACCGTCTGGGCGGCGGCTGGGACTCCCAACGCCATCTTCGAGTTGAAGACATCCGATCTGCAAAAGATGACGGAAGCGAAGGTGGTGAGGGTGAAGTGATTTCAGACCCGGATGGTCTTTGACATCTTACAGAGAATGATTTGAGAGCCTGTCCTCCTTGCTTCGCCTCCAACCTCATTCCTTTCTTTCGATGATCTCGTCCAGCGATACATTCAATGTCTTCGCAATCGCGGACAGGATTTCCATCGTTCCTTTTCGCTTGCCTGTTTCGATCTGCGAGAGATAGGGTTTGCTGATTCCCGCCGCATCCGCCAGTTGTTGCTGGGTCAGTCCACGATGCTCACGCCAGACTTTGATGGGACTTGCGCCATCCAGTATGGCGTAAACCACTTCAGCGGGAATCAACTCCTCTTCCCCGCGTTCGATCGCCGCGTTGATTCTGTCGAAATCGCGGATGTCCTCAATCAGTTCAGCCTGCTCAAGAAGTTGCAGATAGTGTTCGTAAGGAAGCACCGCCCATTCAGGCTTGCCATCTCGTTCGATGATTTGAATTTCTTCTTTCATTTGTAAACCTCTCCGCGCGAAGCGATTTTCAACACGATAATCACCAATTGTTCATTTTGAATCCTGTAAACGACCCGCCAATCTCCGACTCGCAGGCGGAAGCCTTCTCTGCCTTGTAATTTCTTCGCGTTTGGGTGATTGGCAAATGGATCGGCGGCAATTGCGTTCAATTTCTCCCGAATCAACCTTGCTGTGTTACGCGGCATCCTCAGCAACGACTTTTCGGCTTCCTTGGCGTAGGAAATCTTGTACACGTCAAGATGTTAGCACAATGCTAACCTTCTTGCAAGGGTCGTTAGCAGAATCATGTATTTACTGAGATTCGGGTTTTTATTTGCAATTAGACATTGTTTGTCGTAAAATCTTCTCATCTCACCAAAGGAGGCTGAATGGCTGCAACTGCATCTCAACCCGAAACCCGACCGATGACCGAGGAGGCGGACTTCCTGCAGATCAAGTCCGTTGACCACGTGCATTTCTACGTGGGCAACGCCAAGCACGCCATGTATTACTGGTGGAAGGCATTCGGCTTCAAGCCGGTCGCTTACTCCGGGCTCGAGACGGGAAACCGCGACTTTGCTTCGTACGTGCTGGAATCGGGGCAGGCGCGGTTTGTCGTTTCCGCGCCGTACTCGCCCTCCAGTCCGCTCGCCGCGCATCATCTGGTGCATGGCGACGGGGTCAAGGTCATCGCGCTCGGCGTGGACGACGTGGAGAAAGCCTGGAAGGAAACCACCGCCCGCGGCGGCAAATCCGCGTGGACGCCGCGTGAGGAGAAGGACGACTTCGGCATTTTCCGCTCGTCCGCGATCTACACCTACGGCGAAACCCTGCACCTCTTTGTGGACCGCGACGATTACAAGGGCGCGTTCGCTCCGACGTACAAACCGATCCAATACGAAGCCGAATCGACCGGGCTTGCCGCCATTGACCACATGGTCGGCAACGTGCAACTCGGCAAGATGAACCACTGGGTCAATTTCTATCATCAGGTGATGGGCTTCCGCCAGTTATTGCACTTCGACGATAAAGACATCTCCACCGAATATTCCGCGCTCATGTCCAAGGTGATGCAGAACGGAAACGGGCGCGTCAAGTTTCCCATCAACGAACCCGCCGAGGGACGCCGCAAGAGTCAGATCGAGGAATATCTCGATTACTATCTTACGCCCGGCGTCCAGCACATCGCCATCATCACGGGCGACATCATCAAAACGGTTGCCGATCTCCGCAAGCGCGGCGTCGAATTCCTGCGCGTGCCGGATACCTACTACGAAATGCTCCCCGACCGCATCGGCAAGATCAAGGAGGATTACAAGGACATCCACGAACTCGGCATCCTCGTGGACCGCGACGACGAAGGCTATCTCCTGCAGATCTTCACGCGCCCGATCCAGGATCGTCCCACGATGTTCATCGAAGTCATCCAGCGTCACGGCGCAAAGGGATTCGGCAAGGGCAACTTCAAGGCATTGTTCGAATCCATCGAACTGGAACAGGAACGACGCGGAAACCTATAAAGGATATGTCATTGCGAGCGAAGCGAAGCAATCCCCTCATAGATGGAGATTGCTTCGTCGCAACGAACGCTCCTCGCAATGACATTACACAATATTATGAAATTCGCCACCATCTCAACGCTTCGCGCGACGACCCAGCCTGCCCTCGTGGACGGAGACCGGGTCTACACCCTGCCCTTCGCGGACATGTACGCCGTAATGGAAGTCGGCGCGGAAAAAGC
>CAYQOF010000162.1:0-7457 GCA_964419035.1 uncultured Anaerolinea sp. | reverse complement strand
CAGGATGATGTTCGATAAGCCCGTGACGTTTCAGTATCCCGAGGAGAAACGTCCGGTGCGTCCGCGCTTCCGCGGTCGTCACGTGTTGAAGCGTTACGAGAACGGACTGGAAAAGTGCATCGGATGTTCGCTCTGCGCCGCCGCCTGCCCGGCGGATGCGATCTTTGTGGAAGCCTCCGAGAACACGGACGAGAAACGCTTCTCGCCCGGGGAGCGATATGCCTCCACCTACGAGATCAACATGCTCCGCTGTATCTACTGCGGTTACTGCGAGGACGCCTGCCCGACGGAGGCGATCGTGCTGGGCGACAACTACGAACTCTCCTTCTACGACCGCCGTTCCGCGATCTACACCAAGGACATGCTTCTCGAACCCGTCCCCGGGACCGTGATGTTGACTCCGCAGAAAGTGGACCCGGGCGTGTATACACGTTCGGTGCCGGAGATGAAGGATCCAAGAGATTAGAAAGGTACACACGTAGACATGTGCACACGTAAACAAGGAGACCTGTATACCTGTGTACCTGTTTACCTGTTTACGCAGAACAGGTGACTATGACCCTCGACTTGATCTTATTCCTCATCCTTGCCGTCATTGCCATCGTGACCGCAATTGTCATGTTGCTGCACCGCAACTCGGTCTACTCGGCGTTGTTCCTCGTTTTGAACTTCATTACGGTGGCGGTCTTCTACCTGTTGCTGGGTGCGCCATTCGTTGCCATGGTGCAGATCACCGTGTATGCCGGCGCCATCATGGTGCTGTTCCTGTTCGTGATCATGCTGTTGGGCGCGGAACGGCTTCCCGACGCAAAAGTACTGCGCTGGCAGAGGCCCCTGGCTTACGGGTTGGCGAGCATCCTTGCCGCAGAGACGATCTTCCTGCTGGTGACGCGCGCCCGCCCCAAAGGCGCCATCCTGCCGCCTGAAGCGGCAATCAATACTGTGGAGAACCTGCGCGCGGTGGGTATGATGCTCTTCACCGATTACCTCCTGCCTTTCGAGGTGACTTCCATCCTGCTGCTGGTGGCGATGATCGGCGCCATCATACTGTCAAAGAGAGAGAAAGGGGGGCAGAAATAATGGTCCCAATCGAGTATTACATCATCCTTTCGGCGATTCTGTTCTCCATCGGCGTGGCGGGTGTGGTGTTCCGCCGCAATCCGCTGGTCATCTTCATGTCCATCGAGTTGATGTTGAATGCCGCGAACCTTGCCTTCGTCGCATTCAGCAGTGTGATCAAATCATTCGAAGGGCAGATCTTCGTGTTCTTCGTCATCGCGGTGGCGGCGGCGGAGGTGGCTGTGGGCCTGGCGCTGATCGTCGAGATCTTCAAGTCCAAGCATACGATTGACGTGGATCAGTTGAATAGTATGAAGGGATAGGCATGTTCCTAAGCGAAGCAACCCCCTCAGGATTTTTCTTCCTCGCTCCGTGGCTCGTCTTTGCGCCGGTCGTTGGTCTGCTGATCAACATCATCTTTGGCGGGCGGCTGCCTGAGAGAGCCATCGGCTGGATCGCCAGCGCGGCTTCAGGCGCGGCGTTCCTCGTCAGCGTGCTGCTGGCATGGTCGCTCGCGGCAAACGGAGGTCACGCGGTGAGCGTGCCTTTCGCAGAGTGGATCCACATCGGGGACCTCGAACTCGATTGGACGTTCCGCGTCGATTCATTATCCACCACGATGATGCTGGTCGTTTCAGGCGTCGGGACTCTGATCCACATCTACGCCATCGGATACATGCACGAGGACGTGCGCTTCAAATCGGACCCGGGGCGGTATCGCCGTTTCTTCGTTTTCCTCAACCTATTCATCGCCGCGATGATGATCCTCGTGAGCGGCGACTCGTACCTGATGCTCTTCGTCGGATGGGAGGGCGTGGGACTTTGCTCGTTCCTGCTGATCGGTTTCTGGTACGAGATGGACACGCTGGCGCGTCCCTCGTGGGCGAACTCGGACGCCGCGAAGAAAGCCTTCATCACGAACCGTGTCGGCGACTTCGGCTTTCTGATTGCAGGCTTCATCATGTTCTTCGCCTTCGGCAGTTTCCAGTTCGACGAAGTGTTCAGCCGGGTTTCGACGATTGCCCCCGGAATCATTATTGCAATTACTTTGTTCATGCTGGTCGGCGTCGCGGGCAAATCGGCGCAAATCCCATTGCATGTCTGGCTGCCGGACGCGATGGCGGGTCCGACTCCCGTCTCCGCTTTGATCCATGCCGCGACAATGGTGACCGCAGGCGTGTATCTCATCGCTCGTTCCGCGCCGCTGTATTCGTCCGTGCCGGAGGCGCAGACCATCGTTGCGCTGGTGGGGGCGATCACCGCGCTCTTCGCCGCGACGATTGCCGTCGGTCAATACGACATCAAGCGTGTGCTGGCTTATTCCACGATCAGTCAACTTGGCTTCATGGTCGCGGCGGTGGGGATGGGCGCGTACGTGGCGGGGATGTTCCACCTCGTGACGCACGCGTTCTTCAAGGCGTTGTTGTTCCTCTCGGCGGGTTCGGTCATTCTGGGATTGGAACGCGGGCATCACCACGCAGAGCGGGCGCATGGGCATCACCATGATGAAAAACATGGCAAGGGGAAAGGAAAGACGAAGTCCCCGAAGGGGGAGAAAGAGGAAAGAGAAGAACACCACGAGGAAGTGTTCGACCCCGGCGACATGCGCAACATGGGCGGACTCCGCAAGACCATGCCGGTCACCTTCTGGCTGTACATCATCGGAACGCTTGCGCTGGCGGGCATCTTCCCGTTTGCGGGGTTCTGGTCGAAGGATGAAATCCTCCTCGATGCGAGTCTGCATAATCAGGCCGTTTACTGGCTGTTGACGGTCGCTGCGTTCTTCACCGCCTTTTACATGGGGCGGCAGATCTGGATGGTCTTCTTCGGTGAGCCGCGTCACGAAGCCGCCGCGCACGCGGAGGAAAGCAAACCGATCATCACGGTCCCGTTGATGGTGCTCGCCGCGCTCTCGATTTTGGGCGGCGCGTTGAACCTGCCGTTCAAAGGCTTCCATCAACTGGGTCACTGGCTGGAGCATACGATCGGCGAGATCGAAGCGCTTTCTCTCGATCTGCAGGTTGCGGGAATTTCAACCGTCCTTGCGCTGCTCGCCATTTTGATTTCGTGGTTCATTTACGGACGCGATCCGTTGAAGGTGAACCAGCCCGATCCGTTGAAGAGACCGCTCGGTTTCGTCTTCACAGGCATGGAAAATAAATGGTACGTGGACGAGATCTATCAAGCCGTCATCATCAATCCGTTCGCGAGGCTTTCCAAATTCCTCGCGGAAGTGATTGACGAAAAGTTCTGGCACGATTGGTTCCACGAGAAGGTCGTCGCAGGGACGTACAACTGGATGAGCAACATCGCCCTCGACCGTTACTTCGATCAGCGCGGCATTGACGCCATCGCGAACGGCTTGGGCGTATGGACGCAAAATTTATCGGGGACCCTCCGCAAGGTCCAGAACGGATTCGTACGTTCGTACGCGTTGTCCGTGCTGCTGGGTGTAGTCCTTATTCTAGGGTATCTGTTGATAAAATAAGTCATGGATATTCGCGATATTCAAAGCGCCATCCGTGGAGGAAATATCTTTTTTACTGATCACGCTGTGCGTCAAATGGCAAAGCGGAACATAGATGATTTAGAAGTGGTCGAATCGATTCTCTCAGGCGAAATTATCGAAGAATATCCTGAAGATAAGTACGGCCCAAGTTGTCTCGTATATGGGCGCACATCGAAAGAACGTCATTTACATGTTGTTTGTTCTCTTCCGCCTCGTGTCAGGATTGTTACTGTTTATGAGCCGGATGCAGAGGAATGGGAAGAGTATAGAAGGAGAAAGTCATGAAGCAATGCCATTTTTGTGGCGGTGAATTGCGTGAACAGTTGACCACCTTTGTTCACGAAGATAACGGACAGGTATGGGTGATCCGCAATGTCCCCGCGTTCGTTTGCTCGCAGTGCGGCGAAAAGGAATATACACAGGAGACCACCCATAGTCTTTTGAGTTTTCTGAAACAACCGCCCCGCCCCGCCGAGATCCTGCACGTGCCTGCCTATGATATGGCGGGTTGATGGACAACGATAACAATCGAGGATAGAACATGGAATTTATCTTGCAACCGCTTACTCTGCTGACCTTCTTCCCGCTGTTGGGCGTTCTGGTCCTGCTCTTCGTCCCCAGCGACAGGAAGGACACACTGCGCTGGATCGCGCTGGTCACGTCCCTGCTCACGTTTGGCGTTTCGATCTGGGTGCTGACGATGTTCAACGCCTCGAACCCGAACCTGCAATTGGTCGCCAAATACGACTGGATCACCGTGGCTGGATGGAACATCCAATACCACCTCGGCGTTGACGGCTTGAGCATCCTGCTCGTCCTGCTCACCGCGTTCCTCACACCGATCTCGATCCTCTCCACGTGGACGGCCGTCGAAGAGCGCGTCAAGGATTTCATGCTCTTCTTCCTTTTGCTCGAAGTGGGCATGACGGGCGTATTCCTCGCGCAGGACCTGTTCCTGTTCTACATCTTCTGGGAATTCACGCTCGTGCCGATGTACTTCCTGATCGGCATCTGGGGCGGACCGGCCCGCATCTACGCCGCCATCAAGTTCTTCCTCTATACGATGGCGGGGTCCATCCTGATGCTTCTTGCCATTTTGTGGCTCGGCATCTACGGAGGGACGTTCTCTGTGCCGGAACTGATCCGGCAGGGCAACATCCCCTCGGACATCCAGATCTGGCTCTTCCTTGCGTTCACCGCCGCGTTCGCCATCAAAGTGCCTATGTGGCCCCTGCATTCGTGGCTCCCCGATGCGCACGTCGAAGCGCCGACGGCTGGCTCGGTCATCCTGGCGGGCGTTTTGCTGAAGATGGGCACGTACGGCTTCCTGCGCTTCAACATCCCGCTTTTCCCTGAAGCCGCGCTCAAAGCCGCCCCGTGGATCGCCCTCTTCGCGACCATCGGCATCATCTACGGCGCGATGGTCTCCTACGCGCAAGCGGACGTGAAGAAACTGGTTGCGTATTCCTCCGTCAGTCACCTCGGGTTTGTGATGCTTGGTCTGTTCGCGTTGAATCCGCAGGGCATTCAGGGCGCGATCCTGCAAATGGTCAACCACGGACTCAGCACGGGCGCGTTGTTCCTCCTTGTCGGCATGATCTACGAACAGACGCACACGCGCGAGATCAGGGTCTACGGCGGCTTGTGGAAGATCACCCCCGTTTTCGGTTCGGTGATGTTGATCGTCGCGCTCTCCTCGATGGGCTTGCCGGGACTCAACGGCTTCGTCGGCGAGTTCACCATCCTGCTCGGCGCGTTCGGCTCGCAGGCGATCGGCAATTCCTGGTATGCCGCCATCTCCGCGTTGGGCGTCATCATGGCGGCGGTCTATATCCTCTACATGTTCCAGAAGATGTTCCTCGGTCCGCAGGGAGAGATCGTCGAGGAGGTCAAAAGCCATGGGCACCGCCTCCGCGACCTCAATTGGCGCGAGATCGCCATCATGGTCCCCATCCTCATCCTCATCTTCTGGATCGGTCTGTATCCCAAGCCGTTCTTTGCCCTCATGGCTCCCGCCGTGGATCAACTCACAGCCGCGCTGCAAACCGCCGCGCTGGCGATGCGCTAAAGACCATGCCTCCTCAACCTCTTGATCTCCAAACCATCCTCCCCTACATCCTGCTCACCGTCTGGGCGTGCGTCCTTTTGCTCGTTGACCTCTTCATCCCGAAGGGACGCAAGGGCATCACGGCGCTCCTCGCCGCGCTGGGTCTCGCGTTGACGCTCGGCTTCACCCTCTCGCAGATCGGGCGCGAGATTTCGGGCTTCGGCGGCATGGTGGCGCTCGACGGGTTCTCGACCTTCGTCAACGTCCTGCTCCTCGTAAGCGGTCTGCTCGGCGTTGCGCTCGCCTACGGTTACGTCAAACGCACGGGCATCGAACGCGGTGAGTATTACATCCTCCTGCTCTTCAGCGTGACGGGCATGATGCTCATGGCGCAGGCGACCGACCTCATCATGGTCTTCCTCGCGCTCGAACTGCTTTCCATCCCGCTCTACGTGCTCGCCGCTTTCGCGCGTTCCAGATCCGAATCGGAGGAGGCGGGACTCAAATACTTCCTGCTCGGCGCGTTCTCGACGGGATTCATCGTTTACGGGATTGCCCTCGTCTTCGGCGCGACCCAATCAACGAACATTTACGCCATCGTGGAGTCCGCTTCTTCCTCAAGCCCTAGCCTGCTCCTGACCATCGGGGCGGCTCTCATCCTAGTCGGTTTCGGGTTCAAGGTTGCGGCGGTTCCCTTCCACATGTGGACTCCCGACGTGTATCAGGGCGCGCCGACCGCGGTGACCGCGTTCATGTCCTCGGGCGCGAAGATCGCGGGCTTCGCGGCGCTGCTGCGCGTGTTCGCCACCGCGTTCCCCTCCCTCGCCGCGGACATGACCGACGTGCTTTGGGCATTAGCCGCGTTGACGATGATCGTCGGCAACGTCATCGCCATCGCGCAGACCGACATCAAACGACTGCTGGCGTATTCGAGCATCGCGCACGCGGGATACATTCTCATGGCGTTCGTCCCGTACGGCAACGCGGACGTCCGCGCGGACTCGGTCGCCGCGGGCTTGTTCTACCTCGTCGCCTACGCGGTGACCAACTTCGGCGCATGGGGCGTGGTCATTGCCCTCGAGAAAACAGAGGGCAGGGGGCTGGCGATTGCCGATTACGCGGGTCTCTCGAAGAAATATCCCGCCCTCGCCGCCGCAATGACCGTCTTCATGCTTTCGCTGATTGGTTTGCCTCCGACGATTGGCTTGGTTGGCAAGTTTTATCTCTTCCGTGCGGTGATAGATGGCGGGTTCTACGGCTTGGCGATCATCGGCGTGCTGACCTCGCTTGTGTCCGCATACTACTATTTGCGCGTCGTCGTCACCATGTATATGAAAGATGGCGAACCGACGGCGGAACGCGAGACCTGGCTTGGTCTCACCACAGGCGCGATGGCGCTTGCGACCGTCCTCGTAAGCCTCGTCCCGCAATATCTCTTTGCCTGGGCAAGCGAAGCGGTGTTGAAGTTGTTTTAGCAAATACCGACCTCCGAGTTCTTCGCGAAGCACCCTGTAAGGGCAAAGAACTCGGAGGTCTTTGGTTTTAGACGGGACTGCGGTTCAGGCACAGTCCCGTTTTATGTTGCAGACCCTACCCGCCTGTAACCTGATAGATCTGTATCAAGTTCCCGCAGGTGTCATTCAGCACTGCCGCAGTTGTCGGACCCATATTCGTCGGTTCCATTGTGAACTCCACGCCGAGTTTCTTCATCCGTTCATACTCATGTTGAATATCGTTGACCTCGAAGGCTGTGAAGGGAATCCCATCTTTGACGAGAGACTCCTTGAGCGCTTTCATCGCCGGGTAATTGGCGTTTGGCTCCAACAGCAGTTCGGTGCCATT
>CAYQOF010000161.1:0-7531 GCA_964419035.1 uncultured Anaerolinea sp. | reverse complement strand
CGAACTCCGCCGCACCGAATGGATCAACATCAACGGCGCGGGTCTGCTCCCCGAATATCGCGGTTCGGGCGGGACGGCGATCCTCTACAGCGAGATGTTCAAATCCGTGACGGAAAATCCGCGTTACAAACATGCCGAGGTGGTGCAGATCGGCGTGGAGAACGAGAACATGCAGCGCGAGATGGAAAATTTCGGGATTGACTTCTACAAGATGCACCGGACGTATCGCAGGGATCTGTGATGAGCGCGGCGTCCCTTAGCCCGCTCTTCTTCGATCATTTTCCCCCGAACCTCTTCCGATCCTCCTCGCATGGACACAGCGCGCGCAGGTAGTGCCAGTTGAAGATGCCGTAATCGTGACCGTCCTCCCAGACGATGGTCAGCGCGTACGATCCCACCGCCACGACGTTCGCGATGCGCGTCGCGGGCGTATCCCCCAGTCTGACATCGAATACCTCCGCATCGGGTTCGGACTTCATGTTCTCGTGTCCCCCGCGGCACGAGGCGCACGGACACGCGGCGCGCAGCAACTCGAATGGATAGACGCTCGTATGCCCGTCGTTCCACGTGACGGTGAATTCCCGGGTGGTTTTGTTTGCGGTGATGCCGGTTGGTTTTTCGTTCACGATCATCTCCATTCTTCTCACCACGAAGGATACAAAGGGCACAAAGGTTTAAAGGGTTTTCCTTTGTGTTCCTTCGTGGTTGAATCCTCTTCCGTTTTGGCTTGTCCGGGTTAAGGACTGATGTTACGCACCGTCCCGAAGGGTTGCTTTGCAATTCAGGTTTGATTCAAGAAAGCCTTCGGGACGTTCTGCGTAAGGTGAGTTTTTAATTCTTCGCGTGCTTCGCGGTAAAAAATCACGGCGCGGGGATGAAGGTCAGAAAATTTGCCGCCGCCCAGCCGGCGCGCGCATCGTCATACGGCGCGACGAGGTACCACCACACGTATCCATCCGCCTCGCGCGGACCGTCCTCCACGATGAAGACCTCCGAATCGAAGCCGAGGAATTCAGGGTTGCCGCCCAGCCCGGGCTGGGCGCGCATCCGCAAGCCCTCACCGCTCGTGCCGCTGATCTGCACGTAACTGCCGATGGCGATGCCGGTCGGCATGGGAGTCGGCGCGAAAGGATCGAGCGTCGGCGTGGGAGTCGCACCGGAGGTGGCGGTCGGGGCGGGGATCACGGTCAGGTCCGCGGGAGCAAACCCAACGTCGGAGGCTTGACGCGCCGTTGTCCATCCAATGGAAATGGCAGTGACGAGGAGCAGCAATCCCGCAAAGGCGACCGCGCCGAGGATGACCCAGCGGTTGAAAAGTTGACGAACGTTCATTTACACCTGTTTATATTTCAACAAGTCCATGCCGCGCGGGGGCATGAGCATCTTCAGGGCGCGGGGGCAGACCTTGATCTCGGTGATTTGCGCCGAGCCGCGCGGCTCACCGTCGGTCTGCATCCAGTAGGGCGCGTCCGCCTCCACACGCAAGGTTGTGAAGCGGATGCGCCTGACCGCGCTGGAGTTGAAATGTTTGCCGCGCCAGAGATTATACGCGTGCCGGAGCGCATCGCCGAGATTGCTCCCGCTAAAAAGCCAGAGGTCGAGCAAGCCGTCGTCGAGATAGGCATCGGGCGAAAGGTTCGAAAGACCGCCCATGTAATGGCGGATGTTCGTCGCCACCGCCAGCAGGAACTTTCCCTCCACTTCCTGATCGTCCGCCCACAACCGCAACCGGATGCCGCTCCACTGCAAAGCCTGCCAGATCGTCCTGGCGGTGTATTCGGGCATGGCGAAAAATTTTTCGAGGCGGAGGCGCGGCTCAATGGCATGGATCGTCATCGCGTCCAGCCCGATGCCCGCCCACATCATAAAAGAGACCTGGTTGCAGACGCCCACATCCACCGCGTAGCAGGGCGCATTCGCAAGGAGCGAGGCGTTATTTCGCAATGCCCACGGGTGGAGCCACGTGAAGGGACGCAAGCCCAGTTCGATGCTCCAGACGTTCGCCGTGCCGGCAGGCAGGACGCCCAGCGCGGTCTCCGTCCCGACCAGACCGTTGATGACGTTGCCGATCGTGCCGTCTCCCCCGACGGCGAAGACCGCGTCTTTTTTCCCAGCCGAAGCCTGCTTCGCCAATTCGACGGTGTGCGCGCCGCTTTGGGTTTCCGCCTCGTCCACCTGCCAGCCGGCGGACTCCAATTCCCTGGCAACAGATTTGATGAACGGCTTGACGGAGAATTTTCCCGCTGCCGGGTTGTAGATGACGACCGCGCTGCGCATGGGCGGGATTATAACCTGCACCCCCTCCCAGCCTCCCCCATTTTCCAACTGAAATTCGTCGTATTTGGGGGAGGCTGGGTGGGGGTAGATCAAGATGATATAATCCTCCCAACCATGAAAGAGGGCGTGCTGCTCAACAACCGCTATCAACTGCTCGAACGTCTCGGCACAGGCGGGATGTCCGACGTGTTCCGTGCCCGCGACCTGATGCTCGAGCGTTCGGTGGCGATCAAAGTCCTGCACGAAACCTATTCGGACGACAAAGCCTTCCAGGAGCGGTTCAGGCAGGAGGCGCGCGCCGCGGCAAACCTGTCACATCCCAACATCGTCACCGTCCACGATTTCGGCTACGATCAGGGACAGTTGTTCATCGTCATGGAATACGTCCCCGGCAAGGACTTGAAGACCATCCTGCGCCAGCGCGGGCGGTATTCCGTCGAGGAAGCCATTCCGTTGATCGTGCAAGCCTGCGCGGGCATTGGTTACGCCCACCGCGCAGGACTTGTCCACTGCGATGTGAAGCCGCACAACATGATCGTCACACCCGACGGCAGGCTCAAGGTCACGGATTTCGGGATTGCGCGCGCCCTCTCCACCATCACGCCGGATGAACGCGTGGATGTGGTCTGGGGGTCGCCGCAATACTTCTCGCCCGAGCAGGCGGTCGGCGAGCCGCCCTCGCCCGCCTCGGACGTCTATTCGCTGGGCGTTGTCCTCTACGAGGTGTTGACCGGCGCGCTCCCGTTCACCGCCCCCTCGAGCGAGGAACTGGCGCGAATGCATCTCGAGCATGATCCCATCCCTCCAAGCGAGTACATCCCCGATATTCCCCCCGCGCTCGAACAGATCGTGCTGAAGGTGCTCTCGAAGGAACCCGCCGCGCGTTACCGCACTGCGGATCAACTCGGACGCGTCCTGCTCCGTTTCGGGACGCAGCGTGAGACGGCTCCCGCGCCCGCCCTCAGCCTGACTCCCGAAGCCGTTACGACGTACCGGCAACCTGAGCAGGCATCCGCTCCAATTCCCTCGCGACCGGTCCGCAAGCCGCCTCAGAACGTCATCCAGCGGGGAGCATCCCAGCCTCAGCCTGCCTTCAACATGCCGGACATCCCTCTCCCGGAGATTGACTGGATCTCCGTGGGACTTGGGCTCATGGCTCTCATTGCGGTTGGCGGCTTGATCCCGTTCTGGATCTATATCTATATTCTGTATAACCCGCGATGACCTTGTACGCGAGTGCGTCGCACCTCGACCCTGGGCTGAAGCAAAACCAGCAGCGTCGCTTCAGTCGCGCATATTCGTCCGCCCAAGCACAGTGCGACGCACCCTCATGCCAATGAACAAGCACATCCTTGCCCCTTCCATCCTCTTGGCAGATTTCACCCGGCTCGGCGAAGAGATCCGCGCATGCGAATCCGCCGGCGCGGATTGGATCCACGTGGACGTGATGGACGGGCATTTCGTCCCCAACATCACGATGGGACCGGTCATCGTCGAGGCGTGCAGGCGCGTGACGAAACTTCCGCTCGATGTCCACCTCATGATCGAGAGACCGGAACTACTCCTCGCATCATTCGCAAAGGCGGGCGCGGGCAATCTGACCGTCCACGTGGAGACTTGTCCGCATTTGCACCGCACATTGCAATACATCAAGTCGCTGGGATGCGGGGCTGGGGTCACGTTGAATCCGGGAACGCCGGTCGGCGCATTGGAATCCGTCCTTCACCTCGCAGATTTGGTTTTGGTCATGAGCGTAAACCCCGGGTATTCCGGCGGAACCTTCATTCCCGAATCATTTGCGCGCGTGGCGGAGGTCCGCAAAAGGTTGGATGCGATCAATTCGTCCGCGTGGCTGGAAGTGGACGGCGGCATAACGGTCGAGACCCTGCCGGGCATGGTGGACGCCGGCGCAACGGCTTTTGTCGCCGCGACGGCGGTCTTCAAGCATCCGCAGGGCGCGGAAGCGGGCGTAATGTCACTGCGGGATGTCATTGCTTCCCGAAGGTCGCAATGACGGACACACAAGGTTAAAACAAAAATCACGGCACGTGCCGTGACTCTTGTGTAATCGAAATCCTGAAATTTACGCGGCGGATTTCGCCATCGCCTTGATGCACTTGGCGCAAAGCACCTTGTGTATCTTGCGGCCCTTTTCCATCACCAGCGTTTTCTGCAAATTCGGTTTGAACTTGCGGTTGGTGGCGCGCTGGGAGAAGGAGCGGTTGTGCCCGAAGGTGGTGGATTTGCCGCAGTTTGCGCATTTAGCCATGTTCGTGAAGCATCCTTTCTTGCTATAATTCCGAAATCAGTTGCCTTTTTGGAAGGCACGGCATTTTACCACGCGACCCAATTGCGGGCAAGATGTTAAAATAGATGCAGGTACGTCATTGCGAGGGCTGGTGGTTGAGCAGGACGGGCGCTTTTCCCGTCCGTATCGAAACCACAGCCTGAAGCGATCCCTCCTCCAGCACGGAGATTGCTTCCCGAAGGTCGCAATGACATGAATACGAGAGGAAAAAAATGGGCGAAGATACGACATCCCTGGGCGGGATCCACATTTCACCGAGTGCAGTGGCGACCATAGCCTACCATGCCACTTTGGAATCGTACGGCGTGGTGGGACTGGCGCCGAAGAACATCGCCGACGGCATCGTCAGGACGATCACGCGCGAGCCCTCGCGCGGCGTCACGGTGCGTTACAACGGCGAGGATATTGACATCGAGTTGAACATCATCGTCGAATATGGCACGCGCATCAACTCTGTGGCTGAGAGCGTGGTGAACACGGTCCGCTATCATGTGGAGAAGGCGCTGGGATTCAAGGTCAACAGCATCAGCGTCCACGTGGCGGGGCTGAGAGTCAGCGATACCGATTAGGAGCGGAAAAACCTTATGGCTGTGAACATCGCGCGCGTGGAAAAACTCCGCAAGAGACAGATTGACGGTCAATCGTTGAAGCGGCTGGTGGAGGCGGGCATGACCTGGCTCCGCACGAACCAGCAGATCGTCAACTCGCTGAACGTCTTCCCGGTGCCGGATGGGGACACCGGAACGAACATGCTCCTTACGCTCACGTCCGCATACAACGAGATCAAGGATTCGGGCGAGACGCATCTCGGCAAAATGGCGGGTCTGGTGGCGAAAGGCGCGTTGATGGGCGCGCGCGGCAATTCGGGCGTGATCCTTTCGCAGTTGTGGCGCGGGTTTGCGCGCGCCGTGCAGGATCACGCAAGCCTCGACGCGCAGACGCTCGTGAAGGCGTTCGCCGAGGCGCGCGATACGGCGTACAAGGGCGTTGTCCGCCCGGTGGAGGGGACGATCCTGACAGTAGCCAAGGATATTGCCGCGGGAACGGAGGCAGGCTTGGGGTCCGTGAACGACGCGTTCGATATCCTCGAGGTCGCGGTGAAGTCGGCGGATGAGTCCGTAAAGCAGACTCCCGATCTGCTTCCCGTCCTGAAACAGGCGGGCGTGGTGGACGCGGGCGGTAAGGGGCTGTTCTTCATACTCGAGGGCATGCGGCGTCACGTCTATGGCGAGCCGTTGGATACACCCCTCGCAAGCGTCCAGCCTCTTTCCGCGATGAAACTCGAGAACGCCATGCAGGAGGTGGAGGAGGGACAGGATTACGAAGTGGTCGTGGATTTCTTCCCGGATAATAATTTCGAACTGCAATCGTTCTACGGCAGGCTGGAGGAGATGGGCACTTCGATCCAGGTGGGCGAAGGCGACGGGATGTACCGCATGCACATCCACGTGCCGCTCGAAAAGCGTTACGAACCGATTGATTACATCATGGGGCTTGGCACGATCACCAAGGTCGCGCTGGAAAACCTGATGGCGCAGATGGACAGCATTCAAAGGTCGGCGTCCTCGCAGATCAAATTCTCCGACGTGCAGTCCGGTCAGATCGCGGTGGTGGTCGTTTCGCCCGGCGCGGGCTTGAGCCGCATCTTTGCGAGTCTGGGCGCGGCGGCGGTCGTCTCCGGGGGGCAGACGATGAACCCGTCCACGCAGGATATCCTGCGCGCATTTGAAAACCTCCCGACCGACAAGGTCATCATCCTTCCGAACAACAAGAACATCATCATGGCGGCGAACCAGGCGAAGGAGGTGACCGTGAAGCAGGTCGCGGTCGTGCCAAGCAAAACCATCCCGCAGGGACTTGCCGCGATGCTCTCGCTCGACCCCGACGGTGAGGTGGATGCCGTTGCAGAAAAAATGACCAAAGCCCTGAGCCTGGTCCGCACGGGCGAGATCACGGTTGCGACCCGTTCGGTGGAGATTGACGGCGTTCATTGCGACGATGGACAGGTGATCGCCCTTCTTGATGGAAGACTTGTCGCCTCCTCCAACACTGTGGAGGAAAGCGTGCTGGCTCTTCTCGATAAAGCCGAAGCCGCCGAACACGAACTCATTACGCTCGTTTTCGGCGAGGATTTGCCGCATGCAGAGGCGCACCGCATCGCCGACCTTGTGCGCGAAAAATATCCGGACCAGGAAGTGGAGGTGCAGGAGGGCGGCCAGCCGCACTATCACTTCATCATCTCGGTTGAATGACATACCCTCACCCCTTGCCCCTCTCCTCGCGAAGCACCCCCGAAGGGGGCAGGGAGAGGGAAACTCTCCAGGATTTTCGTAAATACAATATCGCGGCGGTCATTCCCTGTTACCGCGTGGAGAGGGAGATTCAGCCCGTTCTACAAACCGTACCGCGTTATATCAAACATGTCATTGTGGTGGATGACGCTTCGCCCGATTCCACCGCGGACCTTGTGACTGCCTCCGCCAAAAAGGACCGGCGCATCAGCCTCATCCGTCATCCGTCAAACCGCGGCGTCGGCGGCGCGATGGTGACCGGGTACCGCAAGGCGCTCGAACTCGGCGCGCAGATCGTCGTCAAGGTTGATGGCGATGGTCAGATGGATATGGACCATCTGCCTTCGTTGTTGATCCCCCTGATCGAAGGTCACGCGGACTATGCCAAGGGGAACCGTTTCCGGGATTTTGCGTCCCTGCAAAAGATGCCTCTCATCCGCCGCATCGGGAATATGGGGCTGGGCTTTTTTGCCAAAGCCGCGACCGGCTATTGGAACCTGTTCGACCCCACGAACGGGTTCAATGCCATCCGCGCCGAACCGCTTGCCCAACTCCCGCTGGACAGGATTGACCGTACGTATTATTTCGAGACCTCGATGCTGGCAAATCTCTACCTGCTCGGCGCGGTGGTAAAAGATGTTCCCATGCCGGCGCG
>CAYQOF010000160.1:0-7560 GCA_964419035.1 uncultured Anaerolinea sp. | reverse complement strand
TGGCAAAGTAGAAAGTGGAGAGTGGAAACGGATCGGGATTGGCAACAGCACTCTAAATGCAAAACATCCCGCGTGGTCGCCTGATTCGAAATCCCTCGCGTTTTCTGCCGAATCGGATGAATGGTTCGACATCGGGTTGTATGAAATCGAAACAGGTGAAGTCCACTGGCTCACACAAAATATCGGCGATGACACATCACCATGCTGGTCGCGGGACGGGAGTCGTATCGGTTGGGTGCACGCCGAGGGCGCGGCGACCAGCCTCATGGCTTGTGAAAGAGGCGGTGAGACGAATCGGTTCGCGGCCGGGTTGGGAGTCCATCATCATCCGCAGTTTTCCTCGAACGAGGAGATCGTCTTCCTCTTCGAGAGTCCCAAACAGCCGCCCGATCTGTGGAAGTTGAATCTGAAAGATGGATCGTTCGAGCAATTGACGGACTCATTGCCCGATGAATTGCGTGATGAAGAATTTGTTTTACCCGAGGAAGTGTTGTATGAAAGCGACGGCGAACCCGTGCCCGCTTTGTTGTATCGAGGAAAAGGAAAGAGCGCGGTCGTCAACATTCATGGCGGACCGAATTGGCATTTTCAGTTCTTGTGGGATCCATTTGTCGCTCATCTGGCATCTCGCGGCTGGACGGTGCTTGCGCCGAATTATCGCGGCTCTACGGGCTACGGGAGGAGGTGGCAGAACGCAAGTCGTTTCGACATGGGCGGCGTGGACACGCGCGATTGCGCGGCAGGCGCGGCGTATTTGATCCGTGAGGGGCCTGCGAGGGAGGAGCGAATCGCAGTGACGGGTCGAAGTCACGGCGGGTATTTGACAATGATGTGCCTGACCCAATTCCCCGAGTTGTGGTGCGCGGGCTCGGCGATCGTTCCATTCATGAATTGGTTCAAATCGCACGAGGATTCGCGCGAGGATTTGCAGCACTGGAACATCGAGAACATGGGCGATCCGAACGAGAATTACAACCGATGGTACAACGCCTCGCCGTATTACTTTCTGGACCGCGTGAACGCTCCCGTGCAGTTGATCTGCGGAGGGAACGATCCGCGCTGTCCCGCGTCGGATTCGCTGGAGGCGCGTGATAAACTTGTCGAACTGGGGAAGGAAGTGGAGTTCCTCCTGTATGAGGATGAAGGACATTCGTTTATCAAGATCGAAAATGTGATCGATTCGGAAGTGAAGCGTGTGGAGTTTTTGGCGAAGGCGTTGGAGGAGTAAATTGATTTCATTGCAATCATCGGGAAGCAATCCCCCAAACGCGCGGAGATTGCTTCCCGAAGGTCGCAATGACAAATGACTCGGAGGATAATTCATGGAGCCGTTGAAGTTTTTATCCGATGAAGATGTACAAGCCATGCACGAGGCGACGCTTCGCGTGCTGGATGAAGTCGGGGTCATTTGGACGCACAAACCCAGCCTGGACATTTTGACCGACGCGGGATGCAGGATCAATGGGAACCGCGTCTGCTTTCCTCCAGACCTCGTCATGGACAGTATCGCCAAAGCGGACAAGCGTCCCGTCATACGCGGGCGCAACGGCACGGTCAACGCGCTGGGCGATGGGAACCTGTATTTCCACAACCTCGGCGGCGCGCGGGATGTGTTCGATGCGCGGACGGGCACACGTCACGCGGCGACCAATGAAGATGCCTGCAACGCCGTCCGTTTGCTCGACGCTTTGCCAAATTGTCACACCGTCACGCCGTTCTTCACGCCGCCGGATGTCGCGAATGAAATGATGGCGTTGCACATGTATCGCCACGCGCTTTCGAACACAGCCAAACCTGTGCAGGGACCAGGCATTCAGTTTGGGCATGAGGTCAGGTATGCGGTGGAAATGGCGGCGGTGGTCGGAACGCCCGCGCGTGAGTTGACCTTGTCCCTCTCGCCGGTCAGCCCGCTCACGATACACGATATTGCCGCCGAGGCGATCATGGAAATGGCGAAGGCAGGCGTGATCCATGCCAACCTCCCCTGCCCCACCGGCGGCGCGACCTCCCCCATGACCATCACGGGAAGCATCGTCCAGCAAAGCGCGGAGACGCTGGCTCCGCTCGTGCTGGCGCAGATCATCCACCCGGGAAGCGGCGTCGTCTATTGCGGAAGACTTGCCATGCTGGAGCCGCGCACCGGATTGCTCTGGGCTGGCGTGGAATTGGGACTCGCCTCCGCCGCCACGGTTCAACTCGGACATTATTACGGGTTCGCTGTTAACGTATACGGATTCTCCACGAACGCCCACACCCTCGACGCGCAAAACGCCTTCGAGCGCGGACTCAACGCTTCCATCCCAGCCCTGGCGGGCGCGGACGAACTCTCCGGCATCGGCGAAATGGAGGCGGGCGTGATGGGTTCCTTCGCTCAAATGATTTTGGATAACGAACTCGCAGGCGGCGTGATGCGTTTACGCAAAGGTTTATCCGCGGACGTGGAGCATCTTGCAGTGGAGATCATCGGCAAGGCAATGGAGAGCACACGCAACTTTCTCGGTCAAAAACACACGATGAAGCATCTCAAGAGCGAACTGAATCTCACAAAACTTGCCGAGCGCAATTCGTGGGATACCTGGGAGGAGAAACTCGAGCGCAAGCAAATGGCTGACCACGCAGTGGATGAAGCGGAGAGAATTTTACGCGAACACACCGTCCCGCCGTTGGAGCCGCAACAGGAGGAGGAATTGGGTAGAATACTGGCGGCAGCGGAAAAAGAAACGGTGAAGGTGAAGAATTAACAGAAGTGTTATGCTGGTTGAGTAAGCGACGTGTTCGTCGTCACCGTATCGAAACCAGCGATAACCTGCAAACAACTTATTTCATGGATACTCAGTGATCTCGGTACCTTCGTACTCGACCACCGAATGGAGAATGAACATGCTCAAACAGGCACATGCAATTTCAGAGGAACTCATCGAATGGCGGCGCGACCTCCACATGCACCCGGAGATCGGCTTCGAACTTCATCGCACGTCGAAGATCGTCGCGGATGAACTGGAAAGGATGGGGTACAGAGTCAGGCGCGGGGTGGGAAAGACCGGGGTCGTCGCTGAGATCGGAGAGGGTGGCAAAGTCATCGCCATCCGCGCGGACATGGACGCGCTCCCCATCCTTGAAATGAACGAGGTGGAATACAAATCCAAAATCGAGGGCGCGATGCACGCCTGCGGACACGACTCACATACCGCAATGGCATTGGGCGCGGCATTGTTGTTATCGAAGGAAAACCTGCCGGGGCGCGTCCGATTTTTGTTCCAGCCCTGTGAAGAGACGGCGGATGAGGAGGGTAAAAGCGGAGCGCAGCGCATGGCGGCTGAAGGCGCGATGGATGGCGTGGATTATGTCATCGCGCAACATGTTGACCCGACTCACCCCGTCGGCACGATCGGCATCAACGCGGGTCCCTGTTCTGGCGGGGTCGATTCGTGGTTCGGCGTGATCAGAGGCAAGGGTGGGCATGGGGCGCATCCCGACAAGACAATTGATCCTTTCTACCTGCTGGCGCATGTGACCCTCGCGTTAAACGGGATCGTCTCGCGCAGGCTTCATCCGTTCGAACCGGCAGTGGTCAGCATTGGTTCGATCCACGGCGGGTTCACTGAAAACGTGATTCCCGAGGAGTTGAAGATCACCGGCACCCTGCGCTTCACAAACCCGGATGTGCATCAGCAGATTCGTGAAGAAATGAAGCGCGCCTTCGAGATCGCAAAAACACTCGGAGGGGATTATGAACTCAGGTTCGAATACGGCGGTCCGCCGATGGTCAACGATGAGTTTGTGTCGGAGGTCATCAAAAGGACAGGGAAGGATCTGCTCGGCGTAGAATACGTACACGAGATCCACAAGACGCTCGGCGCGGAGGACTTTGGCGAGTTCATGAAACACGCGCCCGGCGCGATGTTCACCCTCGGCACGCAAAAGAAGGGACACGAGGAATACCTGCTCCACCATCCCAAGTTCGACATTGACGAACGAGCCATGCCGGTTGGAACCGCCATGCTCGTGGAGACCGCCCTGCGGTTCCTGCGCGGCTCAAGTTGATAGAACAACATTCACACAACCGAAATATTTCCCGCGTCACCACAACGCGGGAATTTTGTTACATGCGTATATACGCGACGGGTAAATTGATATAAAATAGCAACAGGGAACCATTCGGGGTATGAAATGCTGACGAAGTATTGGCTGGAATGTTGCGGGGGGTATGTTTTGCTTTCCCTCATTCTTTGGGCGATGGCAGGATACGCCTACCGCGTCAACGCAAAACGCGCGGCGGATGATCCGGAGAAAAGGGAGTATCACCCAGGTGGAGTTACCCTTGCGCCGATCATATGGCCCCTCTTACTTTTCGTTTGGGTTTTGCTGTTTGTTATACGAGCATTGCTGTACGGTGTTTTCCTGGTCCTCTTCACCATTGCGCTGGCGGTGATCAGAAAACCATTCCTCCTCATCTGGCTGGATAAGATCGCCAAAAAGATCGGGGGGATGCTGCTGAAAGCAAACTCGTTTCTTGTACGGCTATTGTTCCCTCGATCGGCAGCATCAAGTTAATGAAGACATCCCGCTCGACCAATACGGGATGTCTCACGATCGCGGTCTTCTGAAATACACGTGCCAGGGGATCATCAACAGGAACCCGATGGCGATCACGATCTGACCGATCAACACACCCATCGCCTGCCACGGTCCAAAGTACGGGACCATCGGCAAAGGCTGTGTACCCAGTCCAAAGATATCCGCCATGCCGGTGAAAACCGCCAGCACGTAACCCGTGCCAACCAGCCTCATGCCGATATCCGCAAGGATGCTGCGCTGTTCCTGTCCCCACAACGCATTCAGCCCCACGTAGCCTCCCAGACAGATCAACGCCAGCCCGATCAGGAAGACCGAAATCTGAATGAACCCAACCACGGGACTGCGATCCCAGCCGAACCAGCCGGGTTTCGCACCGACAGCCAGCACGAACAAGCCGAACGCAACCGTCACAAGACTGAAACGGATTCGCAGATCGGAGAGGCGGATCCCAGGCTCCTGACTCATGAGGGAAAATTCCTTTGGAGGAATCTCAGCCAGTTGCCGCCCAGCACATTCGCCGCATCGGATTCGCTGTATCCGCGTGCGATTAACTTTTTCGCGATGATCTGCAGATCGGCAACCGAATCCAACTCAGGGGGAACGGATTGCAGACCAAAGCCTCCATCGAAATCCGAGCCGATACCGGCGTGCAACGCATCACCCGCCAGTTGACAGACGTGGTCAATGTGCGCAATGTAGGCATCCAGAGAAACTTCTTCGCGGCGACCGCCCTTCCTGCGCAGCCAGCCGACTTTGAGGAATGTGTTGAGCGGAATCAAGCCAACGACGCTGTCACGTTCGATAAGCCCGCGGAGGACATCGTCCGACAGATGACGGTTGGTCTCGGCGCCTTTCATGAGCGCGGCGCAATTCGAATGAGACGCCATGACGGCACCCTCATAGCGGTCGAGCGATTCGAGCGCGGCGGCTTCGTCCATGTGGCTGAGATCGAGGATGAAGTTGAAGTCCGCCATGGCAGAGATCAATTGCCTGCCCTCCTCTGTCAACGGACCGGGTTCGCCGGTGCCGCCGCAGTAACGCGTCCCAGCCCAGGCAAGACCGATCATGCGCAAGCCCAGGTCCCACCATTCGGGTAATTCGTTGGGAGAGCGGATCCCGTCCGCGCCCTCCATGAGCAGGATCAAGCCGACGGGATGTCCCTCTTCGTCCAGCGCGGGCGTGGACCAATGTTCGATAATGGAGTCAAGTCCCGGCGTCGAGGTGATGAGGCGGAATTTATCCGGGTGCGAATCCGCCAATTTTCGATAGGCGTCCACCTGATCCCGATAAAGGCGGTGCGCGGTGTTGAAATCCGAATAGAAGAGGACATCCCCCTCCTGTTTCTTTTTTGCGGGCGTTGCATACAACGTCGAGAAGACGACGGCAACCTGACCGCGTTGATATTCATCCCAGCCGAGGAGGGAATCGCCGTTGAGTTCCGGAACATTGGTGCCGGACTCGAGGCGGCGCGTTTCCATCATCGGGCGCGTATAATCGCGCCCATATGTGAGCATGTTCCATGCCAGGTCTTGATGCGAGTCTACGATCAGGGGCATAGTGGCGAAGAGCGCCCCGCCTGTGCCGGAACGCTCTTTTTTTCTGCTTACGCTTCGGTGTTTTCCGAGGTTGATTCCCCTGGAGGCGATTCGGAAGCCTCGGGGGACTCGGTGGGCGACTCGAGTTCGGGGGATTTATCCCTGGCATCCGTATGGAATTCGGAGGTGAGCATCTTGAAGTCCTTGTCTGCAAACGCCGCCGAATCCACTTTACGGAGACTCAAACCGATGCGGTGCTGTTCCGGGTCAATGCGGATGACGCGCAGGTTCTTGACATCCCCTTCCTTGAGGACCTCCTTCGGATGTTCGATGCGATGTTCAGAAATCTCGGAGATGTGGATCAAGCCTTCGATGTCGCTTTCGAGGCGGGCGAATGCGCCGAACTTGGTCAGGCGGGTGATGACGCCCTCCACCAATTGACCGACGCTGTATTTTTCGACGCGCGCCCTCCACGGATCCTCCTGCAAGGCGCGCACGGAAAGGCCGATGCGCTTCTTCTCGCGGTCCACGTTGATGACCTTCACCTGGATCTCCTGCCCCACCTCGAGCACCTCACGGGGATGCTCGACGTGATCCCAGGAAAGTTCAGAAAGGTGGACGAGTCCATCCGCGCCGTTGATGTTGATGAACGCTCCAAAGTTGGCAAGGCTGGTGACGCGGCCCGCGTACACCCTGCCTTCCTCGAGTTCCTCGAGCACGCGTTCCTTGATGGACTGACGGGACTCGGTGCTGGCGGCACGCTCCGAAACGATCAGGCGGTGGCGTTCGCGGTCCACCTCGATGACACGGACGGAGATGGGCTGTCCGACCATCTTCTGCCAGCGCTGTTCGGGCGTATCCCCGGTGGATTGTGTGCGGCGCAGCGCGCTGATCTGCGAGGCAGGCACGAAAGCCCGCAAACCCTCGACCGCAACGATCAAACCGCCCTTGTTGAAGCCGATGATCTTCGTATCCACTATGCTGTTATCTTCGAGCAGTTTATCCACGTTATCCCACGAGATCTGCTCCTGGGCGCGCTTGAGTGAAAGGACGACGTTGCCGTTCTGGTCTTCGGGATTCACCACGAATACGTGAACATTCTGTCCGACCTGGAGCGCCTCGCGCTCCCTGGCTGATAATTGATCCAGTTCACGACCAGAAACAACACCCTCCGATTTGGCGCCAATGCTGACAAGGATCTGGGTGGGGCTGACACTCGCGATAACGCCCACGCGAATCTCGCCGGGCTGGGGGAGATCAACGCTCAATTCCTGATCCTTCAGCAAAGACTCCATGGTTTGATTGTTGCTGTGATGATGTTCTCCCTGCTGATGAACATCGCTCCCCTGAGCAGGCAGGGCTTGATTCTGATCTGTCACTTGATACTCCGGTTAAGAAAATGTAAGGGGGATTATACAGGTGAACGTGGAAGTTTGCAACCCTGATA
>CAYQOF010000159.1:0-7593 GCA_964419035.1 uncultured Anaerolinea sp. | reverse complement strand
TTACGGCTCCACGCTTACGATGCCGCCCAGCGCGTTCAACTTCAAACTCCATGTGCTTCCAATTGTGAACTGCTGGAATTCGGAGGTCGTGCCGGGAGAGTAGGTTTTATCGCCTTTGTCAGTCGAGAAGGTGACTGTAAACTTCTCGGATTTATCTCCCATCCGCTGATCGCCGGAAATATTCGGGGACTCATAGATTGGATACAGGTCATTGCCATCCAGTGTGTATGTCTGGATGGTCCGCCATTCATCCACAGTATAGGAACAGAACTGCGTGTTGTTGTCGTGACAGACTTCCTCGACGCGCCCATAGCCTGTGCCGTCGTCAACCGTTCGTTCCTCGCAAACCGTTTCCACTTCCGTGCGGCAGGACACGTTATAGGCATCCGAGGGCGGGCTTCCGCGTCGATCCGAGTAATTGACCGACTGCATCTCCTGCACCGGCACGCTGGTTTCCCAATGCACGCTGACGACCGTCGCTTCGACGGAGGAGGAGGGGACGAGGAACATGATCCCAATCGCGACACAACACACGGCGAGGAACGCGAGGATTCCGCCGATCAGCAACCAGTTGGTCTTTTTCTTCGGTGTGACAGCGCCGCTGACATTCATCGGCGCGGGGGCGGGCGGGGCGGCTTGGGGTGAGGCAACCTTCGGCAATGGCGCGCCGCAATTCGAGCACACGGAGTTACTGCCGGGGTTTTCGGTCCCGCATCTCGTGCAGGTGACAGTTTTCGGCTGGGCGGGAGGCGTCTGCATCACGCGTCCCGCCTGACGCGCTCTTCCCTCCTGCAAATTCCCGCCGCATTGCGAACACGTTTCTGCCGTCGCCGGGTTGCGCGTCCCGCAGAATCCGCAATGGATGTCCGGTGCCGCCTGCGCGGCTTTAAGTTGTTCCTCGTTTGTGATAAATTTTTTTTCGGATGGCGCCTCGAATTGTACATTCTCAGGTTGAGGCGCGCCGCAGTTTTCGCATGTCTTTATGCCGCCCTTGTTGCGTGTGCCGCAGTTCGGGCAGGTCCATTCGAGTTGAACGTAACCGAGGGTTCTTTTGCGCGCCATGATCGCTCCTGTGTTTGATTGCCTTATGATAAATCAAACGGGGTGGAAATAAAATTTCAGATCTGTTATCGTACCGATTGACGAACGTTCAATCAAACCCGTGCCATTTGCAAACTTCTGCAATGCGGGATTCGCAGTCCGGTTCCGGGTGCGGATTCGGATCGCCCGCATCGGACTCCCCCGAACCTGTCGCGGCGGCAAAGACCGCCTCTGCCCCATTCGCCACATTGACCGGGTCATAGCCGCCTTCGAGGACGAAGACGATCTTCCCGTTGCAGTGTTCCCCCGCCAGCGCGATCACCTTATCCGCCAGCGTCAAATATCCCGCCGTGGACAGACCCAGCATCGTGATGGGGTCGCTCCAATGCGCATCGAACCCGACCGAGATGAAGAGCATCTGTGGCTTGAACGATTCGACGAATGGTTTGAAGATCCGGTCCGCCGCCTGTTTGTAAACATCATCCCCCGCGTAGGCTGGCAATGGGACGTTGACGATCCGTTTCCGCGCCTCGGGCGCGTCGGTGATCCAGCCGGTGCCGGGATAAATGCCCCACTGATGCACGGACAGGAAGGCGGCGCGTTCATCGTTCATGAACGCGGCTTGTGTACCGTTTCCATGATGCGCGTCGTAATCAATGACCAGCACGCGCTCCAGTCCGTTTGCGAGCGCGTCGCGCGCCGCGACGGCAACGTTGTTGAAGATGCAGAATCCCATTGCGCGGTCCGGTTCCGCGTGATGCCCCGGCGGGCGGACGATGGCGAACGCATTACGCGCCTCTCCATGCATCACGGCGCGCGCACAGGCAATGACGCCTCCCGCCGCGAGCAACGCGTCATCGAACGACGATGGTGTCACGTACGTTGGCGCGTAATCTATGATGCCCGGCGCTTCCTCGCGGCAAATCCTTTCGATTGTGGCAACCAATCGGGGATGATGAACCCGCGCGATCTCTTCGCGTGAGGCGGGTTTTGCCTCGATCAATTCCGCATCGAATGAATTCAACCTCGGTTTGAGAACATCCAGCCGCGCGGGTCGTTCGGGGTGGTCGGGAAAAAAATGATCCGGCGATTCCACAAGCGTATATACGGTTTTCATGTGCCTATTATAGTCTTTAAAAACGAACGATCCCCCAAACCTCACGAAGGCGATTTGGGGGAGGAAGGCGGAAGTGTTGCTTACGGCGAGGTTCTTCCCGGTCCTAGAAGCGGGCAGAGGAAGAAGTGATCGCCTTCGTCCATCACATTGTTGTCGTTCAGGTCCACCCACCAGCGGCCGCCGAGGTAGCCGGGGTTGCCGGGACCAAATTCCGTTTGCGGCTGACCGTTCACGACTTCAATCTTCTGAAAACGTCCCTTCATGGGAAGCGGGTCGGCGGTTGCAAACGTTTCATAGTAGAGTCCCTGGCTGGTGACGTAAATGACGCCCAACGGTTCGTTGCCGCGGCCCGCCAATGCCGGGGTCACGGACACCAATGAAATTGCCAGGACGAGCAGCAGGATCGAGAGTTTCTTTTTCATTTCTAATCTCCTTGAACAGTTTGTGTTTTGATCGGTTGATGAGGGTCATAGCGGCGCGTATTTTTTGAAAGCACCTCCTTCCAAAATGGCAGGGTCGATTCGATGCTTTCAGTGTATGGGAGATTTGTTACACAAACCTTCAACGGAGGTTGCGAATCGGTTAAAAGCCGGTAATGAACGGTTAATATCCCAGCCGGATTAAACAAAAAAACCGCCGTCTTCGATCAGCATGGGGGGGACATGCAAATGATGACGGCGGCAAGACACCTTTTACCAATAAAGGGGAGGGCAGGTGTCGCTGAATACAATATACTCCTGAATAAAGGCGACAACATTAAAAAATGATTAGAAATTTGATATTATTAGTCTAAATTCATTCCCCCACATTTCCTATTTCTGCTTTCGCTCCCTGAATATTCTCAACCATTCATCCACTTCAGGTTCGGAGAGTTTGCGATCCTCCCCCGGCTTGGGAGTGGAGGTGCGCGCCTGTTTCAGCAGACCGGAAAATGTCTCCGATGAAATGACTTCAGCCTGCGCGGCGCGTGCGTCCGCTTGTACCTGCCTGTCCGAAGAAACGACGGTCCAGTTTTTTGCCGCTTTGCCCAGCCGTTTGATCCGCTCCCGGATGGCGTGATCGGCGGTCGTTCCCAGCCGCACAAAATGCGCGGTAACGGAGCCAAATTTCCGGATCCCGGCGTGAAGCGCTGGCGCGCCGTCGAAATAGACCTCCACCTGCCGGCGTTCCAGCCTGCAATACTCCTGAAGGATGCCGACCAGTTCCATCTCGTCGTCCACGGAATCGAGGCGCAATCCCAGTTTGGGAATCAGGTTATGTCCGTCAATCAAATAGGGCATGTACAAATTTTACCCCTCTCCGATTATGGGAGAGGGGCAGGGGTGAGGGATATTTCCTTCGTCACGATCTCGAATTGCGGTGGATGTTCCAATGTTTTCTTCACCTTGCACAACTCAGCCGAACGGATCAACGCGCTGTGATATTGCTTCGGGAATGACGGCGGCACCTGGATCTCGAGATCAATCTTTTCCATCAAGCCGGTGGCGCGGTCCGCATGATTGCGCTGGATGATGCGAATCCCCTCGGTCGGCAAGCCGCGCTGACGGCAAAAGCCCAGGATGTAGATGCCCGCGCACGTCCCAATGGATGCAAGGAACAATTCGAACGGCATGGGCGCGGAATCCTCGCCTCCGCCGTTCGGGGGCTGATCTGTGGCAAGATCGTGACCGCGAAAATGCGCATCCACGCGCGCTCCCCCCGGGAAGTCAATGACCATTTCCATTTTGCTACTCCAAAATTAGTTTTTCGTAAGTAATGATGCAACCATAAATCGAAAACCGTACATGTGTTTTATAATGTCCTGCGCAGGACATACGTCATATTCCGCAAGACCCTTTCACAGGAGACTGGCATGGCTGACAAAAAATCCAGACAATTGATGGTTCCGCAGGGCGGCGTGCTGCGCGATTTCGTAATGCGTCTCAAACTCATCACGCGCCTCATGGGCGACAGCCGCGTGAACTTCTTCCTGAAACTGTTGCCGCTGGCTTCGGTGGCTTACCTCTTCTGGCCCGTGGACCTGGTCCCGGGCGTTGTCCTCCCTGTGATCGGCGTGCTCGATGATGCTGCCATCCTTTGGATCGGCACGAGTCTCTTCGTCGAACTCTGCCCGCCGAACGTGGTGAAGGAACACATGCAAAACCTTTCGAGCAACCTCGACGACGATCCCGGAGAAGTGGTGGACGCAGAAGCGACCGATGTGAACGGTGACAAGTGATGAAGAGGTTTTTGATTTTATTGATGTTGATCCCTCTCCTCGCCTGCAATGGATTAAGCACGCCGCTTCCTCCCACGCCGACGCCTGTTACCATTACGCCGACCTCTGTGCCGCCGACAACGATCCCTGATAGTCCCACACCGACAGAACTTCCCGCGACGGATACACCCCCCGACGCAACCACATTCCCTGATCCGGGCGCGTACCGCTGGCAACTGGTCGTGACCGGACTTCAGCGTCCCGTTGACCTGCAAGCCGACGGTTCGGGAAGATTATTCGTTCTCGAGAAGGTGGGACGCATCCGCATCATTCAAAACGGATCATTGCTTCAAGCCTCCTTCCTCGATATTACCGGCCGGGTCGGGAGCAGCGCCAACGAGCAGGGACTGCTGGGTCTGGCGTTTCATCCTCGCTACGCGCAGAGCGGATATTTCTTCGTCAATTACACCGATCGCAACGGGGATACGGTCATCTCCCGCTTTCAAGTGTCCAGCGACCCAAATTTCTCCGATCCCTCCAGCGAGGTGAGGTTGCTGGGCGTGGATCAGCCGTTCGGAAATCACAACGGCGGTCCGCTTGCGTTTGGTCCCGATGGCTATCTCTACGCGGGTCTTGGCGACGGCGGTTCCCAGGGTGATCCGTTCGGCAACGCGCAGAACACGAACACCCTGCTCGGCGCGATCCTGCGCCTGGATGTGGATTTAGCGGAGCCTTATGCGATCCCAGACGGTAATCCCTTTGGCAACGAGGTTTGGGCTTATGGTTTGCGCAATCCCTGGCGCATCTCGTTCGATAAAACCACGGGTGATTTTTATATTGCCGATGTGGGGCAGAATGTGTGGGAGGAGATCAACTTCCTCCCGGCAGGCTCGCCCGGCGGCGCGAACTTCGGCTGGAACTATCGCGAGGGCGCGCATCCATACAAAGGCACTGCCCCGGCCGGCTTGATTGATCCGGTTGCTGAATATAGCCATGGGGAGGGCGGCTGTTCCGTCACGGGCGGATATGTCTATCGCGGCTCGATGTCCGAGTGGAACGGAATCTACCTTTATGGGGATTATTGCACGGGATTCGTCTGGGGGTTGATCAATTCCGGGAACGGCTGGCAGGCTCGGTTGTTGTTCGATACGGACGTGAATATCACTTCTTTTGGACAGGATGAATCGGGCGAAGTCTATATCGTGGCAGATGGCGGCGGGATTTATCGTCTCGTTCGTAAATAGCGGCTAATTCGGGTAAGCCTTATCCGCTACAGGCGGTTTGTCATCCCAACTTGTGACGCCTGTCACTGGCAGGCGTTTTTGATCTGTCCTACAATGCCGTCGTACACTGGAGGTGTCGCATGGCTCAACGAAAGTGGTACGTGAGCAAGGTCATTTATTGTGAGCACGTGAAACACGAGATCGCGCTCGAGACCGAAGGTGTGCTTCCATCCGAATATCTGCCCGACCAGCCGCCGCGCATCGTCGCCCGTCGCTGCTCGAACGCCATCGAATGCAACGGCATCAACAAACCTGTCTGCGCCTGGTGTGGAACGAACCCGGATTATCGTCCTCTGTAAACTAAATGGGCAAATAAAAAGCCCATTTGGAAAATAAACTCTCTCCTCCCTCTGAGTTGGTCTTTGGCTGCCCCGCGTGAGAGCGCGGGGTATGCCGTTAAAATCGGATTGCGCCGCTTCATTTTCACGTCACAGCCTGTTGTTCCAGCCCAAACAGAATCCAAGCCTTGACATCGTCCCGTTTTCGCAGATAATAAGCACAACAGGCGACCCCATTTGGATTCAGGGAGCTTGCTCCCGAAAGCGCCAGCAGACTGGCTGATTCCAAAACATAAAAAAGCAATGACAGAGGAAAGTAGGCTGGCGGAAGCCGCCAGAGAGATGCGGGAGCAGCGCTGAAACCTGCATTCGACCGAACCCAGCCGAAGTTCCCTCCCGAGCTGTTCGTGTGAAGACGCGTCAAGCGCCGCGTTGCGTAGTGCGAACCGTAGTCTCGACGTTACACGAGAGGCTGATGTCCGTCAGCGCAAAGCGAGTCACGAAAGTGATTAATTTGGGTGGTACCGCGGGATGCTAACGCACCTCCCGTCCCATTTGGTGGACGGGAGTTTTTTGTTGTTATTATGTCATTGCGAGGGCGGCGCTCTTCCGCCTAAAGCAATCCGCCTCAATGGATAGGAGATTGCTTCGTCAGGCTTAAGCCTTCCTCGCAATGACAGGAATAGATTTGGAGGTACGAATGCTGGATCAATTGAACGAGATCGAAAAAACCGCAATGGAATCGCTGGGATCCGTCAACGATTCGAACACGCTGGAAGCCTGGCGCGTCGCTCACCTCGGGCGCAGTTCGGCGTTGATGACCGTCTTTTCCGGGCTGGGGAAACTCTCGAAGGAGGAGCGGCCAGCCGCCGGGGCGGCGGCGAACCGGGTGAAGTCGGCATTGGAATCCGCGTTGGCGGAACGCGCCGAGGCGGTCAAAGCCGCGCTGCTGGCAAAATCCCTCGAGGAGGATGAGCTGGATGTGACGCTGCCCGGTCGCGGCATTCAGGTGGGGAGGCTGCATCCATCCACCCAGCAACTGCGGCGTGTGATGTCCATCCTTGCGGAGATGGGCTTCCAGGTGTACACCTCTCGTGAAGTCGAGACCGACGAAATGAATTTCCAATTGCTCAACTTCCCTCCACATCACCCCGCGCGCGAAATGCAGGATTCATATTATGTGCAGGCGGTGGGCAGGGAGGATAATCCCATCATCCTTCGCACCCACACCTCGCCGGGACAGATCCACGCAATGCGTGAATTCGCGAAATTGGATCCGCAGAATCCGCCGCCGATTCGCATCGCCCTGCCCGGCATGTGTTTCCGTTATGAACAGGTCACGGCGCGCTCCGAGATGCAGTTCAACCAGGTGGAGGGACTGGTGGTGGGCGGGAACATCACTTTCGCGGATCTCAAAGGAACGTTGATTGATTTCGCTCATCGCATGTTCGGGCGGAACGCGCGCACGCGTTTTCGCGCTTCGTACTTTCCGTTCACTGAACCCTCCGCCGAAATGGACGTGGAATGTTTCGTCTGCGGCGGGAAGGGATGCGTGGTCTGCAAACAATCCGGCTGGCTCGAGATCCTCGGCTGCGGCATGGTGCATCCGATTGTCCTGCAAAACGGCGGGTATGACCCGGCGCGTTATTCGGGTTACGCCTGGGGCATGGGACCGGA
>CAYQOF010000158.1:0-7604 GCA_964419035.1 uncultured Anaerolinea sp. | reverse complement strand
TGGATTACGAAAAGGTCAACCTCGTGGGACACGATTGGGGCGCGGCGGTCGCGTGGACACTGGCGATCAAACACCCGGAGCGCCTGCACCGGCTGGGGATCATGAACGTTCCTCACCCGGCAGTGATGAGGAGATTCCTTTTGCGCGACCCGGAGCAGATCCGCCGTTCGTGGTACATCTTTTTCTTCCAATTGCCGTGGCTCCCTGAAGCGGGCATGCGAGCGGACGACTTGCGCGGGGCGGAACGTGCCCTGCGCGGGAGCGGCAAGATCCACACATTCACGAACGAGGATATTCTGAAATACAAGGAAGCCTGGTCACAGCCTGGCGCGATGACCGCCATGATCAACTGGTATCGCGCCGCTGCGCGTTATGGAACACAGATGCCGGACAATCCGCGCGTGAAAGTCCCGACGTTGATGATGTGGGGCATGAAGGATTTTGCCTTGAGTCACCGCATGGCGCGTCCGAGCATGGATTATGTGGAGGAGGGGAATTTGATGCTCTTCCCCGACGCGACGCACTGGCTGCAACACGACGCGGCGGAGGAAGTGAACCATTACCTCGTTGATTTTATTTTCGATAAAGCAAAGCAGATTGTAATTCGGTGAAAGTCCGGTGGTTTCGATACAGGCGGGAACAGCGCCCGCCCTATTCAACCACCGGACTTTCTAACTCATCACGCGGCGGATCAATTTCCTCGCGCCGCGAAAGAGGGCAAACAGGATCAGGAACACAAGGAGAAGGACGACCCCGATCACGGCAATGAGATTGAATGCGATCCGCGCCAATCCCGGGTTGGGCTGGACCTCGATGGCGAGAAAGTCCGTCCGTTCGAGGGTCGAGCCATCGGGCGCGATGCCGGTTACGATAACGTCAACTGCATACACGCCGGGTTGACGCGGCGTCCACGTGACGGAGACGTTCCGACCGGGAGGAAAATCGAGCGTTTCCACGTTTCCATCCGCACCCTTGATCTCAGCGCGCGCTTCGGTAATTTCCAATGACTGTCCGTTCAACGATAGATTAGCAACGAACTCCACCGTGTCGTTGATCTGGGGCACGAGTGTGCCGGAGGCCGCTTCGAGTTTCGCGCCGCCGACGAAATACACGGAGATGGCAAAGTCCGCGCCGTCCGCGGGCGTGGTCTCTGTGGCTTGCACAGTGATGTTCCACGGACCCGGGCGTGGATTCTGGAATCCATAACCGAGATAGAACAGCGACGATGGATCGTCAATCCGTATGAAGCCATTGGCTTGCGGGCTGAGTTCGATGACGTTGCCGTTCGCGCCGCGCACGACCGTGGTCACGGAACGCGACGGGTCGAAGAGCGCGAACGAAGCGACGCTCACGTCCTGGTCTATGTTGATGGTCAGATCGGTCGAGCCGCCCGCCTCCACATGACCGGTGTAGACGCGCGTAAATTGCAGTTGGGATGCGGTCGGTTTAACGGGGGCAGGCTTGCCCTGAGTTTGATCGAAGGGGTCGGGCGGGGAAAGAAATGCCCCGGCGGGTTTTTGGAGCAGAGGTTTGACAAAGGAATCAAATGCGTCCCGCGATAAGGTCAGATCGCTGTGGATCACATTCAGTTGAGAGGATTGTAATGGGATGGCGTTGATGCTCGCGAACGAAACAACCGTATCATTCGGCACGTCGGTGCACGGCGATTTGAAGGATTCACTGATCGCGGTCCCGCCGAGGTCGTAGAACTCGATCCCTCGCCGGCGCGTGATCTGCTGATTGAAAACGCCGGTCATGTAACTCTGACGGATCTCGATGGAAGCCGGCAGGTAGAAGCCGAGGGCGGCAGGCAGCACGGAACAATCAGAACCGCCCATCGGCGAGCCGAGCATGATGAGTTGCGCGACGTCGCGCTCCTGCATGACGCGGTCAATGTAATAACGTGAGATCATGCCGCCCATGCTGTGCACGACGAGGTCCACCATCTTCGCGCCCGTTTTTTCTTTCACGCCCGCGATGTATTGACCGAGGATCTCCGCGTTCTGCCCGATGGTGTTCGTGCGCCCGGTGGGATTCAGGAGATCGCCGGTATTCAGGACGCCGGGGACCTGCCCATCGCCGACGGCAAAGCCCGGCAAATCGAGGGAGGCAAGGAAGCCATCCGGACCGAGATAGGGATTCCACGTTTCCGGGTTGGAGATGAACCCATGCACCATGACAACAGGTCTTGGTTTGATCGTGATCGGAGCCGACTGCGCGAGAACTTCACCGGCGTCATTGCCCGCCTGCAAGATGGCTGTGTTTTGCGGGCTGCCGTGAATATCCCAATGCCAGCCCAGCGCCGGGAATGGATCCGTTTTGCAGGTTGCGTTTCCATTCGGTATGAGACACGAAGCAACGGTCGTATCATCGAACAGGAAGTTAATCGTTTCATCGCGGGTCACCGGCTGAGGGAGGCTGACCTGAAGTTGAATATTATCCCCATCCGTGATTTGCGTGACGCTTCGACCATCACGGTCAAGGATGGACACGGTCGCTCCGGCAGTCTGGTTTTGCGGAATAAACCCATAAATAAAAACCAGGCTCAAGAGCGCGATCGAGGTCAGGAGAAAACGGCGCATGTCAACTCCAACGGGTCTCGTTATGTCATTGCGGCCTGCGGGAAGCAATCCCCCGGCTTGGCGAGGAGACTGCTTCCCGAAGGTCGCAGTGACGTTCAAAGGGAATAGTATACGTCCGAACGCAATTTTTCAAAAGAGACTTTTGAGTCAAAAATCAATCCGTTTTGGGTGGAATGATCGTACAATTAAGAGACCATGAACCGTCCATTTACATTCATCAACGTGGCAATGACCGCCGACGGCAAGATAGACACTTTCCAAAGAAAGGGCGCGGCGATCTCCTCACGGCGCGATAAGGAACGCGTGGACAGACTGCGCGCCGAATCCGATGCGGTGATGGTGGGAGGGCGGACGCTTCTTGACGAAGACCCAAAACTGACCGTCAAATCCGAGGCTTTGCGCGCCGAAAGAATCGCGCGCGGGCTTTCGCCAAATCCCGTCAAAGTGGGCGTGGTGACGGAGGCGAACCTTAAAGCAGAATCAGAGTTCCTGAATGCGGGTCCGGCGCGCATCGTAATATTCACCACGCATCGGACATCTAAAGACAAACTCGCCGCCCTGCGCGCCCGGAACATCGAAGTATTTGTCCATGCAGGCGAGCGCGTGGATTTGGCTCAAATGATGCAAACTCTTCAGGAATTGGGTATCCATCGCCTGATGGTCGAAGGCGGCGCGACGCTCAATTTTGAATTGCTGCGGCTCGGTCTGGTGGATGAAATCTCAGCTTACGTCGCGCCGATGATCTTCGGGGGAGAGTCGGCTCCGACAATGGCGGCAGGCTCCGGGTTGCCGCGAAGCGGAGGCGAAGCCATCCCCCTGAAATTGACCCGCGCGGAGAAATGGGATGACGACGGCGTGTTATTACATTATGAGGTAGTGAGGTCAACATGAATACGACAATGCACGAAAAATTCGAAGTGCTTTTGGCAAACGAAGGGGATCATGAATGTGAAGGTTTGGGCAGGGATAGGATTTGCGTCCGCATCGTGGCGATGGCTGAATTGCCGACGCGTTTCGGCGATTTCCATATCATTGCATTCGAAAATAACCGCGATGGCAAGGAACACGTCGCCATCACCAAAGGCGACGTGATCGGCGCGTCGGATGTGCCGGTGCGCCTGCATTCGGAGTGTCTGACGGGCGACGCGCTCGGCTCGCTGCGCTGCGATTGCCGCGACCAGTTGGAAGCCGCGCTCATTTCCATCGGAAGTATGGAAAAAGGCATGGTGCTGTATCTGCGTCAGGAGGGACGCGGCATCGGTCTGATCAACAAGATCCGCGCGTATAGTTTGCAGGACCAGGGACTGGATACGGTCGAGGCGAACCTCGCGCTCGGCTTCCGCGACGACGAACGCGATTACGCCGTCGCCGCGCACATGCTGATGTCGCTCAAGATCGAGTCCATCCAGTTGATGACGAACAACCCGAGGAAGATCAACGATCTCACGCAGTACGGCATCCAGGTCAACGGGCGCATCCCGCACATCATGCAGCCCAACGAATACAATCGTTTCTATCTCGAAACCAAGGCGGTAAAGTCCGGTCATCTGATTGACTTCCAGGGCAGGGAGCATCTGCCCGAGCAGTATGACCGTCCCATTTTGGTGGGCATGAGCGAAGAGCAGATCGGCGCGCTGAATGAATAACCCATCGTCTGCCGCTCAGGGTAAAGTCGTTGTCATCACAGGCGCGACGGGCGCGCTCGGCAAATTGACCGCGCAGACGTTCGCCGCGCAGGGACATTCGCTTGTGTTGCTTGATAACGATCAAGCCAAATTGGATGCTTTGGTACGCGATTTGAATCTGCCCGAGGAACGCCTCTTCACCGCGGTCGTTGACCTGCGCGATGGCGAGGCGGTTCATGCCACAGCCGAGGCGGTTTCCGTTAAATTCGGCGCGGTCCACGCCCTCATCCATCTCGTCGGCGGCTGGACCGGCGGCAAGACTCTCGCCGAAACCCCCGCGGACGACCTGGAGTCCATGCTCGGTCAGCACGTGTGGACGACGTTCCATCTGTTCCAATCCTTCGCGCCGAAACTCGCCGCCAGCGGATGGGGACGCGTAATCACGGTCTCTCCGTCCACGGTATGGAACCCGCCTCCGAAACGAGGCGTCTACACCGCCGCAAAAGCCGCCCAGGAATCCCTGATGCTGACCATGGCAGCTGAACTCAAGGAGTTCGGCGTGACGGCAAACATCATCCAGGTCCACTCGATAGACGTCAAGAACGAGGGCAAAGGGACGACTCCCGCCGAGATCGTCGCCGCGATGACGTATCTATTTTCGGATGAAGCGGGGAAGGTGAACGGAGCGAGAATACCGGTGTATTAATGCGAAGACCTCCGGGTTTTCAAAATCCCGGAGGTCTCTTGATGTCGTTTATGATCTACGGCTCGGCAATTGTGAAATATTCGACGTCAATTTCGATGGGCAGGACGTTGAAGGAGGTCACATTGAAGCCGACCTGCCCTTCCTTGAATCCATAGGCTTTGTCCTGAATGGTTCGCTCTTCCTGACCATTGATATAGAGGGATAGCGTATTTCCGATGCAACCGACCGTATAGACGTTGGTATCCTTCCCCTGTTTGATCATTTTCGACCCGCCGCTGAACAGTTCCTGATAACCGCCGTCAAATGCGTAGATCCAGTAGAGACCGTTGTTGGCTATGCTGAACTCGTACCATGTTTCGCGGTTTTCATCGTACCGGCAGACCAGGCTGACATTGTTGTTGTTTCTGCCGGTGTTCTCCGCCTGCATTTCCAAAACCACATCAGAGTAGATGTACGGGTCGTAGAAAATATACACGCTGGTGTCGAGGGAATTGAGAAGCACATTCAGTTTGGATCGGTCAGCGCTCAAACTTACGCCGTTTTCATCGCCGTAGTTGACCCAGTACGACCAGTTGCCCAGGTCGCCATCGAACTCCTCGGTAAAGAAGGCGGGGGCTTCGCCGGAGGCGCCGCTGGAGCCCGAAGAACCGCTGCTGGTGTCGAACGTGCCGGTCACCGTCAGTTCCCGTCCGTTCAATTGTCCTTCGAGCAGTTCACCTGTGGCGTATCGGATAACAGACATGGACAATGTATCGGAAGGACTGTGACTGCGGATCACATCGCAATAATCCTTCATGGTGCCGTCGGTCGCGAGCACAAGCCCCTCCAACTGGTAGATGATGTCGCCGGGGCGGATCCCGGCCTTGTCCGCTGGTGAACCCGATTTGACGGAAGACGCCCAAATCCCGCTTAGTGAGCCGTCCTCCGAGATGACGGCTGTGCCGTTCACGCCGATCGAATCCACATCCGTGCCGGTTCTTAGTTCATCAATGATCGGGCGGGCAATATCGCCGCCAATCGCAAAATACTGGTTGGCAGCCTGGCGTGTGCTGTAATTCACACCGACCACCTCGCCGCTGCTGTTGACCAGCGGTCCGCCCGAGTTGCCGGGGTTGATGGTGGCATCATGACCAAGCACACTTTTCACTGAAGCCCAATTGGTCTCGCCATTGGCATCTTCCTTTGAGATGATCCCTTTGGTGAGATTGAATTCCGGCTCCCCGAGCGGGAAACCTGCGGCGTATACTTCCAGCCCCGTTTTGACCGTGCCATCGTACCACTCCAGGAAGGGATAACCATCCCCCTCGATGTCAATCACGGCAAGATCCGAGCATTCTGAAAGACCAAGGATACGCGCATTACGCGGCGTGGATTCGCCGCCGATCCATACCTTCAGGAGCGCCGCGCCCGCCACGACATGATTATTGGTGACAGCAATTCCGGATGAATCGATTATGAAGCCTGTACCCCGCCCGGCGGCATTGACCAGCAATCCAAATTCAGGATCTACGAACGTGCCCTGCGCTTCGATCTGGATGGTTGCAGTTTTCACCTCATCCACGCTGCTGACAGCCCCGCCCTGGTTCGTCACCGGCTGTGCCGGCTGTGTCGGCTGCGCCGGCGCGGGTTGAGAGGGCGCTTCGCCGCCGCCCAGGGCAGAACACGCCAGCCCTGTAATGACCAGCAATGCGGTGAAAAAGTACAAAGGTCGAAATGCTTTCATGATTAAATCTCCTTAATTGGAATATGCGGGAAGTATAAACTCGCCGCGACACAAATACAATACCCGAAACTATCAGATTAATTACAACTGCAAAAATGATTCTATGGTAAATTCACACCCATCATGCCCGCGCCTGCTCTTCTCCTGCTTTTTCTTTCCGCCTCCCTGCACGCGCTCTGGAACCTGCTCCTGAAACGATCGCAGGAAAAATACATCGCCATGGGCTGGCAGGTGATCATCAGCGGGGTCTTTGCCCTCATCCTGTTGTTGTTCCTCGGCTTGCCGCCGCGTTCCATGTGGCTGTTCGCCGTCGTCAGCATGGCGCTCGAAGCGATCTATTTCATTCTTTTATCCGACGCTTATACTGACAACGACTTTTCCCTCGTCTACCCGATCGCGCGCGGCACCGCGCCCGCCTTCCTCATGGTGTGGTCTGTACTGTTCCTGCGCGAAACATTGACGACCGGCGGTATGATCGGCATCCTCATGATCGTCTGCGGGATGATCGTCATCGGCGCGACCAGCCTCATCCAGAGCCGCGCGAGCCGGCTGCATCTGAAAGGGATCGTCACTGCGCTGGCGGTCGCGTTGATCATTTCCCTGTACACGCTGATTGATGGGACCGCCGTCAAGAACGGACCCGCCCTGCAATATGGCTTGACCATGTTCATGATGGTGCCCGCGCTGACGACCACATACAACATTCGCCGCTTCGGGTGGAAACGTTTTGTGGAGGCATGGAACGGACCGCGCTTCCCGTTGATCTCCGCCGCGATCCTTGGCGTGGTGGCGTATCTGCTCGCGCTGTTCGCCTACTCCATCGCGCCGGTCAGTTATTCGGGCGCCATCCGCGAGGTGAGCGTGGTCATCGGGGCGTTCCTCGGCTGGCAGTTTCTGGGTGAGAAGATGGGCGGCTTGCGCGTACTCGGCGCGAGCGTTATCTTTGCGGGGATACTGGTCATCGCACT
>CAYQOF010000157.1:6098-7609 GCA_964419035.1 uncultured Anaerolinea sp. | reverse complement strand
TTCAACGCTTTGCCACTTCCTCACTGAATTGACCAGAAAAATCTGCGAACAATCCTTCAATTCATCCACCCGGATCGCCCTCTCCTCCACCTCACCCGTCTCCAGCAAGTGCGCGCGGAAGACGCCGGGGAGTAAGCCGCAGGAAATGGGAGGGGTAAAGAGTCTTCCATCCATTTCGACGACAAGGTTGCCGATGGTGAACTCAGTCAGTTCGCCGCTTTCGTTGTGGAGGAGAACATCGTCAATATCACCCTGCTTCTGCGGGGTCTCAGACCCCGCAGAGCGTAATGCGGATTCGTAAACCCCGCGATGGGTGGTTTTGTGAAAGAGGAAAATGTCTTTTGAGTTGATGGGCTCTTTTGCAAGAGCAGCTTTCAAGAATGGGTGGCCATCCGACGGCTGAAACGGTTTTGCCTCAAAGGCAAGTTCTCCGTTTTTGTGAAGAAGCAGGCGCACGCGCTGCGGGGAGGTGAAGCGGGATGAAATGTCATCTAAATATGACTCCAGAATTTCTTTTGGGAGCGATGGTCTCGATACAGCGGCGGAGGTCGAGTGGACGAAGCCGGTATCGAAACCCCGCCGCTTACTCGACCACCGTTGATCTTTTGAAACAGGAAAATCAAAATACTCCGCCGAATCCAACAGGCGCGCGATATGTTTCTCGCGCAGGAAGAATCCTTCTTCGGGGGTCCACAACATGGTTTCGAGCAGGGAGAATTGTGGAGGCTCCTCCGTCAGCACGCGTGCTTTGAGCAATGCCTCGGCATATTCATCCGCGCTGGTCGAATCCCAGACGATGCCGCCGCCGACGCCGTATTCTGCGGTCTGACTCACGCGGTCAATCAAGGCGGTGCGTATGGCGACGTTGAATTTCGCTTTGCGATTCGGCGCGATGTAACCGATGCTTCCCGTATAAATCCTGCGCGGCGTGGTTTCCAGTTCCGAGATGATCCTCATCGTGCTGACCTTCGGCGCGCCGGTGATGGAGGCGCACGGAAAGAGCGCGGTGAAAATCCTCGTCAACGACGCGTCCGTTTTTGCCTGCACGGTGGAGGTCATTTGCCAGAGCGTGGGATATCTTTCGACCGTGAACAATTCGGGGACGCACACACTGCCGATCCGTGCGATGCGGCCGAGGTCGTTGCGGATCATGTCCACGATCATGACGTTTTCGGCGCGGTTCTTCTCCGATTCTTTCAACCATCGAGCCTGCTCCCGATCCTCGAGCGTCCTCCGCCCCCGACGCGTTGTCCCTTTCATCGGGCGGCAGGTGATGGTCTCGCCGTCGAGTTGAAAGAATAACTCGGGCGATGCCGACGCCATCACGAAACGCCCTGTGTCAATGTAAGCCGCGTGGTTGTTCTGAGTCTGCGCGAGATGGAGGAAGAAATTCCACGCGTCGGCTGTGAAATCCGTTCGCAGTCGCATCGTGTAATTGACCTGGTACGTCCGTCCGTGCGCGATGTGATTTCGGATTTCCTCGATGGCAGAGTTGTAGGTGTCGCGGTCAA
>CAYQOF010000157.1:0-5998 GCA_964419035.1 uncultured Anaerolinea sp. | reverse complement strand
AAACGCTTTATCGAACGCAGGCGCGGCTTCATAACTAATAAATCCCGCCGCGTGCCATTGATTGGATTCGATCAACTCTTCAATCTCGTGCAATGCGGGAATGACCTCTTGAAGGCTGTGTGCGACGATCAAACGATGCGGGTCTGTAAAGTACAGCCACTGCCCATCGTCCTTCAACAGGATTTCATTCGCTCTGACAGTATCCATCTGTGGTTTAATTTCAGTCATGTTCAACCTGACCCGAATTGTACCCCGCTGGTTTCCCGCCTTGTTGATCATGCTGGTGATTTATGTATTTTCCTCCATCCCATCGGATGAAATGCTCGATTTCGATTGGGCGGACAGGATCGTCAAAAAGGGCGGTCATATGCTCGGTTATGGATTGCTCGCAATTTCCTATTGGCACGCTCTGAGTTACCGAAGCGGCAAACGCTGGCTGGCTTGGCTTCTCGCCGTTCTTTACGCGGTCACGGATGAATTCCACCAATCCTTCGTGCCCGGGCGGAATGCTTCGGTATGGGATGTGGCGATCTTCGATAACCTCGGCGCGTTGATTTCGTTGTGGATCGCAAATCAATTCCTCGAACAAAAACGATCAGACCCGACTCAGCCTGATCGTTGACAATCTCCAATCTCCAATCTCCGGTCTCTCTTTACTCGAACTCCAATTCCATCTCCTCATCTTCCCCCCATTCCTCCATCCGTTCGATCTCGATGTCGCTGAACAAACCCTCCTGGTGCGCGTGGAGGCGGTAACGTTTCACCAGTTCGAGCAATGCCAGAAATGTGACCACGATCTCCAACCGCGAGGCGTCTCGATCGAGCAGGGCGCGGAAGGTGGAACGCTCCATCTCCCTCATGGTTTTTGCGATCAACTCGATCTTCTCGCGGATTGTCACGCGCGGCGGAGCGATCACCTCGCCAAGCGGCGTTTTCGCTTTTTCACGCGCAAACGCCTCTGAAGCCGCAGCGACGAGTTGCTCCAGCGTGAGGTTCGACATATCGAGTTTCGGCTCGATCTTCGGCGGCGGGGCGAGGCGCAGGTAGGTCCGCAGGTTTGCATCCTCGCGCGCCTGAAGCCAGGCGCCGATCTCCTTATAACGTTTGTATAACTTCAACTGGTCAACGAGCGACTGCCCCGCATCCTCCTCGCCGGGTTCGCGCGCCGGCGGACGCGGAAGCAATGCCTCCGATTTGATCTGCAGCAACTTTGCCGCGATGACGAGGAATGCGGAGATCTCGTCGGCGTTGATCTGCTCGAGGCTGTTGATGTATGCGAGATATTGATCCGTCACCATCGCCAGCGACACCGACGTAATGTCCAGTTCGGCGCGTTCGATCAGGTTGAGCAGAAGATCGAGCGGTCCCTCGTAGACTGGGGTTTGCACCCGGTAATTCAACTGGCGTCCGAGAAGGTTATCCATAGGTTGAGATTATAGTAGACCTGACAGGTTTTGAAAACCTGCCAGGTCTCAGATATAATCCTCCCATGCCCAATAAACTGACTCATCTCGATGAACATGGAACCGCCCGCATGGTGGACGTCGGTCACAAACCTGATACCGAACGGGTTGCGGTGGCGCGCGGCGAAATCCACATGAAGAAGGAGACGCTGGAATTGATCCGCGCGGGACAGATCAAGAAGGGCGACGTGTTGACCGTCGCGCAGATCGCGGGCATCACCGCCTCCAAACGGACCTCGGACCTGATCCCGTTATGTCATCCTTTGCCCCTCACCAAAGTGGACGTGGACCTCACTCTCGATGACTCGCTTCCCGGCGTGGTCATCACCGCAACGGTAAAAGTGACCGGCAAAACAGGCGTCGAAATGGAGGCATTGACCGCGGTCTCCGTCGCCGCATTGACGGTCTACGATATGGCAAAAGCCGCCGAAAAGACGATGCGGATACAGAATATTCGTCTGGTCGAAAAGCATGGCGGGCAGTCCGGGGATGTGGTGAATGAATAGAATCAAATTGTTGTTCTTTGCCACCCTGCGCGAGCGCGCGGGGACGAAGTCGCTGGAATTGGATATTCCAGACGAAATGACGATCCAAGAGTTGAAGGGGAGGCTTGCGGAAGAGTTTCCCAATCTCAAAGAGTCCATGAGGAGCGTGTTGATCACGATCAACCGCGAGTACGCATTCGAGGAGGCGGTTGTGCCTGAAGGCGCTGAGATTGGGATGTTCCCGCCGGTAAGCGGAGGAAGTTTGCTTTCTGCGCCATCCTCGGCGCAGAGCATCCGCTGTCGAGGACGGCGGCTCGAGCAAGACTAATATGGAATACCCAACCGTTTTCTCCATCACCGAAGACGAGATTGACCTGAACGACCTGCTGGAGAGGATCACCCTCACGTCCACAGGCGCGGCGGCGATCTTTACCGGCATGGTGCGCGGCGAGACCAGGCGCGGCGAGGCGCATGAGACCGAATATCTCGAATACGAGGCATACATCCCAATGGCGGAAACGAAGATGAAGCAGGTGGCAGACGAGATCCGCGCAAAGTGGAAGGATGTTCAAGGGGTTGCCATCGTCCAGCGGATCGGCAAACTGTACCCGAAAACGCCAACTGTGCTGATCGCCTGCACCGCTGCGCATCGCGATACCGGCGTCTTCGAGGCGGCGCGCTACGGCATTGACCGCCTGAAGGAAATCGTGCCGATCTGGAAAAAGGAGGTCAGCCCGGATGGTCAGTTCTGGGTGGAAGGCGAGTACATTCCAAAGGCGGGGGAATGAGCGAAATCGTCATACGTCCGGCGGATGTGAGGGATTCCGATGCAATTGCGCATGTACACGTGATGTCGTGGCAGGAGACGTATCGCGGCATTGTCGCGGATGAGTTTTTAGACAACCTGTCCATTCAGCGGCGGGTAGAGCAGTGGACGCGTTCCCTGTCCGATCCGTCAAACACATATCATCGCGCGTTCGTGGCGGAATTGGATGGACGGATCGTGGGATTCTCATGTTATGGTTTTCCCCAGGAGATGGATGAGGAATTCGACGGGGAGTTGTACGCCATCTATTTGCTAAAGTCCTCGCAGGGGCACGGGATTGGAAGATCGCTGTTCATCGAAGCGGCAAAGGGATTGCTGGAACTCGGCTCGTCCTCCATGCTGGTGTGGGTGTTGAAGGAGAATCCCACGCGCAGTTTCTACGAACATTTGGGCGGCGTGTATCTTCGGGAGAAGCCCATCGAGATCGGCGGCAGGGAATTGATGGAAGTCGCCTATGGCTGGCGGGAGTTGAAAAACTTCCGGCGGGAATGATGGTTTGGGAGGCTGGGCAGGCTTGGGTTGCGCGCGAAGCGGGATGCCATCCCCAAAGCGTGACGCGGAAATGACAGCGGGGTTTTAGGGTATGTAAATCTTTCGATGAATGATAGTGAGGTGTGAATGGAACGAGTTGTCATTACGGGAATGGGGACGGTCAATCCGCTGGGGTTGACGGTGGATGAGAGTTGGAGGAATGCGGTCAATGGCATTTCGGGTGTGGGACCGATCACGTTGTTCGATCCGTCTTCGCTGAACGTGCATTTTGCGGCGGAGGTGAAGGGATTCGATCCATCCAAATATATGGATGCGAAGGAAGCGCGGCGGCGTGATCGCTTTGAGCAGTTGGGCGTTGCTGCCGCGAAGGACGCGCTGGCAAATTCGGGACTCGATGTCACGGAAGAAAATGCCGGCAGGATCGGCGTACTTGTTTCCTCGGCGATCGGTGGGATTGCCTCATTACAGGATGCGGTCATCACGAATCACACGGAGGGACCGCGCCGCGTCAGCCCGTTCCTGATCCCGATGCTGATGCCGAACGGCGCGGCGGGCATGATCGCGATCGACCTGCAGATCAAGGGACCCTGTTTTTCGGTCGCTTCCGCCTGCGCTTCAGGCTCGGACGGGATTGGGACCGCGTTCCTGATGATCAAGGGGGGCATGATTGACGCCGCGCTGACAGGCGCAACGGAGATGACGATCTGCTCGACTGGCGTCGCGGCGTTTGACCGCGTGGGCGCGATGTCGCGCCGCAACGACGATTATTCGATGACGCCGCAGCCGTTCGACAAGAACCGCGATGGATTGGTGATGGGCGAAGGCGCGGCGGTGCTGATGCTCGAACGCGAATCCCATGCGAAAGCGCGCGGCGCAAACATTTTGGCGGAACTGGCGGGCTACGGCGCGACCGCGGACGCGTTCCACGTGACCGCTCCTCACGAAGGAGGCGAGGGCGGCGCGGCGGCGATGCGCATGGCGCTCGACTCTGCGGGCGCAAATGTGGACGAACTCGGCTACATCAACGCGCACGGCACAGGCACGCCCTTGAACGATGTATCGGAAACGAAAGCCATCAAAGCCGCATTCGGCGAACGGGCTTATGAAATCCCTGTATCATCCACAAAATCCATGACGGGTCACATGATGGGCGCGACCGGCGCGCTGGAAGCCGTCTTTTGCGTGCAGGCGGTGCGTGAGGGCATCCTTCCCCCAACCATTCATTACGAAACTCCGGACCCGGAGTGCGATCTGGATTACATCCCAAACAAAGCGCGCGAGAAGAACATCACACTGGCGATCAGCAATGCCTTCGGTTTCGGCGGACACAACGCGGTGCTGGCGATACGAAAATATTCCTGAATCCGCTTGTAAACCCCGAAAAGGCGTGCTATAATCCGCCCGCTCTGAAACCGAATACCAATAAAACGTAAGGACGAAAGACAATGGCAGACATCATCAAGGCTCTCGAAGCCAAACCAAACGAAAAAATTCCCGCCCTGCGCTCCGGCGATAACGTCAGCGTGCACGTCAAGATCAAGGAAGGCGAACGCGAACGCATCCAGGAGTTCAAGGGCACGATCATCCGACTGCGCAAAGGCGGCAACGACCAGTCCATCACCGTGCGGCGCATGGCGTCCAACGGCATCGGCGTGGAACGCACGTTCCTGCTCCGCTCCCCGCGCATTGACAAGGTTGTGGTCGAGCGTCACAGCAAGGTGCGGCGCGCCCAACTTTACTTCATGCGTGAGCGCACGGGCAAATCCGCCCGCCTCAAGCAAAAGTTCGACTAACAAGTTAGACCCTAAGGGTTTCCAAAACCCTTAGGGTCTCTTTGATTTACAATTGGCACATGAAGCCCCTTATTGGAATTACAACTTATCAGTCCACCAACTTGCAAGGTTATCCGACCGTCGCGCTTATGCAATCCTACATCCAAGCTGTCATGCAGGCGGGAGGCGTTCCCGTCCTGATCCCGTCCATGCTTGCAGAGGATGGATGGGATGCGGTCTATTCCCGCCTGGATGGCGTTCTCCTCTCCGGAGGCGGAGACATCGCGCTCGAACATTTTCCCGGCGAACCGCATCCCCGCATCGCGGACGTGGAACCGGAGCGGGATTCCGTTGAACTGAATCTGGTCCAAGCCGCCGCGTCGGACGGCAAACCCTTCCTCGGCATCTGCCGCGGATGTCAGGTGCTGAACGTTGCCTTGGGCGGGACTCTGTACACGCATATCCGCGATCAATTTCCCAACGCGCTCGACCACGATTATCCCGGCAACATGCGCACAGTTTTGGTACATGAAGTCAAAATTGAAGAAGGGACGCGTATTGCGGAGGTGATGGGTGAACCAATCCTTAAAGTGAACAGCCTGCACCACCAGGGACTCAAGGACATGGCGCCCTCGCTCCGTATCGCGGGCTATGCACCCGATGGACTCGTCGAAGCCATAGAACTCCCAAACCATCCGTTCGGTCTTGCCGTGCAATGGCATCCCGAGTGGCTGACAGACCAGCAGCCCACGCGGAATCTGTTCAGGAAATTTATCGAAGCGGCGGGGAAATAGGCAATTTCAGCAAATCACGATTTTGTATTCAGGGAGCTTGCTTCCGTTTCGTTTGACGGCATGCCGTTGGATTCCATACTTCAAATCTATGATTTACTGAATTTGGTGGTGAATTCATTTTCCCCAGCGGCATCTTCGATTCCGGCGTGGGCGGCTTTTACAATTT
>CAYQOF010000156.1:0-7641 GCA_964419035.1 uncultured Anaerolinea sp. | reverse complement strand
GGCGCGCAGGTGCAGGGTTTTTGAGAATCGCCATACCAGCCACATGGGCAGGGATGTACACAATTGAACTATTTGTCGTGCTTAAATAAGAGGCGGGGGAAACACTTCCCGAACGTGAGTTCTACCGCTTTGCGCTCGAACCACGTACAATCAATTTTCCCCTGAGAATCACAGTTTTAGGAGAGCGGGTTGGCTCTTCAATTCGCTGGAAAAGCAACTCGGTTGCAGTCCAACCAATCTCCTCCGTGGGTTGCGCAATCAATGTAATGGGAGGATCAACCAATTCACCCCAGGTTGTTTCGTCGAAACCAACCAGCGCGACATCATCCGGAACAATCAATCGACTGTCACGGATTGCCCGAAAAGCGCCAGCCGTGAGCATGCTGTTGCTCGTAAAGATGGCATCGGGTCTATCTTTCCGCGTAAGCAGGTCCATCGTTGTTTCATACCCTGGTCCGATGCGGGGAGCAATTACATGCGTTGCAACGGGTTCCAACCCATGATCATTAAGCGCCTTTTGAAACCCGCGCCTGCGTTCCGGCGCTGTGGTGCTTGCGTCACCGAACAACCCGGCTAATTTACAAAAACCATTTTCGATCAGGTGGGTGGTCAATTCGTATCCTGCCGCCACATTGTCCAACAGAACCATATCCATATCCTTGCTTTCCACGAAACGGTCGATCATGACATAGGGGATGGACGAACTGTAGGACTTGAACCTGGCGCTGAATTGTCTTGTGGGAGAGAAGATGATGCCTGCCACATTCTCGTCATGCAATACATTCAGATATAGTTCTTCCTTTTCAGGGTTCTCGTCCGTGTTGCACAACAGCACGGAAAATCCCTGCTTGTAAGCCGAATCCTCCACGGCGCGGCTGATCGCTGTAAAGAATGGATTACGGATGTCAGAGACGACGAGTCCGATCCTGGCGCTGGTTTGCACCCGCAGACTGCGCGCCACAAGATTGGGGCGGTAGTTGAGCTGATCCACAGCCTGCAAAACGCGCTTGCGGGTCGCTTCCTTGACGCGGGATTTGCCCGCCAGCACCCGCGAAACGGTTGCAACAGACACTTCGGCGGCCTTGGCGACGTCTTTGATGCTTGGCATGAGGCAATTATACCATTTTGTGAAAAAATCATGAAAACGATTTCTCAATTTTGGTGTTGTATTGTTTTCACTCCCGTTCCAAATTCCGAAAACGATATAAAAAAGCCATATCTTGCAATAATCCAGCGGACTTCCGGAAAAACCTGTCTTTAATCTTGACAATAAAAATGTAATCGATTACACTTTCGCCCGCTCAAATTGTCACCCATTATCCACCTCCTTCGTTGAGAGTCGATTGCGAGAACCGATGTTAGGGACAGCCAAAAATACACCCGTCAAAGCAAATAAACCGATGCCCTCTCAACTACGTGGGGTCCTCATTCAGACAATCCGCCTGATTAATAAACTCCGCCTCGTTTTATTCAACGATTCCTTGTCTCTTCCGGCAAGGGATCGTTTTCTTTATGTCCCTGTGCCGATGCCAATTCGAAACGGGATCAAGCCCCGGGTCTGCCCGACCCGGAACCTGATCCGCAACAAGGATCATCGTCCACGCTGACGCCCCTCTGTTTGGTTACTGGGTAACTTTCTGGCAGTTACCTTTGTAATCCGGGAGACATAATCTGACGCCCGGTGCAACAGCCTGATATCTCAGGCAAAAATTAGAACCATAAAAGGAGAAGACAAAATGAGAGAAAGACTGCAACACTTTGGCGGGTTTTTGGCTGGCATGGTGATCCCCAATATCGGCGCGTTACTTGCCTGGGGTTTGATCACGGCGTTGTTCATCCCGACCGGTTGGTGGCCCAATGAGACCTTTGCCAAACTCGTCGGTCCAATGATCATCTACCTGATCCCGCTGTTGATCGGGTATACCGGCGGCAAGCTCGTGGAAGGCGGCGTGCGCGGCGGTGTGGTCGGTGCGGCGGCAACGATGGGTGTCATCGTTGGCGCGGACATCCCCATGATGCTGGGCGCGATGATCATGGGTCCGCTCGGTGGTTGGGCGATCAAAAAGGTCGATGAGGCTTGGGGAGAAAAAGTACCGGTTGGCTTTGAGATGCTGTTCAACACCTTCTCTGCCGGTATCCTGGGAGTGATCCTGATCCTGATCGCGAATGTGGCGATCGGACCGGTGGTGGTGGCGTTCAGCAATGCCGCCGGTGCCGCGGTGGACTGGCTCGTCAATGCAAGGCTTCTGCCTCTGGCGGCGATCGTGATCGAACCTGCCAAGGTGTTATTCCTGAACAATGCCATCAACCACGGCGTGTTGGGTCCGTTGGGTGTGGCGGCGGCGGCTGAAAACGGACGCGCGCTCCACTTCCTGCTGGAAACCAATCCGGGTCCCGGCTTGGGGTTGTTGATTGCTTTCTTCATTGCCGGTAAGGGTATGCTCAAGCAATCCAGTTCCGGTTCGATGATCATCCACTTCCTCGGCGGTATTCACGAGATCTATTTCCCCTACGTGCTGGCACATCCCATCATGATCCTCGCCATGATCGCCGGTGGTTTCTCTGCCGACTTGTGGTTCGTGATCTTCAATGCCGGTCTGGTTGCCACACCTTCACCAGGATCGATCTTTGCCTATCTCGCGGTTATCCCACCCGGACAGCATTTCGCAGTGTTGATGGGCGTGTTAATCGGCGCAGTGGTATCCGCGATTGTGGGCGTTCTGATCCTGCGCGTCCGCCCGGTGCCCGAAGAACCCGCTGAATAAAACAAGCAACTGTTTCAGATGGCTGTCAGTCGATCAAGACTGACCCGATGTAACAGTGGAGAATGGCAGGTGCGGTCGCGCTATAATCATCACATCGTTCCCGCATCTGCTGTTTTCCAAAAGGAGAAACATAAAATGGCAAATTCAATCTCAGCCGCCCAAGTCAAGACCGTCATCTTTGCTTGTGAAGCAGGCATGGGTTCCAGTTTGATGAGCGTCAATTCCCTCAAGAAGAAATTGAAAGCCGCACAGATTGCCGATGTGAACGTGGTGCATAAACCGGTGCGCGAAGTCCCGGCTGATGCGCAGGTGGTCGTCGTCCATAAGGGACTGGCAAAATCAGCCGCCAACCGCGCGCCGAATGCCGTGGTGATCGCATTCAATCATTTTTTGAACGACCCCGTGTTCGATAACCTTGTCAAAGCCTTTGTCGACAAGACCGATATTGTTGGTACGGACCTGTAAACACCATGTCCATACTTTCCAGTGAACGTATCCAGCTCAATGCTGTTGCCACCGACCGCACGGATGCCATCCGTAAGGCGGGCGATTTATTGGTGAAATCAGGCTGTGCGTTGCCTGAATATGTGGAGGGCATGTTGAAGCGTGAGACGAGCATGTCGACGTATTTGGGGAGCGGCGTTGCCATTCCGCATGGCGTGTACGAAAACAAGGATCATGTTTTGCAGACCGGCATTTCTGTTTTACAACTGCCCCAGGGTGTGGAATGGGACGAGGGCGGCGAACCGGTTTATCTGGTAATCGGAATCGCGGCGTCAGGCGATGAGCATGTGGGGGTGCTGGCGAGTCTTGCCGAAGCGGTGGAAGGTGAAGCCGTCCTGAACGAAATGGTCCACGCCACGGATCCGGAAGTTATCTTAAAACATTTGGGTAAAGATCCTGAATCTTGATTATTTCCATTAAGTTTATTGGTTGAAAGGATCTCAGCCTGCGAACTAGGAGTCTGTTATGAAGCAATTGGAGATCACGATCAACAATGAGACGGGGTTACATGCGCGACCTGCCAAGACGCTGGTGAATCTCATCAAACAGTTCAAGTCAAACATAACGATTCGGCATGGGGAAAAGAAGGCGAATGCAAAGAGTCTGATCTCGGTTTTGACATTGGGGGCTTCGAAGGGTAGTCAGTTAAAGATCGAAGTAGATGGTGAAGATGAAGAGACCGCACTGACTCAAATTGAGTCTGCCATACTCTCCGGATTGGGCGAGGGGGAACATGCGAGTGAAGCACCAGAAAAACCGTCCACTCTGCCTGCACCGAAAGCCGAAGAAAAACCTGTAGAAGAAAGCAAGCCTGCCAAAGCCAACACGTTGAAAGGTGTAGGCGCCGCGCCGGGGATCGCCATTGGTCCTGTGTATCAATTCCAGCATCAAGAAATTCCCATCAACGAAATGTCGGATGGCTTGCTTCTCGGCTGGGAGAGTTTGCAGGAGGCGCTGGCACGCGCGCGTGAGCAGCTCAGCAAATTGAATCATCAAATGGTCGAGAAGGGACTGAAAGCCGAAGCCGCCATCTTCGATGCGCATCTCGGTTTGCTCGAAGATCCTGAGTTGACCGAGACGGTTCACGACCGCATCCAAAAGGGACAAGATGCCTTGAAGGCATGGAAGGAAACCATTGAGGATAGCGCCGTGGTGGTCGCGGCATTGAATGACCCGATTCTGTCTGCGCGGGCAGATGACCTGCGCGATGTGGGCAGGCGGGTATTGAAGATCATGGTCGGTGCAGAGGACAAAGCCGATTCGTTGCCGGACAAACCGGTTGTTGTCGTCGCCCGTGAACTTTCCCCCTCTGACACCGTTTCGTTCAACAAGGATTTCGTGCTGGGCTTTTGCATCGTCCACGGCGGACCGACTTCACACACCGCAATTTTGGCGCGAGCGTTGGGATTACCCGCCATCGTCAGCGTGGATGAGTCCGTTTTGAAGTTGAAAACCGATTCATACATCATCATCAACGGGGGCGATGGCACGGTGACGTTCAATCCCTCGCCCGAGGAACTTCAAGCTGCTGAACAGGAACGCAATACCTGGATTGAAAAACGCCGCCTCGCGCTGGAGCAGGCGAATGCTCCCGCCATCACGGCGGATGGTCGCGAGGTGGAAGTGGTCGGTAATGCGGGGTCGCTGGCAGACGCCGAAAAAGCCCTGAAGATGGGCGCGGCAGGCATCGGCTTGTTGCGAACCGAGTTCCTTTTCCTGGAGCGGACCACGGCTCCCACCGAAGCGGAACAATATGATGTCTATCGTCGCATTGCCGAGACGATGGGCAAACTGCCAGTCATCGTCCGCACGCTGGACGTAGGCGGAGATAAGCCACTGCCGTATATCGAGATGCCGCATGAGGAAAATCCGTTTTTGGGCGTGCGTGGGATTCGTTTGTGTTTGAGCAAGCCGGAGTTGTTCCGCCAGCAGTTGCGCGCAATATTACGCGCGGGTCAATATGGGAATTTGCAGATCATGTTCCCGATGGTGGGTGATATTGAAGAGTATCGGCGGGCGCGTTTGATGCTGGATGAACTGGAGATCGAATTGAAGGTTCCGCGCATTGTGGCAGGGATCATGATCGAGGTCCCGTCTGCGGCGTTGATGGCGGATGTGCTGGCGCAGGAAGTTGACTTCTTCTCGATCGGTACGAACGACCTGACGCAATATACGCTTGCCATGGACCGGGGCAATCCCACACTTGCCGCCAGACAGGATGGTCTGCATCCCGCTGTGTTGCGCTTGATCGCCAAGACCATTGAAGGCGCGCACAAACATGGCAAGTGGGCGGGGATTTGTGGCGAACTCGGCTCAGACCCATACGCGGTGCCGATTCTGATCGGTCTCGGTATCGATGAGTTGAGCGTGACCGTCCCGTCCGTGCCGTTGGTCAAGGCGCAGGTACGAGATTTAAAGTTCTCTGAATTACAGCCGCTTGCGCAACAGGCATTGGAATGTTCCACCGCGCGCGAAGTGCGCGAGTTGGTGAAGAAACAGTTGAGTATGTGAACCCGGTGGTCGAGTAGGGCGAAGCCCGTACCGAGACCACCCCTAAGCAAAGAAACTTTTGTTAGAGCAAGTTGCCTGATAATCTGTTGGTTTCGATACGTGGCGCTTTCAGCGCCACTACTCAACCAACGATGTTTCAATGAAAGGAAAATCCCAATGGGAGAAAAGTACGAGAAATATCATGCGGCGAATTACCCAATGCCGCAAGAAAGTTTTGCATGGAATCTCTACGGGGCAGGAATGGAAAGCATGGGCAAGGATGGCAAGCCTGAGCCATTCGCGATCCCTGAACCGAACGATGATCAATTGCTCGTGCGCATTGACACGGTCAGCATCTGTTTTTCGGATGTGAAGATTCTCAAGCAGGGTGGGAGTCACCCTAAACTCTACAACCGTAATCTTTCCGTTGACCCCACACGCCTTGGGCATGAGGTTGCATTGACCATCATCAAAGTTGGCAAGAATCTTGCCGACAAATATCATCCCGGTCAACGCCTCGCTGTGCAACCGGATATTTATCAAAAAGGCATGAGCACTGCTTACGGATACACCGTCCCTGGCGGGTTGGTGCAATATCACTGCATCGGCAAGGAAGTGTTGGAGACAGATGCGGGCGCCTGTCTTCTACCTGTGGAGGATGACATGGGATACGCCGAGTCCGCGTTGTTGGAGCCATGGGGCTGCGTGGTCGCCGCTTACACTCAACGCCGCAGGCTGGACCCGAAGCCTGGTGGCACAATGTGGATCATTGGTCAACCCGACGACTCAACCGAGTTCATGTTCTCCAAAGGCTTGGACGCGCCTGGGACCATCGTGTTGACGGATGTGCCTGCTTCGGTCAAGAAGTTGGTTTCTGCTACAAAAGCAAACGTCATCGAGAAGAACGGTCTTTCGGTTAGCGATTACGATTCCCTCAGCAAGGAATTCACCGAAAAAGGCTTCGATGACATTGTCATGCTCAACCCAACTTCAGCGGAAGTGGTTGGACTGGCGGCGCGTTTCATCGCCCGTCGCGGAACTTTGAATGTCGTTGGCACAAAGCCAGTAGATGGGCTCGTGGAAGTTGATTTCGGTCGCTTGCACTATGATTACATCGCCTTCGTAGGAAACAACAGCATGGACATTGCCGCGTCCTACGGCGAAGAGCGCAATCGGTGTGAACTGCGTTCGGGTGGCACGACCGTCTTCATCGGTGCGGGCGGACCGATGGGGCAGATGCACGTCCAACGCGCCCTTGAGTTGCCCGATGGACCGAAGACCGTTATTGCTACAGAAATCAGCGATGAGCGTTTGCAGACCCTCAATGACATGTTCGCTCCGCTGGCTGAGAAAAACAAGCGCACGATTTTATTCTTCAACCCGAATACTTCCAAACAATCCTTCTATGAGTTCGTGATGGAAGCGACGAATCAACAAGGTGCGGATGATGTCGTGGTCATTGTGCCGGTTGCCAAGTTGATGGAAGAAGCCGATACCGTCATGAAACCCGACGGGATGTTGGTTTTCTTTGCGGGTGTCCCCAATGGCACAATGGGTAATGTGAATCTCAGCAACGTCTATCTCTCGAACGCGCAATACACCGGTACGTCCGGGTTGACGATCCATGATCAGGCATCGGTGATGGAAAGAAGAATTGCAGGGACGCTATCGCCCGGTCGGTCGGTGGCAGCCATCGGCGGGATCGAAACGGCGGCAGATGCCATCCAATCGGTGATGGACAGCAAGTATCCGGGCAAGGTTGTCATCTTCCCGCAGATCCATGATCTGCCGTTGACGAGTCTCAAGGAATTGAAGGAGCGTATCCCTGAAGTGGCGGCGAAGCTGGGACCCGATCAAATGTGGACGAACGAGGCGGAAGAGG
>CAYQOF010000155.1:0-7733 GCA_964419035.1 uncultured Anaerolinea sp. | reverse complement strand
ATCCGCCATCGCGGAAAACGAAAAATCACTCGACGAAGAACTTGCCGCGTTGATAACCGTCATCTCAAACCTTGAAACCGCTCGTGAACTGCAATCCCGCCTGGATGATTCCAATCTCGATCCCGAGATCCTCGCTGCTGCGGAAGCCCGCCTCGAAGCAGCGACCGCGCATGTCACTGCCGCCGAAGTCGCCCTCGCGCATTATGAGTTGCGAGCGCCTTTGAGTGGCGAACTGCTCAGACTCGATCTCGCGGTTGGTGAAACCGTCTTGCCGATGACGCCCGTTGCTTTCGTAGCCGATGCCTCCCGTTGGGTCGTTGAAACAAAGGACCTCGCCGAAGTGGATATTGCAAAAGTCTCGATCGGGGATCCAGCCACGGTTAAGTTGGACGCGTTCCCTGAGGAAGAATTTTCAGGCGCGGTCACCGAAATTGACCCGGTCGGCAGGCTGTATTTGGGTGATATGACCTACCAGATTACGATCACCCTGGACCAAGCCGACCTCGGATTTCTGTGGAATATGACCGCGGTTGTCACTGTTAGCACGAAAGATGATTAAGAGTTTTACATCGGCGTTCATTCCGTGCCGATGGTTTGCAGGGCGCAGGCAAAGTAACGCGAATCATCGGAGAAGAGTGCGTTGGTGAGGCGCGTCGTCCCATTTGCCAACGAGGCAATGAGCAGCGCGGTTGGTCAGCGATTCGGAGCCAGGGACGCGGACAGCGGCAGAGAGGGGTGGGGGTAATTCGGAAAGATGATGGACGCATGGAGAAAAGTGATCAGTTGTCAGTGATCAGTGAGGGATTGGTAGATAAGGCGGGCTTCGTTTAGCAGATTTTCAAGTTTTGTGAAATCTTCCAAGGAGAGAGCCGATTCGATTTCGGTAAGTTGACTTTGGATCTTGTGCAGAGCGTTCAGTACGTTTTCGCGGTTGGTTTGCAGGACGCCAAGCATCATGGATGATGAAGTGCCGGCAAGCCGGCTGGCGGATTTGAAGCCAGGTCCAACAAACGGAGCGACATCGGTCGGCGTGGATCGCGCCAGGGCGGAGGAGATGAGAAACGGCAGGTGGCTCGTGGATGCAAGGACGCGGTCATGTTTGGCGGCGTCGAGGATGACCGCTTTGGCGCCAATGGCCTGGATGATCTGTTGCGCGGCGGATAGCGCCCGCGGCGATGTCCGTTGGAGAGGCGTGAGCAGGAACGGCGCGGCATAATACAGCGTGCGTTCGGCATTTGCCAGCGAAAGTTTTTCCTTGCCGCAGATGGGGTGTCCGCCGATGGGATCGAAATGTTCGGGCAGGCGCGACATCGCTTCGACGATCAATTGTTTGGTGGATCCCAAGTCCATGACGATGCAGGGATTGGAAGTGAAGGAGGGCAGTTCGCCGAGCAGGGTCAAAATCGCGGGAACGGGCGCGGCGAGGATGACAAGGTCTGCTTCGGGGAGAAATTTGGCGGGATCGCTCGAAGCGTAGTCCACGATCTGTTGGGTCAGAGCCAGCTCGAGCGTCGCGTGATGCGGGTCGCTTCCAGACAGTGCGGCACATTTCCCTTTCAGCGCCAGCGCCAGCGATCCGCCCATTAAGCCAAGTCCGATAATGGCGATCTTTGAACGCGCAAGAAAAAAACCATCCTCCGACATACGCCCTCAGCCCGGACCTATTCCAACACGAGAGAGGGGACACTCGCCGATGCGACGCGGCGATTCATCACCTGCGCGATCTGACCGACCTGTTTCACCATCTCGACGAATTTTTCGGGTTTGAGCGATTGCCTGCCATCGGACATCGCGTGCGCGGGATCGGGATGAACTTCGACGATGAGACCGTCCGCGCCTGCGGCAATCGCGGCGCGCCCGATGGCGGCGACGTACTCGAAATGCCCGGTGGAATGACTCGGATCGAGGATGACGGGAAGGTGTGTAAGGTTTTTCAGAACAGGGATCGCGTTGATGTCGGTGGTATTGCGCGTGGCGGTTTCAAATGTGCGGATGCCGCGCTCGCACAACATCACTTTTTTGTTGCCGCCCGAAAGGATGTATTCGGCAGACATCAGCAATTCTTCAATCGTCGCGGAAAGTCCGCGCTTGAGCAGGACTGGTTTTTGCGTCTCGCCGATGGCGCGCAGCAGGTTGAAGTTTTGCATGTTGCGCGCGCCGATCTGCAGCACATCCGCGTATTTTAGCATCAGATCGAGTTGTGTCTGTGACATGATCTCGATAACAAGCGGCAGTCCCGTTTTCTCGCGCGCTTCTGCCATGTATTCGAGACCCTGCTCGCCAAGACCCTGGAAGGCATAGGGTGATGTGCGCGGCTTGAAGACTCCACCGCGCAGGGCGGACGCGCCCGCCTCTTTCACCGCCTGGGCTGTCTCCACGATCTGCGAGCGACTCTCCACCGAACATGGTCCCGCGATGATGGCGATCTCCTCTCCGCCGATGGTGAATCCATCCAGCGGAAAAATGGAATTCTCCGGATGAAATTGCCGCGAGGCAAGTTTATATGGCTGGGTGATTCGTTGCACGGTTTCCACGCCATCGAGACGCTCGAAGCGCTCGGTGGGGATGTGGTGCGTCTCGCCGATTGCGCCGATGACGGTCTGCTCGACCCCCTGGGACAGGTGAACGGACAATCCCACGGCTTTGACGTGTTCGATGACGTGCTCCACTTGTTGGGGCGTTGCGTTGGCTTTCATAATGATCATCATGGGAAGAACTCCTTTGGTGTGCAGGCGGGTGGACAGGTACACAGGTCACATGGTTACTTGTGTACCTGTCGCTTGTGTACGTATTTACGTTCTCAAATCTGGTCTCAACGAAACTGCTTTTCGTAAATACACATGTTTGATCTCGCTCTGTGGTTTGTCCGTATTCCAATGGATGAGAATGCGGATGCAAAGCGGCAGGCTTCCCGTCACGGGGATTTCGCGCGCGCACATGATCGGGATTTGAGTCCAGCCGAGTTGACGCGCTGCCAGCGCGGGGTAGGTGGAGGCGATGTCGTCGGTGGCGGTGAAAAGCGCGGAGGCGATGTCGTCCGTCCGCAGGCCGGGATTCGACGCGAGGATTTCGTCCAGCAATTCGCGCGTGGCGGAAAGGACGTTTTCCTTCGAGTCCGATGCGATGGTGGTCGCGCCGCGGATGCCGCGCGTGGTCATGATGGTTTCTCCTTATCTCCCCATTCCAATTGGCGGGGGAATGGGGGTGAGGTAAACAAAAAGAGCGAGACCGTGTAGCCTCGCTCTTTGGGTGTGCAGAACCATCGCTCTGTCTACTTAAGCGCCGCCAACGGCAACCGGGTGCGGGAGCCGTAATAAAAATAAAACGCAAAGCAGGAGCGGGAGTGAGTGGACATATTGGGCAGTATTCTATGCAACAGAGTCATTTGCGTCAAGGGGCAAATTCTTGAAGTGCGGATACGACCCAAGCACGCGTAACATCGGCGCGTATTCGCCGAGATGGTCGAGCGCTTTTGCGGCGCGGGCATCTTGAATGGAACCGATGAAGTCAATGTAAAACAGATATTCCCACGGCCTGCCCTGCAAGGGACGAGACTCGATCTTCGTCAGGTCAAGGTCGCGCAAGGCGAATACGCTCAGCGCCTTGAACAACGCGCCAGGTTCGTTTTTCAAAGTGAACACGATGGAGGTCTTCGCCTCGTCGCGCGGCGTGACTGCTTCGCGCGCAATCGCCAGAAAACGCGTGAAGTTTTCAGGATCGTCTTCGATCCCCTCCTCCAAAATCATCATCCCATGGATTTCCGCCGCGCGCCGCGAGGCGATGGCTGCCGTGTCACGCGCGCCGCTTTCCTTGAGCATTCGCACACTGCCCGCAGTATCGTGGACTTGTTCCGCCTTGATGCCGTGCTTTCGCAAATACGCGTCGCACTGTCCCAGCGCCTGCGGATGGCTGATGGCTTTTTTGATTTCCGACTTCTTCACATCGGGCAGCGCGATCAGGCAATGACGAACGCGCAAAAAATATTCGCCGACGATGGGCAGTTGATATCGCAACAACAGGTCGTAGTTTTGATGGATGCTTCCCGCCAGCGAATTTTCGATCGGGATCAACGCCGCGTCGCATTCGCCCGCATGGACAGCCAAATAAACCGCGTCGAACGATTCGCACGGACGCGTTTCCACGTCTCCAAGATATTCGAACACCGCCTGTTCCGAATATGCGCCTGCCTCGCCCTGAAATGCAACCTTCATCTGCCCTCCAAACCGCTCCTGATCGGTGAACACTGATCACTGAACACCGATCACTGTCTTTCAGCCCACGCCGCAATCTGCCTGAACCCGTCTTCCACATCTTCGTCCGACGCCGCGATAGTCATGCGAAGAAAGCCTTCTCCCTGCGCGCCGAACGCCGAACCCGGCATCAGCCCCACGCCAGCCTCTTCAAGGAGGCGTTCGCAAATCTCGAGTGAAGACATATTCAACGGACGCACGTCCAGGAAGAAGTAGAACGCGCCCATCGGCGGCGTGACCAGAACCCGTTCGCTTTCCAATTGATTCGCCAGCCGCAGCACGGACGCGCGTCGACGCGCGTAAGCCAGCCGCATCTTCTCCGCTTCTTTCTGGACCTCGGGGCTGGTCAGCGCGAACGCCGCGGCTTTCTGGACGAACGGAGCGACGCACGTGATCGAATTTTGTCCAGCCTTCAACGCGTTCTCGATGACGCGCTGCGGCGCGGCCAGGTAGCCGACCCGCCAGCCCGTCATGGCGTAGGTCTTCGACAGGCTGTGTACGAGGATCGTCCGTTCTTTCGCGCCGTCGAACGCGGCTGTGCAGGTTGGCTTTTCTTCGTAATATAGATTCTCGTACACCTCGTCGCTCACGATCCATAAATTGTGTTCGGCGGCCAGATTTTGCAATTCTTGAAGATATTGCCTGGCGGGGTACGCGCCCGTCGGGTTGGATGGATAATTCAAAACGATCACGCGCGTCTTCGGAGTCAATGCCTTTCGCCAGGATTCGATTGGCGGGATGAATCCGTTTTCGGCGGGTGCAGAGACGCGGGTCACCTTCGCGTGCAGCATGATCGCCATGTTCGAGTGAGTCGCCCAGGATGGGTCGGGGATCAGCACTTCGTCGCCCGGATTCAAGATGGATTGCAGCGCCAAATAGTAAGCGTGGATTCCGCCGTGAGTGACCAGGACTTCCGTTTCGGGATCGTAGGAAACCGAGTTGTCGCGCTGGAGTTTCGCGGCCGCGGCCCGCCTCAGGTCTGGGAAGCCGCGGCTTGGCGCGTAATGGGTCAGGCCGGTTTGCATCGTTTTAAATGCCGCTTCCAGCGCGGCGGGCGGCGTCGCGAAATCCGGGTCGCCGGTTTGCAAGCCAATCACTTGTCGGCCTGCCGCCTTCAGCGCAAGAACACGGTCCGCCATGGCAACGGTTTGAGATTGTCGAATGTTTTCAAATTGGATGTTCAGGTTCATCAAGATTTCCTGTTTGCTTTCGTGCGTATTTATACCAAATCTTCCTGCACCAGCAGCTCGGCGTTGTAGATCGAGCCGCCCGCCGCGCCGCGGATCGTGTTGTGCGAGAGAACGACAAATTTCAAATCGAGGATGGGATCGCGGCGGACGCGGCCGACCACTGTCCTCATGCCATTGCCTGCCATTCGGTCTAGTCTTGGCTGGGGACGATCCGCCTCCTCCCGGACCTCGATGACTGGCCGCGGTGACGAGGGCAGATCCCTAGCTGAATCAGAGGCGGAGAAGTTTCGGAGAACCGCCGAAGCAGTTTCCGGGTCGGCTGGATGCGCCAGTTCCACGCTGGCACAGACGGTGTGACCGTCAATCACCGCCACCCGATTTGTATGCACGCTGAACTTGATATCCGCCAGTTCGATCCTGCCATCAAGAAATTTTCCCAGCATCTTGCGCGGCTCCCATTCCACTTTTTCTTCTTCCCCTTTGATGTTCGGAATGACATTGTCCATGATGTCCAGCGACGAGATACCGGGGTAGCCCGCGCCCGAAAGCGCCTGAAGCGAAACTGCGAAGACCTTCTTCACGCCAAAGGCATCATCGAGTGCCTTGAGCGCCACGGTCAAGCCAGCGCTGGTGCAATTGGGATTGGTGGTCAGGCATCCGCTCCAGCCGCGGGCGGTGCGCTGCTGCTTGACGATGTGCACATGCTCCGCGTTGACTTCGGGCAGGAGCAGCGGCACGTCCTCGTCGCGCCGATACGCGGAAGCATTCGAGCACACGTTCATCCCCGCCTGCGCGAATTTCGGTTCGAGGTCGCGCGCTAAATCCGCGGGCAGGGCTGAAAAAACGATGTTTGCCTGCACCAGATCGGGGTGCGCGGGAATCACCACCATGTCGCGCGCGTAGGCGGGCATGGGATCGTTCAGCACCCAGCGGACTGCGTCGGCGTAGCGTTGTCCCACCGAGCGGTCAGAGGCGGCCAGCGCCACCACCTTGAACCAGGGATGATTGTCGAGCAAAGCGATAAAGCGTTGACCGACCGAGCCGGTCGCGCCAAGCACGGCGATGGGGATTTGAGACATGGGGGCTCCTTTTCGCGAAAAATGGTCAAAAGTCGAAAGTTAAAAAGTCGGCGACCTTCGACCTTTGACCTCCGACTGATTATTGAACGATCATCTCATGCAACGCGCGCACAGCATTTTCCGTATCCGCCGCGTCGACCACAAAACTGATGGACACTTCTGACGATCCCTGCGCGATGGCGAGGACGTTGACGCCGTTGTTGCCGAGTTGGCTGAAAATCCGTCCTGCCACGCCGGGCGTATGCCGCATCCCCGCGCCAACGACGGTGACGATGGACACATCCTCGGTCGCCCAGACGCGGTCAATATCATCGTCTTCGATCTCGCGGGTGAAGGCGCTTTCGAGCGAAGCGACAACGGCGAGGGCGTTTTCCGAAGGCGCGGCGAAACAAATGGATTGCTCGGACGAAGCCTGCGTGATGAGCGGTACACTCGTCCCGGTGGATGCCACTGCGCCAAAGGCGCGCGCCGCCACGCCCGGGACACCCAACATGCCGCGCCCCTCGATGGTGATCAACCTCTGCCTGCGAATGGCTGTCACCGCCTTGACTACGCGTCCATTGGCGGGTTTGTCGTTGGGGTTTGGGTTGGCGACCAGTCGCGTGCCAGGGTGCGACGCGTTGAAGGTGTTGCAGATGCGCAGGCTGATGCCTTCGTCCACCACCGGGCGGATGGTTTTGGGATGCAATACTTTTGCGCCGTAATACGCCAACTCGGCAATCTCACTGTAACTGATCTCCGGCAGCGTCCGTGCCTCTGCCACGATGCGCGGATCGGCGGTCATCACACCGTCCACATCGGTCCAAATCCACACATCGTCCGCGGGGAGCACTGCGCCGAGGATGGCGGCTGAATAGTCACTGCCGCCGCGGCCGAGGGTGGTAACCACACCTTCGGGTGTCGCACCGATGAAACCGGTGGTGATGGGGACAATGCCCTTTTCAAACAGCGGCAGGAGCGCAGCGCGAGTCTGTTTGGTGGTTCGCTCGAAATCGGGGTGGGCGTTCTGGTAATGTGCGTTGGTGATGATGAACCGGGTCGACTCGATGGCTTGTGTCGGGACTCCGTTCCCGTCCACCACCGCGGCCAGCAGAAGCACAGACATCCTCTCGCCGAGCGAGGCTACCGCGTCGAGCGCGCGCGGGCTGGCTTCGCCCAATACAGCGATGGCTTTGCACAAGTCCACGAGGGTGCGGATGAGCGTGTAGATCTCG
>CAYQOF010000154.1:1810-7796 GCA_964419035.1 uncultured Anaerolinea sp. | reverse complement strand
CGATGTCGTCCCACACACGGACGCTCACGCCTTTTTTCTCCGCGAGGCGAATGTTGTAGCGCGTCTTTTGTTTCATCCTTGCAAGGATTTCTTCTTCGCTTCCGCGAATGTCAACGATGAGGGTGCGGGGAGGCTGGATGTTGTGCCTGGAAAGGATGAACGCTTGTCCTGAGCGGAGCCGAAGGGATGAAGGCTTGCCCTGAGCGAAGTCGAAGGGATGAAGGATGAAATTATCCTCCCATGAGTCGGGTTCGAGTTTTAGAAATATTGCGCGATGTTGCCGGCAGATGGAATCAACTTCTTTCCAAAACTGACCACTGATAACTGATAACTGATCACTGATCGTTGGTTTCGGGATATATCCAATCGTAAACCCCAACGGCAGCTTGCGGAATAGAATCTGCGCGCCAATATTTCCACTGATCACTCGAACGGGCTTCCATCCAAACGCGGACTTCAACTCGCCCCACTCTCCCGTTTGGAGGAGGTGGGCGTTCGGGCGGTTGGAGAGGAATTGGTTCCAGTCGGTGAGGGAGACGATCATGATGGTCGAAGGTCACAGGTCGAAGGTCGAAGGTCACAGGTCGGCGATTTTTGACCCTCGCCCTTCGACTCAAAGTATGGAGGTTATATCCGTCTGCGGCGCTTCGCGGATGGAGGAGCCGGGGATGAGTTCGTCGAGCAATGCAATGATGGCATCGGTATCCGCGGAGCGGCAGAGGCGGGAGAGAGAGTCGATGGCTTGAGGCAGGTTGAGGCTTGACGAGGAAGCGTCTGCCTCGAGGCGGAAGATATCCGGGTGCAGTGTCTTTGCGAGAGGCGTGCCTGCATCCCATAATTCCTCGGTCAGTTTTTCGCCGGGACGAATGCCCGTGTATTCGATTTCGATGTCGCGATGAGGCTCCAGCCCAGAGAGTCGAATCAAATCTTCGGCGAGGTCGAGGATGCGGACCGGGTCGCCCATGTTGAGGACGAAGGTCTCACCGCCGCTCTCCATGGACGCGGCTTGCAGGACGAGGTAGACCGCTTCGGGGATGGTCATGAAGAAGCGGTACATATCGGGATGCGTGATGGTGACGGGACCGCCGTTTGCGATCTGATTTTTGAAGATGGGGATGATGGAGCCGCGGCTGCCGAGGACGTTGCCAAAGCGAACGACGGTAAATGCTTGTTGCGTGTTGCGTAGTGCGTGTTGCGTATTGCGTGATGCGTCGAGGACGACCATTTCGGCAAGCCGCTTGGTCGCGCCGTAAATGGACGAGGGACGAACAGCCTTGTCGGTGGAGATGAGGACGAAGCGTTCGACGCCATGATCGAGCGCGGCTTGGACGACATTGCGCGTGCCGACTACGTTGTTCGTGACCGCTTCGACGATATTGACTTCCATCAAAGGGACATGCTTGTGCGCCGCGGCGTGAAAAAGCACCTGGGGCTGATGTTGTTTGAACACGTGCGCAAGGCGCTCCGCGTCGCGCACATCGGCGATCACGGGGGAGAGCAAAAGGTTGGGGTAATCCTCGCGCAGTTCAAGCAGGATTTCGAAGATGCTGTTCTCGCCGTGACCCAGCAAAACGAGTTCGGATGGCTCCCGGCGCGCGATCTGGCGGCAGAGTTCGCGCCCTATCGAGCCGCCCGCGCCGGTGACGAGGACGCGTTTATCCGCAAGCGCCGCGCCGACCGCTTCATCATTGACGCGTACCGGTTCGCGGCGAAGCAGGTCTGTGATATCCACTTCGCGCAGGCGCGAGACACTGACCTTGCCGCCGATCAGTTCATACATGCCGGGCATGGTGCGCGAGGTGATTCCCCTGAGGCGGCAGACATCGTTGACCATGCGCACGAGCCGCCCCGGCGCAGATGGGATGGCGATGATGACTTCGTCTATCCGGTGCGCATCCACCATCAGTGCAAGGTCATGGACCGTGCCAAGCACAGGCACACTGTGGATCTCGTGTTTCTGTTTGGCAGGATCATCGTCGAGGAAACCGACAGGCGCAAGGTTGAGCAATGATGATTTGTGTAATTCCCGGACAACCAGCGCGCCCGCATCGCCCGCGCCGATGACGAGCGCGCGTTTGTTTTTTCCACCCGGGCGCGGCGCGGCGGATTGCTCCGCAAGGATGCGCAGGGCAAAGCGCGAGCCGCCGATCAACACCAGCGAAAGCAGCCAGTCAATGCCGAGAGCGGAACGCGGCATGCCGGGAGAGACGTTGCCGGTTACGATCAAGACCATCATCACGCCCGAAGTCAAAACCGAGGCGGTTGTCACGGCGGCAGTGATCAGCCGCAACTCACCCGTGCTGGCATAGATCCACAAGCGGCGGTAGAGTCCGAAGAAATAATAGACGGGAATCTTGATAACCAGCGCCACCCCGGTCATCAACAACGCGGCGGGGAAGTAAAACGGAAGTTCACCCACATCCAACCGCAAGGCAAAACTGCCCAGTACTGAGACGATGATGAGCGCGATGTCACCGATCAGGACAAAGCGGTTGCGGATGTGGGAACGGGGTTTCATAAAGCAATTGGGTAGTTGGGTAAGTGAGTAAGTGAGTAAGTGGTGTGCAAATAAGAGGATGAGAGGATTTGAGGATTAGAGACTGGAGATTGGAGATTGGGAACGCATCCACTCGACGACTTCTTTCAAGCCTTCTTCGAGTGAGACCTGCGCCTTGAAGCCCATCACGTCCATCGCCTTTTGCGGACTTCCGACGGAGCGATATATGTCGCCGGGGCGCGGTTCGTCAAATACAGGCGCGGGCGCGTTCGGAAACAAATCATACAACACTTCAAGCAAATCCAATAACCTCGTTTCGATGCCCGTGCAAACGTTGAATGTTTTTCCAGCCGCGTCCGGGCACTCGGCGGCGATCAGGTTTGCGCGCACGACATCGCGCACGTTGATCAGGTCGCGCGTCTGACCGCCATCGCCAAAGATGGTCACGGGTCTGCCATCCAGCAGTCGTCGCGCAAAGATCGGGATGGCGGCGGCGTACATCGAATCGGGCCGCTGGCGCGGACCGTAGACATTGAAATATCGCAATGCAACGACCTCGAAACCAAATGAATTTGTGAACAACTCCGCGTACATTTCATTGACCCGTTTCGACAGCGCATACGGGGATTTCGGCTGAAGAGACGACTCCTCGACGAGAGGCAGCGCATCGGCCTCCCCGTACACTGCCGCGCTCGAAGCGAGCACCGCGCGTCTGACACCTGCCACGCGCGCCGCGTCGAGCAACAGCGACGTGCCGGTGATATTGACATCGAAACACTCCTGCGGCTCCTCCATGGATTGGGGGACGGAGACAAAAGCCGCAGAGTGGAAAATGACCTCGACGCCGAGCACAGCCTCCCCGACGCGTGAAGCGTCGCGTATGTCGCCTTCGAGGATTTCGAAACGATTCCCGTCAAGACGACTTGTCAACGCTTCGATATTCTCGCGCCTGCCTGTGCTGAAGTCATCGAGCACGCGTACTGTATCGCCGCGTTCGAGCAATGTCTGTACGATGTGCGAACCGATGAACCCCGCGCCGCCAGTGACGAGATATTTCATCTGCCTGTCCGCCTTAATACGGTTCCCACCGTCCGCAAAATGATCTGAAAATCCATCGCCAGCGTCCGACGTTTGATGTAGTAGAGATCGTATTCGAGTTTCACGGACATTTCCTCGACGCTGGCATAGTAACCGTAATTGATCTGCGCCCAACCCGTCAGCCCCGGCTTGACCAGCAGGCGCGCCCGATAGAACGGGACCTGTTTCTGGAACGCATCCACCCACTCGGGCCGCTCGGCGCGCGGACCCACCAGGCTCATTTCGCCGCGCAGGACGTTCCAGAATTGCGGGAACTCGTCGAGGCGGGTCTTGCGCAGGAAATCGCCCACGCGCGTGACGCGCGGGTCGTTCCGCTCCGCCAGTCTGGGTTCGCCCGCCTGCTCGGCATCCTGGCGCATGGTGCGGAATTTATAGATGCGGAACCGCGAGGCGCCCCTGCCCAGCCGGGTCTGTGAATAAAATACGGGACGTCCACTGTCAATCCATATCGCCAGCGAGATGAACGGGAAGAACAAGCCCAGGATCAACATGCCGGTCAACCCGCCAAGAATATCGAGGGCGCGTTTTGCCAGTTCGTAAAAGCCGCTTACGCGCGCTTCATCCACGAACGAACGGATGATCCAGTCCGATTCCAGATGATGGACGGGCACGCGCCCGGTCATTTCCTCATACAGGATGGGCATGCGCGTCACGTCCACACCCTTTTCCTGCGCGTCCAGAATGGCCTGAAAGGTCGCGCCGCGGATTTCGCCGTTGATGGCGACCACGAGGTCGGAAATTTGATATGCGTCTATCAGCGTCAACAACTGATCGCTGGATCCCAGCACTGGAAACCCATGATACTTTTTGCCCGCCTTCTGTTGGTCATCGTCAATGAAGCCGATGATGTTGAAGGATCGCGTCCCCAGTGAATTATAGAGTTCCGCGAGCGTCTGTCCCGCCCTGCCCGCGCCGATCGACAGGATACGGCGCAATTGCCCCGTCCGCTTGTAAATACGGATGAAGATCATGCGCCAGGCAAGGGTGAGAATGGAGGCATACAGCAGGAACGCGCCGACGCCGATGCGAGGCAGCAGCGTCGGATCCTGGCGTATGATGAAGACGAGGGAGTAGGCGATCAACCCGAGGAACGCAGCAGTGGCGACGCCGCGTGACGTCCGACGAACACTCCCTGCCACGTGAGGCTCGTACAATTCGACAAGCAGGAGCATCCACACGATGGGAAGCAGGTAAAACCAGAACGGAACCTCGACCTTCAAGTAGTCATCAATCAGGTCTGGATGAATATTCTGAACATTGAGCAAAACATATCGGTTGTACTCCACCCATGTGTAGAGCGCGGCAAAAACGGATGCGACCGCCATCACCAGATCGCCGATGAACAGGATGGCGCGATGCTCGCTGGGACGCAGACGCAAAGGCGTGGTGCGGATATTTTCAGCCATTCTTTTGTTTGCCCGAAGCGAGCATACTCCATAAAAAACCGCTCCCCCACGCGGCGTGCATGACGGGAATCGCCAGCGGCAGACCGATCAACAGGTAAGGTTTCCGCAAGCGGAGAGCCGCGTATAGACCTGCGAGAAGCATCACTGAGAAATAAACAAGTATTTCACCCGCCAGCACGTACCCTGCCAGCGGAATGAAAATCGAAACGAAAAGCAGAAGCACAAGGCTGAGGACAAACAACGGAGGCAGAGCCTGCCTCCATTTCAAGGTATCCGGGTAACGACGAAGCATGCGCCACTTCCAGTATCCATAACGCCAGTATTGCCGCGCAAGTTCCAACAGGGTTGCCCGCGCAAAATAGATCGAGCGGATGGAAGGATCGAGCCAGATTCTACCACCCGCCTTCCTCACACGGGCGTTGAACTCATAATCCTCGTTCGTGAGCAGCGACTCGTCGAAGAGCCCGATCCTTTCGGTCAACGCGCGGCGGAAGGAGCCGAACGGCACGGTATCCGCCTCCGCAGCGCGGTTCGTGTGGCGGTAGGACGCATCTCCCACCCCAAGCGGATGCGAAGCCGCGGCGGCAATGGATTTGGCGATCCACGTTTCCGCGCCGGGTCGAATCTCCCACACCCCGCCCACGTTATCGCCGCGCGCCTCCTGATGCGCCTGCACGCAATTTTCCACGTAATCGGGATACGGCTTGGAATGGGCATCGAGGCGGATGATGATCCCGCCGCGCGAAGCCTCGATGGCGCAATTCAGGGCAGAGGGGATGGAACGATGCGGGTTGTCCAGCACGCGGACATCAAGATCGGGAAAGTCCCTTTGGAACGCGGCAATCTCCTCCCGTGTGCCGTCCGAGGACATCCCATCAGCGATCAGCACTTCCATCTCACGGCGCGGAAAGGTCTGCCCATGCAGAGCCTCCAGCAGGTGACGGATGGTGGATTGCTCGTTGTAACAGGGAACGATAACGGAAAC
>CAYQOF010000154.1:0-1710 GCA_964419035.1 uncultured Anaerolinea sp. | reverse complement strand
TCAAGCGATCTTCCTGTACGCCCGCAACTGATCGCGCAACCTCGCCAGCAGGTCGTACAGTTCATCGAGTTCAGCCTGCGTCAGCGCCGACCAGGGACGATAGAAGTATTCGTCCGTGAGGTCTTCAGCCTGTCCGCGCAAAACCTTTCCCATCTGGGTCAGGCGAAACGTTCCGGGAACATCCGCCTCTTCGATCCATCCGATCTCGATGGCGGCTTTGACCGCCACCTCATAATCCTCCACATCATAGCCGCGCGCCGCCATTGTCTCCGCCATTGACTCGGCTGTGATTGCATCGCCGCTCCAGATCGAATCGAGAACGCTCCAGACGATCCCCGCCTGGCCAAAATGCGGGCGCGCGGCGGAGAGATGCGCATCATCGCGATAGGCAAACAAATCCATCAGATATTCACGCGCCCGAACGATCAACGGGCTGTCGCCGCCCGCCACGCGAAACCGATTGAGGACCGCCCATTTCTGCGGCGGCTGCGGAGCCGCTTCGTTCGCAGAAACGACCTTCTGCGCCAGATTGACCAGCCGTTCCAGGTCAAAATCGCAAACGGATTCAAAACCCAAAAGATGTTCGTCGCCAGACTGAATGATCCTGCGTACACCCTGGCGCGTCTGTTCGGTCGCCTGGTATCGTCCATCCGGCGTGGGGGCGATCCAGCCTTTGACATTGAGACGCGCAAACAACCTCTCGAACTGCTCCGGGTTGGAGAACGGGTCTCTTTTTTGAAAATCCTCCATGGAGAAATATTCCAGCCCCAATTCGCTGTAAAAATATAATTCGACGGGAATGTCCTCCCGAATCGCCGCGTCCTCGATGTGCGGTTCGGTGATCTCCCAAAATTCCCGAACAACCGAGTAGATCAGGGACCAGAATTTGGTCAGCGGATTGGATTCCATCTTCATCAAAGCCGTACGATTACGATTTTATTGCATGTTCGGACTTGGAGGATGACCATTGCATGACAACTGTTCCCGGCGTTGCGCGAAGCCCTGACGCCAGGGACATTTCAATCCCCGCGCAGGGGATTCAGGAGCGCGATGCACTCGATCTCGACCAGCGCGCCCCTGGGCAGCCCGGCGACCTGGACCGTACTGCGCGCAGGGGGATTTTCGGGGAAGAACTCGGCGTAGACCGAATTCATGTTCGCGAAATCGCGCATATCCTGCAAAAAGACCGTGGTCTTGACGACAAAGTTCAAGCCCGAGTCGGTCGCCTCCAGGACATGTTTGAGGTTGGTCAGCACCTGGCGGGTCTGCGCCTCGATGCCTCCCTGGACGATTTCCATCGTGGCGGGGTCCAACCCGATCTGCCCGGCAGTAAAGACCAGGTCATCAGTGCGGATCGCCTGTGAATAAGGTCCGATGGCTTTCGGCGCCTTGTCAGTGGAAATGATTTTCTTGCCTTCAGATGTGTACATGGAGCCCTCGCGTGACTGATTGGAAGAGATGAAATGATTGTAATACCTCTTGATCGTTGTGTAAACTTTGAGACGGCGCAACTCGTGTGAACATCATCGTTTTAATCCAAAATAAAGGATTCAGGCGTATTTAATATATATGCAGCGAAGATTTGGAACCATCCCAAGCCTGCTCTTCCGGCTGTCCCAGAAGGAGGTGATGCGTCCCTGAGACCAGATGAATTTTCTGACAGAATGTTGTTTACCGTTGCGCAAAGTCACTTACTGGAAAGGAGCATAG
>CAYQOF010000153.1:4600-7816 GCA_964419035.1 uncultured Anaerolinea sp. | reverse complement strand
TGGCGGGAGTCCGCTCCCTCCCATTTGGGTAGGCTGGGGAGGGGTTGATTTTTCGGAAAAAATGATTATAATTCAGTTGTACATATGTACATCTCAAGGAGAGTTGCATGGAAGTTGTCGTTGACGCGTCCGTTTTGATCGCTGTTATCACCAATGAGGAGGAAAAGGAAAAACTCGTCGCTGTGACGAATGAGGCAGAGCTGATCGCTCCCCTCTCTGTGCATTGGGAGATCGGGAATGCGTTCTCGTCCCTGCTCAAGAGGAAGCGCGTGACGATTGATGAAGCCTTACAGGCAATCGAAATCTATCTGCAAATCCCTGTAAGGTTCGTGGAGGTCGAGTTGACCGAATCTCTGGAATTGGCAAACGAATTGGGACTCTACGCTTATGATGCGTATCTTCTCCGCTGTGCAGCGAAATATCGTCTGCCGCTGCTGACATTGGATTCAAGATTGATCCAAGCCGCAAAGGAAAAGAAGATACAGGTTTTGGAGGCAGCCGAATGAACACATATACATATACCGAAGCGCGCCAGAAACTGGCGTCTCTTTTGGAGCAAGCCGCAAAGTATGGTGAGGTTCGTATCAAGCGGCGCGATGGTCAGGTGTTTGTCATCAAACCGCAGAAACGCAAAGGTTCCCCGCTGGCGGTAAATGGGATCAAGTTGAATCTCAGCCGCTATGAGATTTTGCAAAGCATCGAAGAAGGACGAAGGATGTTTTAGGAAGCAAAACTCCAGAGCAAAACGGCTTTGGGGTTTTTGAATTTGAGGAAACGGGTGATAAATCGCTTTGAGCGCGGGTGCGTGGGTTGACCTCTCCCCCGTCCCCTTCGCGACATCGTGCCTAAAGGGTAAGCGCCTCGCGGTAAAGGGTCAGGCATACGTGGAACTGGCTTATACTGTTTTATGGGAATAGCGATAAAATTCATCAGGGTGGAATCATTGACAGGCTCAGGATGAAATTTTGGATCATCCCGCCGACTCTCACAAGGCTCGGGCGAAGTTGCAGATATGAAAGAGGAAAATAAGATGACACAGAAACAGCGAGAGGAACTGGAAAAGGAACAGGAAAAGGAACGGGTATTGCGAAAACAGGAGCGGCTGGAACTGGAGAAGGAACAGGAAAAGGAACAGGTATTGCGCCAACAGGAACGGCTCAAACTCGAGCAGGAACAGGAACAGAAGCAAATTCTGCGCAGACAGGAACAGCTGAAACTCGAGCAGGAACAGGAAGAGAAACGCAAACTTCGGCAACAGGAGCAGAAGAAACAGTAGCGGGTGCGCGGTTGACTCCTCCCTGATCCGTGCCACAATCGGCAAAGAGGGGGACACGAGTCCGATCGAGCGGACTTTGCAGGTGCGCTGGTCTGCCGGTTTTCCATGGGTTTTTCAACGAAACGGTTACAACCTGTTTTTGGGTACAATACCCCCATGACCCTTTGGCGGCTCCTCATCACTCCTCCCGCGCGCGGCGCGTGGAACATGGCAGTGGACGAATCCATCCTCGAACACATCGGGCGCGGCGGACCCCTGGGCTTGCGCCAGGGGCAAGTGTCGCTCCCGACCCTGCGGCTGTACGCGTGGGAACCTCCCTGTTTATCCCTGGGATATGCCCAGCCATTCTCCGATGTGGACGTGTCATGCCTCAACGCACGCGGCTGGGAGGTTGTCCGCCGTGCAACAGGGGGACGCGCCATCCTGCACACGGATGAGTTGACATATTCTGTCATCGCTCCGAACAATGAACCGCGAGTCGAGGGAAGCGTGCTCGAAAGTTATAATCGCCTCGCGCAGGCATTACTGCTGGCTGTGAAAAATCTCGAACTGCCGGTTGAAATGAAGGAGGGAAAGGAAAACGGGAATGGATCGAACAACCCCGTTTGCTTCGAAGTCCCCTCGACGTATGAGATCACGGTCAATGGAAAGAAGTTGATCGGCTCGGCGCAGGCTCGCAAAAAGGAGGGCGTGCTCCAGCACGGATCGCTCCCATTGACGGGCGATCTCGCGCGGATATGTGAAGCGTTGGTCTTTGAAAATGAATCGGCGCGGGAAGAGGCGGCGAAACGGTTATTGGATCGGGCGACGACCGTCGAATCCGCTTTGGGGAGCGCGGTCAGTTGGGAAACCGCCGCGCAGGCTATCGCCGGCGCGTTCGAAGCGCAACTGGGATTAAGTTTCGAGCGGAGGGAATTGTCTCAATCCGAATCCACAAGAGCAGAGGAACTGGTCAGGGAAAAATACGCGCATTCCTCATGGACCGAACGGGTTTAATACAGATCATCCACAAAGATGGTGTTCGGGAAACCGAGCGCGGCGAAGAATTTGAGCAGGTATGCCTCGGCATTGGTCTGCGCCTGTTCCAGAATGCCATCCTCGAGCGCGGCTTTGAGAATCTCCTGTTCAGCCCGCTGGCGCACGAGCGTTTCCAGGTTCTGGTCGGGCTTGGTGAGAACGCCGGTCTGCCTGTCGTACACGTAGGATTTTTCGTTATTGAGCGTGGCAATAAAAATCTCGGCAGGCGGAAGCCGCACGGTCAGCACGCCGTTCTGGTAACGCATATCCTCGGGCCTGAATTTCTGCATATCAATGCCCGCAATGACCGTGCCATGCCCCACGAACAGGATCTTGTCTCCGAACAACGCCTCGAACGTGCCGCCGCCCGTCTGCCCCGTAATTATTTTTTCCACACTGTATTGGATCGTCTCCAGCCGCGCCAGCGCGCGCACTTCGTTGATGTATGTCACCGGGTCGGGGATGATCGTCGGCGTCGGGTTGAGCAAAACAGAAACCTGGGTCTGCAAGGCGCGGTTCGCCTCGTTCACCTGCTGGAACGGCGCGGTGGCGGTTTGCGCCGATTCGCGCACGGTCTGCACGATGAAATACGCGGCGGACACGATCACGACCAGTATCAATAAGGAAAGCAGGTTGTTGTTTTTCATGCGCGTATTATAATCTCAAAGAAATCCGATGAAATATACATCCCTGTTAACGCTCCTTCTGACCGCCGTGTTCCTGCTTTCGAACTGCGACCTGCCGCGCGTGAATGGTCCGCGCGTCACGGCTACGGAGACTTCCACCCCGGAGGTCACGCCAACGGATACACCCCCGCATCTTCCCACGGCGGAACTTGGTCTCTTCGAAAATCCCCTGATCCTCGCCCTGGCTCCTTCCGCCAATTCCCCTGAACAGGTCGAAGCCGCCAACTTTATCGCCGC
>CAYQOF010000153.1:0-4500 GCA_964419035.1 uncultured Anaerolinea sp. | reverse complement strand
CGCGCGCGCCGCCCTGACGCAATTCACCGACAAAAAGCCGTGCTGGAGCGACACGCGATCGCCATCCGGTTACGTCATCCCCCTGGGTTTTCTCAACAGGAACGGAATCGTCACGCGCCCACCCGCGTTCGTGGAGGGACATCCCACCGTAGTCCGTTCACTGTATGCCGGCGGAATTTGCGACTTTGGAGCGACGTTCATTGATGCGCGCAAGTTCCCCTCGCTCGAGGATCAATACCCCGATCTGATGGAACAGGTCGTCCTCATCTGGCGCATCCCCGATGTCATTCCGTATGATGTGCTGGCATTTTCGACCAACATGCCCCAGCCCATGCGCGACCTGTTCGCAAACACGCTCGCCGCCATCATGCAAACCGACGCGGGAGGCGACGCCTTCGAAACCGCGTACGGCATCGAGGAATTGCAGGCGGTGAACGACGCGTTCTATGCGGAATTCCGTGATTACGTTGACGCGTCAGCGGTGGATCTGTCCACGCTTGTGAAATGATGGATAAAGAAAGTCCCCATCTCTCGACGGGGACTTTTTGGTATCACGATAAATTTACGGCAGGGATTCGGCGATGGTGCTGAACGTGTTGCCGATCTTGGGACCGAGGAGCCGCATGACAGCGATCACAACGATGGCGACGAGCGCAAGAATGATCGCGTACTCGACGAGACCCTGTCCTTTTTCCTTGGGTGCGAACAACATGTTGTAATTCCTTTCTGAAAAACGTTTTTTTCATTGCCCGAGGACCGCCCTCAGGACTATTCATATTGTAATCAGAATGTGAAATATTTCAATCCCCCAAAAATGCTGTGTTCACTTACCGTCCTGTTAAGGCGCAGGACCGCCAGCCGAATAAAAAAAGAGGCTCCACGCCTGGTGGAACCTCTTCCGCCTGATCTAGGCTGTCATGGTATCGAGTCGACCATCGAACTGAATGTATTGCCAACTGTGGGACCAAGCAGGCGCATGACAGCGATCACAACGATGGCGACGAACGTGAGTATGATCGCATACTCGACGAGCCCCTGTCCTCTTTCTGTGGGTGCAAATAACATGGCATGAATTCCTTTCTGGAAAAAAATTGATTCCCGGCGGGGAACTTTCGCGCATTTTATCATTGTTGCCCGCCAGAGTCACGATGTCCAGGTGGAGTTGTAGAGCATCTGAAAGGATGGACTGTGACTGTTTGGGAGGAACCTGGAGTCAAGCAAAGTCCCTGCCGAAAGACAGGGACTTTGTTGCCATCCCGAACCGTTTACGGCAGGGAGCTGGCGATGGTGCTGAACGTGTTGCCGATCTTGGGTCCGAGCAGGCGCATCACTGCAATGACAACGATGGCGACGAGCGCAAGGATGATCGCATACTCGACGAGCCCTTGACCTCTTTCCTTGGGTGCGAATAACATGACAGCATCTCCTTTCAAAAGATTTGAATTGCCTGAGGACCGCCCTCAGTCTTGTGACATGACAGCATATCCCCGGAAAAGTTACACCCCATCCTCGCATCCGGGGGGAAAACTCGTTTAGACAGGGTTAAGCAATGTCCGGTAAAATCACTGCCATGCGAAAAGCGATTATCAAATGGATTCGGCAGATCATTTTGCTGGCAGGAATTGCAGGCGTGCTGGGACTGATCCTGCCGCGCCTGATCACCACTCTCCATGCATGGAACCGCATCTTTCAGGTGAACGACTCACCATCGGAGCGCGTTGCAATTATCTTCGGAGCCGGATTACGCCGCGACGGAACGCCTACAGCCATCCTGCGCGATCGCGTGGAGACCGGCGCCCGCCTGTACTTCAGCGGCAAGGTGGAAAAATTGCTGTTGAGCGGCGATAACAGTTATTTGAACTACAACGAACCGGAAGCCATGCGTCAATATGCCCTTTCGCTGGGCGTTCCCGGTGAAGCCCTGACGCTGGATTATGCCGGCAGGCGCACCTACGACACCTGTTACCGGGCGAAAGCCATTTTTGGAGTGAAAAGCGCCCTGCTGGTGACCCAGAAATTCCACCTGCCGCGCGCACTGTTCCTTTGCAAAACGCTGGGCTTGAAAGCGCGCGGTGTGGAGGCAAACAACCGGAATTACCGCAACGGCTCGCTCCTGATCTGGAACATCCGTGAACAACTGGCTACGGTGGGAGCATTCCTGGATGTGTATGTGGAAAGACCCTCCCCGGTCCTCGGGAAACCGGAGCCGATCTTCCTGGATTGAAAACGAATGCAACATCAAGGCGACCATATTTGGGGGATTACGCCTTTCAGAATTGATTGTCCAGACGCATTGCATGTGGATAACCCGCGTTTTAATGTGGATAAGTGGCTCTCTGTGTTGATAAGTCGGTGTAACGGTCAAGCCCGTCACAGAAAGCCACCCCAATATATGGGTGATGATATGTGACTCTTCCAAAATATGGAAAAGGCGAAATGCCAGCCTGCTTCTGTGGATAACCTGTGGATGATTTTGCCCGGATTCTTTCCACAGGGAGAGCCGCTTTCTATGACGGGAACAAGCACAACATCCGGTGAGACGCGTGGCGCTTCATCCCATATATGGGGGCTTCGCTCCTCTATCCACATCATCCACAGTCCCTACTACGAATACGATTCTCATCTTTTGTTTAATAAATATGCTTGAATATACAAGGTAAATCCTGTACAATCCTTATAACAGCCCCTTTTCACTGTTGGGAGGTTCCCATGGAGATGATCAAAGTTTCAGCCAACTCCCGTACCTCTGCTGTTGCCGGGGCGATAGCGGGTGTTGTCCGTGAACACAAACGGGCGGAAGTGCAGGCGATCGGCGCCGGCGCGGTCAACCAGGCTGTGAAAGCGCTGGTGCTGGCAACCGGATATCTCAAGAACGACGGAATCAACGTGGTCTGCATCCCCGAATTTGCGGATGTGACGATTGACGACAAGGTGAGGACCGCCGTCAAGATTGTGGTCGAACCGCGTTGACCCGAGATCTTTGGACATCCTGACATAGGGTGGCGTATAATAGCGTTGCCGGGACTCTTCCCGGTTCTTCCTCAGGGTGAGCCTGTTCCCGTCACCCTGACGGCGATTCGTGGCTTGAGTCTTTTATGGATCATCGAAAGCAATCTGCCCGCGCGTTGTTTTTTCTGTTCCTGCTCGCCTGCCTGTTGACCGGGCTGGCAGGGACTGTACGAGGCCCTGTGCAGGCGGCGCCGCAGATGCAGCAGGCAACAAATGTAGTCATTAGCGAATTTAGAACGCGGGGATCTGGGGGGGCAAATGACGAATTCGTCGAAATTTATAACCCAACCACCAACTCTGTTGCAATTGGTGGATGGCAACTAAGGGTGCTTACGGGCACTGGGACAGAAGCAACGCGCGCTACTGTTCCAGGAGGAGTAATTCTGGTATCAGGTCAACACTATCTCATCACAAATTCAAGCGGATATAGCGGTTCAATAACGGCTGATTTATCTTATACAACAGGGATAGTAGATGCAGGCGGTGTTGCGATTTTTGACGTTCTTGGTAATAGAATTGATTCTGTAGGGACCACAACGGGTTCAATTTATGCTGAAGGAACACCGCTTACAGCTTTGGGGACAGATACTAATCGAAGTTATGAGCGAATATCAGATGGTTCTGGCAATTGTATAGATACCAACAATAACGTATTGGATTTCTTCATTCGTGCGCCAAGCGATCCACAGAACTCCTCGAGTCCTATTGCAACTTGTGGCAATCCAACGCAAACTCCCTCCCCTACATCATCTTCTACAAATACAAATACTGCTACATCTACAAGTACTCCAACCTCTACATCAACTTCTACATCGACTCCTACATCTACTTCAACTCCAACATCCACGTCCACGCCAACAAACACAATTACACCGGCTGGTTTCCTCAGCATTATGATCAATGAAGTTGCCTGGGCAGGCACCGCCGCATCCGCGAGCGACGAATGGATCGAGTTATACAACCCCGGTACCAGCGCAGTCAATCTGGCTGGATGGATATTGAGGGCGGCGGATGGAACTCCAACCATTAATCTAGCTGGCGTGATTCCCGCAGGCGGATTTTTCCTGCTTGAGCGTACTGATGACACCACTGTCTTGGATATTGCCGCGGATCAAATTTATACCGGCGAATTGGTAAACACGGGCGAAATATTACATCTTCTTGACCCATCGAACCGTCTCGTTGATACCGCCAACTCGAATGGAGGACCATGGCCCGCCGGGAGTTCAAGCACATTTGGCAGCATGGAACGCCGCGGGGTCATTGCCGATAGCGATACTGCCTGGATCACGAATGCCGGCGTGGTGAGAAATGGTCGGGATGCAAACGGCAATCCAATCAATGGAACACCGAAACAAGCCAACTGGGCATTGTCGGTAACAGCCACGGCTTCCGCAACCCCAACGATTACCCGCACCCCGACCCGCACGCGCACCCCGACCCCGGTCCGTACTCCCACGCCAATCCCACCGCCTCCGCTCGCCGCGATCA
>CAYQOF010000152.1:0-7857 GCA_964419035.1 uncultured Anaerolinea sp. | reverse complement strand
CGTCTCTTCAAAGCCGAGCAGGAACGCGTTGCCGAGTTGCAGATCATCAACTCCATCCAGCAGGGACTCGCCGCCGAGTTGGACTTCCAAGCCATTGTGGATTTGGTCGGCGATAAGTTACGGGAGGTGTTCAAAACGCCCGATCTTATGATCAATTGGCATGATGCTAAAGTTAATCTACTTCAACCGCTTTACCTTTATGAACATGGCAACCGTCTCACGATAGAGCCTTATCCGCCAACTCCAGGCGGAATATTCGAAACGATGGTCAAAACACACCAACCTGTTGTATGGAACGACCCTGGCGATTACAAAAACACCAGCACACTTCCCGGCACGGATCAAAGCAAATCACTGACGTCGATTCCCATCATCAGTAGCGACTGCGTGCTAGGCAATATCCAACTTGAAAACTACGAGCGCGAGAATGCTTATGGTGAATCCGAATTACGGTTGTTAACCACCATCGCCGCCTCGCTGGGAACCGCTCTCGAAAACGCGCGTCTCTTCGATGAGGTGCAGAAGAAGAACGCCGAGATCACCGAGTCGCTGGAGCGCGAGACCGCCAGCAACGACATTTTGCAGGTCATCGCCGAATCGCCCACCGACATCCAGCCAGTGTTGGACGTCATTGCCAGAAACGCCGCGCAGCTTTCGGGGTCGGATGATGCGCTCATTTCGTTGAGAGACGGCGACATCCTGCGAGTCGACGCGCATTACGGCGACATTCCCATGATCCCCATTGGAGAAGGCATCCGCTTCAATCGGGACTCGGTGGCTGGTCGGGCAATGATAGAGAGTCAACCCCGACAGTGGATCCACAACCAGCGCGGTGTGAAATCGGACTATCCCGCAGGCGACAAGGTGGCGAAGAAATACGGCTACCGCATGACCTGCGCCGTGCCGCTGATGCGCGAAGGCAAAGCCATCGGTTGCATCTCCATCCGCCGCACGCGCCCCGAACTGCTGACCGAGAAACAGATCGCACTCGTCCAATCATTTGCCAACCAAGCCGCCATCGCGGTGGAGAACGTGCGCCTCTTTGAAGCCGAACAACAGCGCGTGGCTGAATTGCAGATCATCAACTCCGTGCAAGAGGGGCTGGCGTCCAAACTGGATATGCAAGCCATTTACGACCTGGTGGGCGATAAACTCCGCGAGATCTTCAAAGCCGATTCGACCTGGATCGCCTTCCACGATGAAAAAAGAGAAATCATCCTCGTTCCCTATTATTCGGATGGGAAGGAGAAAAGACCCAACTTCACCCGCCCATACGGGAATGGGTTATATGAGCCGATTGTCGAATCGGGCAAACCCATATTGGCGGGTTCTGAAAAAGAGTCCACTGAAATGGGCGGGAGGGTTCGCGTTGCATCCCCGGGCTCCGAAAAGGATTTGAACGAATCGTTCATGGGCGTTCCCATCTTCAAGGACGGCGCGGTAATCGGCGCAACGAGCATTCAAAGTTACAAACAAAATGCCTACAGCGAAAGCGATCTGCGCCTGCTCCAAACTTTGACCAACTCGATGAGCGTTGCCCTCGAAAGTGCCCGTCTCTTCGACGAAACGCAACGCCTGCTCAAAGAGACCGAGGAACGCAACGCCGAACTTGCCATCATCAACAGCGTGCAGGAGGGACTCGCCTCCAACCTGGAAATGCAAGCCATCTACGATCTGGTCGGCGATAAGATGCGTGAGATCTTCGACGCGCAAGGCGCGGGCATTGCGATCATTGACCGCGCGCAAAACCTGATCCGTATCAAATATCTTTTTGAAGAGGGACAAATCTATCGCGACAAGACTCTCCAGCTGGGGCAGGGTTTGAGTTCGTACGTTTTCGAAACTAAACAAACCTTGTTGATTCAATCGGCTGAGGATAATCAAAAATACAAAGATAAATTCGTCTTTCCCGGGTCGCAATCGCAGTCGAAATCCTGGCTTATGGTTCCCATTCTGATCGGCGGGGAAGTGATCGGCGGGTTGAACGTGCAGAACTTCGAGCGGGAAAACGCGTTCTCCGAATCGGACGTGCGTCTGCTCCAGACCCTCGCCTCCAGTTTAGGCGTGGCGCTCGAGAATGCGCGTCTATTCGATGAGGAACGCAAGCGCGCCTCCGAACTCTCCGCCATCAGCAAGGTGAGTCAGGCGCTCGTGGCGGAAACGGATCTCGATTCGATGCTCCAACTGGTCGGCGGTCAGATGCGCGAGATCTTCGAGGCGGATATCGTCTACGTGGCGCTGCTCGACAAGGCGACGAATCTGATCCATTTCCCGTATCAGATCGGCGAGTCGTTCGATCCGTTGAAACTGGGCGAGGGGCTCACCAGCCGCATCATCCGGTCGGGCGAACCGCTACTCATCAACAAGGACGTAAAGGAACGGCGCGCGGAATTGGGCGCGACACTCGTGGGCAGGGAGGCGCTTTCGTATCTTGGGGTGCCGATCAAATCGGGCAGGGAGACCATCGGCGTAATCAGCGTTCAAAGCACCATAAAAGAAGGCTTGTTCGACAACGATTCCCTGCGACTGCTCACGACCATCGCGGCAAACATTGGCGTTGCAATGGAGCATGCGCGCTTGTTCAAGGAGTTGCAAAATCGCAACCGTGAGATTACCGAAAACCTCGAACAGCAGACCGCCACCAGCGAAATCCTGCGCGTCATCGCCGCCTCGCCGACGGACATTCAGCCCGTGCTGGATGTGATCGTGGAAAGCGCGCGGCGCTTGTGCAATGCCAGCATGTCCGAAGTCTATCGCACCGATGGGACAACGATATACAGTGTCGCATCCAGCGACGTTTCGGACGAAGCGCTGGAAACCGCGCGCGAAGTGTCGAGCCAATCCTATCCCGCGCCTCTGCGCTGGGACAGCACGTTGTCTTCGCGGGCAATTCTGAGCCGCGCCATCGTCCACATCCCCGATATGGAACACGCGCCCGACCTGCCCGAGATCACGCGCCGTTACGTCAAGGCCAATATCCTCAACAGCGTCTTGCAGGTTCCGTTGATCCGCGAGGGCGAAGCCATCGGCGCCATCGGCATCGGCAAACGCGACCCAACGCCTTTCACCGAGAAGCAGATCGGGCTGTTGCAAACCTTCGCCTCGCAAGCCGTGATTGCCATCGAGAATGTGCGCCTGTTCAACGAACTGCAAACGCGCAACGCCGAGATCACCGAAAACCTCGAATACCAGACCGCCACCAGTGAAATCCTGCGCGTTATCGCCGCCTCGCCCACCGACATCCAGCCCGTGCTGGACGCCATCTCGGAGAGCGCGCTCAAACTGTGCGGCGCGAACTTCAGCGCAGTCTATAACTATGACGGCAAAATGCTCGACATGACCGCGCTCAAGAACTTTACACCCCAAGCCACCGAAGAGATTCGGCGCGAGTACCCGCGTCCGCTTGCCCGCGACGGCGGATACTCCGCCCGCTCCATCCTCGACAAGAAAGTGATTCACGTTGTGGACGCGCTCAACGACCCCGACATCCCCGAAGCCACCCGCCCGCTCGTTGCAAAACTCGGTTTTCGGAGCGGGTTGTGGGTGCCGATGCTGCGTGAAGGAAACGCCATCGGCGCGTTCTGCGTGGCGCGTCCCGAAGCGGGCGAATTCAGCGAAAAAACGATCCGCCTGCTTCAAACCTTTGCAGACCAGGCAACCATCGCCATCGAGAACGTGCGCCTCTTCACCGAGACCCAGCGCCTGCTGAAAGAGACCGAACAACGCGCCGCAGAACTTGCCATCATCAACAGCGTGCAGGATGGTCTTGCTTCCAAACTGGATGTGCAGGCGATCTATGATCTGGTCGGCGACAAGATCCGCGACATCTTCCACGCGACGGGAACAGCCATTCACCTGTTCGATCATGAACGGGAATGTCAGGATACGCCGTATTGTTTTTTGAAAAAGCGCTTCGCTATCGAAACACAGCCATATTCGGAACTTTCCAGCCTCATGATCGACGCTCCCCAGCCCAGAATTTACCGCAACGTGGAAGGATATCGCGCGCTGGGCGGTAAAATCCTTGAAACAGGCGAAGAATTCAAGTCGGGAATGAATGTCCCATTGATGGTCGGAAAAGAGATCAAGGGCATGATCCATATTGCGAATCTTGACAAGGAGAATGCCTACAACGAATCGGACCTGCGCCTGCTCCAGACCCTTTCCAACTCGATGAGTGTCGCGCTCGAAAACGCGCGTCTCTTCGATGAAACCCAGCGCTTGTTCAAAGAAGCGCAGGAAGCCCGCGCCGCCGCCGAACACGCCAACGAAGCCAAGAGTTCCTTCCTTGCCACCATGAGCCACGAGATCCGCACACCGATGAATGCCGTCATCGGCATGAGCGGCTTGCTCATGGATACGCCGCTCAACAAGGAGCAACGCGACTACGCCGAAACCATCCGCAACTCAGGCGATGCCCTGCTCGCCATCATCAACGACATCCTCGATTTCAGCAAGATCGAAGCCGGCAGGATGGATGTGGAAACCCAGCCCTTCGACCTGCGCGAATGCGTCGAATCCGCGCTGGACCTGACGGCCGGGCGCGCCATAGAGAAAGGACTCGACATTGCCTACCTCATGGACGATAACGTGCCGGCCGGCATCAAAAGCGACATGACGCGCCTGCGGCAGATCCTCATCAATCTGCTCAGCAACGCGGTCAAGTTTACGGAACGCGGAGAGGTTGTACTGACTGTCAGTGTGGACAAGGAAAGGAGTAAACACGTAAACAGGTACACAGGTACACAGGAAGACAGGGAACGTGTGTCACCTGTTTACGCGTCTACGTGTTTACGATTCACCGTCCGCGATACGGGCATCGGCATCTCCGAGAGTCACATGATCCGCCTCTTCCAGTCCTTCTCGCAGGCGGATTCCTCCACCACGCGCAAATTCGGAGGCACGGGTCTGGGTCTTGCCATCAGCAAACGCCTCGCGGAAATGATGGGCGGCGAAATGCACGCCGAAAGCGAAGGCATCGGCAAAGGCTCGAAATTCGTTTTCACCATCCAGGCGGAACCGGCGGATGTCCCCGAACGACGGACCGCGCGCGACTCGATCGGCATCCAGTCCATCCTGCAAAACAAACGCGCCCTGATCGTGGACGACAATGCCACCAACCGCCGCATCCTTAAACTGCAGACCGAAAAATGGGGTATGACTGCGCGCGATACAGAACATCCTCAAGAAGCCCTTCATTGGATTCAGAATGGCAAACAATTCGATCTAGTCATCACCGACATGCACATGCCCGAACTGGACGGTCTCATGCTCACGCGCGAAATCCGCAAGGTGCGGGAAGAGAACGAACTTCCGATCATCCTTCTGACATCGCTCGGCAGACGCGAGCTCGGCGCAGAGGAATTGCACTTCTCCGCGTACCTGACCAAGCCCCTCAAACCTTCGGCTCTTTACGACGCCCTGGCTGGCATCTTCGCCAAAGACCTTGTCACCCCGAAAGCCGAATCCGCCAAACCTGTCATGGATGCTGAACTCGGGAAACGTCATCCCCTGCGCATCTTGCTGGCGGAGGATAACCAGGTCAACCAGAAACTTGCCCTGCGCGTCCTCGAGCAGATGGGCTATCGCGCCGACATTGCCTCGAACGGCATCGAGGCGGTGGAATCCATCGAACGACAGACTTATGATGTCATCCTCATGGACGTGCAGATGCCTGAAATGGACGGTCTCGATGCGACGAGGAACATCCGCAAACTGACGCAGGTCACCCAGCCTCGCATCATCGCCATGACCGCCAACGCCCTCGAAGGCGACCGCGAAATGTGCCTTGCCGCGGGCATGAACGATTACATCAGCAAGCCCATCCGCGTCAACGAACTGGTGGAGGCGTTGTTGAAAGCGGAGAGGAAATAAAATGTCATTGCGAGGGTTGGCGGTTGAGTAGGGCAAGCGCTTTTGCCGCCCGTATCGAAACCACAGTCCGAAGCAATCTCCTCGCCTAAAAGGATTGCTTCGTTGCAACAAACGCTCCTCGCAATGACATAACACAAGGAGAACTTAATGCCCGTTATTGACCAGGCAGCCTTCAACGAACTCAAGCAAATGTCCGGCGCGGATTTCATCAACGAACTGATTGACGCCTTCCTCGACGACGCGCCGAACATGATCCACAACATGCAAACCGCGTTCGAGGCGGGGGACGTGGAATCTTTCCGCCGTAATGCCCACTCCATGAAATCGAACGCCAACACCTTCGGCGCGACGGAACTCGCAGGACTCGCGAAGGAACTGGAATCCATGGCGAGGGAAAACAACCTCGATATCGGGAACAGGCTCGAGTTCCTGAAAGATGCGTTCGAGAAAGCCGCGGCAGAATTGAAGGAAATGGGCGTATGAGATCCACACATGAACCGGGGCGTCTTCTGGTGGTGGATGATAACAAGGTCAACCGCATCCTGCTGGCGCGCGGGCTTGAACACTACGGTCACATCATCGAGACTGCTGAAAATGGCAGAGAGGCTTTGGAAAAACTGCGCGGCGGTTCGTTCGACCTCGTCCTGCTCGATATCGAAATGCCGGAGATGAACGGTTACGAAGTTCTCGAATACTGCCTGAGGGACCCGGAACTGCGGGATATTCCCATCATCATGACCTCCTCGCTGGATGAACTCGATAACGTCGTCAAGTGCATCGAACTCGGCGCGGAGGAGTACCTCAACAAGCCGGTCAATCCGATCCTGCTGCGGGCGCGCGTCAATGCCAGTCTCGAGAAGAAACGCCTGCGCGATGAACAGAGAAAACTCTTCCGTACCTTTGCCACAAAAGAGGTTGCGGATGAATTGTTGAAATCGGGCTTTTCACTCGGCGGCAAGTACGTCAATGCCAGCGTCATGTTCGCCGATATCCGTTCCTTCACCACCCTCAGTGAACGCCAGGACCCTTCCGAGACGATAGAACTCCTCAACGATTATTTTGCCCTGATGTTCGATGCCGTCACCAGTCATCATGGAACCGTGAATCAAATGACCGGTGACGGGCTGATGGCGATCTTCGGCGCGCCCATTCATCGCGAGGATCATCATGAACAGGCTGTGCGCGCCGCGCTCGAGATGATGGAGTTGCTGGAGGGATTCAATCTGGATCGGTCTGCGCGGAATAGAATCACGATCAGGATCGGGATCGGCATTGCCTCAGGGAGGGTGATCGCGGGCTACACCGGCACACAGCACCGCGCCACCTATACCTGCGTCGGCGATACGGTAAATCTCGCGGCGCGCATCGAGAGTCATACCAAACAGGCTGGCAAACCCATTCTGATCGACAAGTTCACGCGCGAGGGCTTGCCCGATGACATCCGCGTGGAGGACCTTGGGGAAGTCGTTTTCAAAGGGAAGCATCAGGCGGTGAATATCTTTGCGGTGGTGTTCGGGTAGTTGGGTCCTTTTGCCGGTCGTTGGTTTGTGAATCAAAAAGCGACACCTCTCGATGTCGCTTTGACATTTACTCTCCGAGATAATCGCGCAATTTGCGGCGGATGGACGGATGCCGCAGGCGGCTCAACGCCTGCGCTTCGATCTGCCGTACGCGCTCGCGTGTGACGCCCATCTTGCGTCCGACCTCTTCGAGCGTGTATGCCTGCCCGTCGAGCAAGCCGTAACGCAATTGCAGAATGCGGACTTCGCGCGGGGGCAGTCCGTTCAACACTTCGCCGAGATGTTCCTTCAATAGATTGTACGTGGCGGTATCGTCGGGCGGAGGCGCTTCGTCGTCCTCGATGAAATCGCCCAGCACGGAATCCTCCTCGTCGTCGGTGGGCGTTTCGAGCGAGAGCGGACGCCGCGCCACCTGGATCATGTTCTCCACTTTCTTGGGCGGGACATCCAACGCTTCTGCCAA
>CAYQOF010000151.1:0-7939 GCA_964419035.1 uncultured Anaerolinea sp. | reverse complement strand
GTATCCGCCGCGTTCTGCGCGTGACGGCGGTCCGAAAATTTGGCGTTCCCGTCAATCGCCAGACCCACGATGGCGAACAAGCCAATCGCCGCCAGAGCGATGAGTACCAGCGCCTGCCCGCGCTCGTAGAAACGGTTCGATTTCATCTTGATCTCCTTCCTCTCCAGGACTTACGGTGGGGCAAGCTGAAGAATGCCCAGGATCGTCCGCGAACTTTTCGAGGTGATGTTGCGCGGATTTATCGGGATCAGTTTGACAACAGGACCATAAGTCGCAGTCACGGTAACATTCACGCGGTCACCGCTGACAATGTTGTTTACATCCACATCCTCCCCGCTTAGGGCGTCACAAACGTTCTTTTGGGAAGTGCCCGGTCCACCATCGTAGTTGATCGAGATATTCCCGTTCGGCAGGTTGAGGAACCAGGCGGAGCGTCTCGCCATGTTCCGGATCCCGGCGCAATGCTTGTACTTAATCAAACCGCTGTCGTCCTTCCCCCAGGCGGACCCGAAGCGCGCCGCCTCGCGGCTGGCGTTGTTCACTGCCGCGTAGATGAAGATCATACGTCCCACTTCCAGGATGCCGACCAGCAGTATCAACAGGATCGGCAGGGCGATCGCAAACTCGACGATCGCCTGCGCCTTCGAACCCGAATTCAGTTTTTCGTTCAATAAACGATTTTTGGGGTGTCTCATTACGAACGCATCCATTTCCAGAGTTTCAACAAAAAACCAACCCATCCATGCGGACTGCAGAGGTTTGAGGATGCAGCGCATTGGACAAGGCAGGCGGCGAAATCGGCGGCATTGAGATGACAGCGTTGATTATGGTATGTGAGCATGACGATGCGTCATGGGAAAGGTTACAAGCCATGGTTCGGGATCCGCTCGACCGCACCCGCCACATACAGCCAAAACCGCCTTCCGTGAAAGCAGGAGGGCAGATTTGGGCGGTCCGCATGTAACCATTTCGCTGCAAATCAATGACAATTCGAGGAACCCGCTCAAGCCTGCATGTGCATCACCTGCTGGGACATTTCCACCGCCGCCTGCTTCAACACCAGGCTGGCGGTATCCGTCGGGAACTTGAGGCTGACCGGCATGTTCTGGTTGTTCGCCAGCGCGAAGTTCCCCATCATGTACGGCACCATCAACCTGATCTCGAGCCCGAGGATCTTTTCGGCTTCCGCCTTCGTCAAGCCCTCCAGACCCACCGCCCGGTTGAGTACCGGGAACACCCGCCGGGTCTCCACGGACTGACCCTTCAAATAATGCCACAACTTTTTCGTATGGTTGACCGTGCTGAGGTCGGTGCTCAGGATCAACGCGACCAGGTCCGCCTCCTTGATGATCGGCAGGCTGATCTTCGAAAGCGAACGGCCCAGGTCTACGAACACGTAATCGTAGGCTTTGCGCAGCGCCTCGAAGATGTTCGAAATGCGGCTCACCTGCAGGTTGATGGCGGTCTCCGGGTCCGGCGCGCCGGGCAGAAGATGGAAGCGCCAGTGGTCCGGGACGATCAGGTTGTCGCGCATGTAATCGGGCGTGATCTTCTCCGCAGGCAGGTCCGCCACCGTGATCAGGTTGAACTCGTCCTCCGGTACGCCGACGATCGGCGCGATCGAACCCATCGGCAGGACGAGGTCCGCCACGGCAAGCGCGGATTGCTGCAGGTGACCTGCCAGGTTCATGGCGATGTTGGCGCACAGCGAGGAGGTGCCGGTCCCGCCCTTGGCGCTCAGGAACACGAACAGGGAACCTTTATCCTTTTTCTTGCGCAGGCGCCTGCCCTCCATGAGCAGGCGCGGGATCGAATCCACGAGCGTCATCATGACCATGCCGGATTTCACGTAATACTCGGCGCAGCCCGCCTTCAAACAAGCCTGCATCTCCTCGGGGTCCGACTGACTGCTCAACACCACGCAGGGAATATCCGCGATCTGCGGGTGCTGCTGCAAACGCTCGATCAACTCCTCAGCGGTCAGATCCGGGAGTTTCGTGTCGAAGATGATTATCTTCGGCGGCTCGGCGTCCAACAGCCGCGCCCCCTCCCCCCCGGTCGAAGCGTGAATGACCCGGTAATTCTTCCTGTTCAACAACTGGGTCAAAAAATTCCGGTTGGCTTCGTCCGCATCGATCACCAGAACAGTCAGGGCATCCACAGGCGCATCGTCCTTTCGGTCATCTAGGGTATGGAAGTGACCACCCAGCGCGTCTCCGAATCCTGTTTTGCCAGGATCAGGAGCAGGCATGGGGAACTCGAATCCTGCTGCTGTATTTCCTCGAAGGTCATCTCGCGGATCGAATACACCTGATACTCGACCGCGTCTCCGTTGCTCATCACGATCTTGATCTTGTCTTCCTGCGTCAACGTCCGTATCGCCGCCTCCAACTGGACGCTCCACGGCAGGGCGACCCAGCGGCAGATCTCGGTGCCTTCCAGCCATTCGGGTCCACGCGGGTTCCACTTTCCATCCTGCAGCGTCCCCCTGCCCAGGTTGAAATTCAAGCCGCCCGGCAACCCGACCGAAGTGGGGAAAGGCAGGTTCGAAGGTTCCACAACCGCCGTCGGAGGCACGATCTGCCTGTAAAGCGGAGTCTCCCTGATGATATCGTACAGGATGACGGAAGTAAGCGCCACCACAACGATACCCAGGAAGGCGATCAAAAAATAAATGTAGCGGCGGTAGGGCTTGAACGCGTTCTCGACCGCGTTGACGCGTTCCTTGAACAGATCCCGAGGCGGCGCCTCCACCTCCACAAAGACTTCCTCGCCGCCCTCCAAAGCGACCGCCCGTACCTCGCTGAAACTTTCCGGCTCCTCCCCCTTCACACGCGGACGGAACGCCTGTTTCTTCAACTCCTCCAAGTCAATCGGTTTTTCCGGCTCCACCGGGAGCGGCTCCTGCTCTTCGACCTTCAACCCCACGGTTTCATCCGCTTCAGGTTCGAGCATTTCGATCAATTCGTCAATCTGCGCGGCATATTCCTCCGTCTCACTGCTCTGCGTCTCGGGCGCGGCGGCTTGCAGGGTCTCAACCGGCAGGTCAATCTCCTCCCTGACCCCGGGGGTTTCCGCCTCATCCTTTTTCCCCTTGCGCAATCGCTGCCACCATCTGGGTTTCTTTTCCCCTTCCGCTTCGCTTTCGATCAAGGAACGGCGGACGTCATCCAGCGCATCCTCCTCGGAGGATTCCCGGCGTTCAGCGGCAGCGCCAGACGCTTCGACCGAAGACTCCGCCGCGTTCCCGGACTCTTCCGCAGGCTTCGACTCGCCCGAATCCCCATCGGGACGGACCGCTTCCTCCCCAGCCGGAACTGCCTCCGTTGCTTCATCGCCGGGCTCCGCCGATTCGACTTCCGCACCATTGAAGATGTTCACCGATTTCTTTTTCTTTGACATGACTTCAACTCACTATTAAGGTATGATCGTTGGCAGCGCAGGCTGGTCGAACTTGAAGATGACCGACACCTCGCCCTGCTGGGGCAGGCTGAAATTCTCGCTCCGATACAAGCCCGGCAGACTGACCGTGACGCCGATGCCGGGTCGGTAGCCTGTCATGTCGAAAACCGCAATTCCGTTTTCCGTCCGCTTTGTGATCTGTTCCCCGGTCGACGTGGTCACGAGGACGGTCATTGCGTTGACCCCTTCCCCGCTGTCGAAGACACCATTGCCGTTGCGGTCTATGAAGACCCGCACCCTGACCTGCGCGCTGGAGATGAACACGGTCGGCGTCGGGATGGGCGTCCGCGTCGGCACGAGGGTCGAAGCCGCGATCACAGCGCTGGATTCGACGGGCTGGTGAAGATACAGGTCGAACGTGAACAGGTTGCTCATCACCCCGTTCACATACCTCGGTCCGCCGGTGCACGTCAAATTTTCCTGCACGTTCGCCCAGGTGACGGGCTTGTTGGCTTCCCGGGTATCCCGCACCGCGTTCAGAAAACAACCGATCCCATTGTGATAGGAGGCGAGCGTAAATCGCCAGAGGTCTTCATGCGTGGCGTTCCGCACATCCTCTGCCACGATGGAATCCACCTGCTGGCAATTCGCCTTGAGCAGCATGGCGATGATGGAAACGCTCCCCTTCGCCCTGTCAAGGTCCAATCCATAGGGACAATCCGCGCAGGCGGCATCCATCAAACCGATGACCGCCCCGCGGATCATTGCCTGCTGCTCCGGCGGAAGACCGATATACGACATCGTGCAATTCGACAGCACACCCGGGCAGACCCTCTGGTACAACGTCGGATCCCGGCGCAACAGCACATCCACGCCCAGTTGGTTGATCTGCCCGAGGCCGTACTCCTCCACGTAAAAACGCGAGTTTTCGGGCCAGAACTGGGATTCGACCTCGATGAGCGTTTTCAGCAGTTTCGGCGGGACGCCCTGATCACGGCTGGCAAGCCAGATATGCTCATCGAACTGATTCTGCCACTCGATCATTGCGCCGGTGGCGCGTTCCAATCCGCAGGCTGTGGGCCAGTCCAATCCAACGCTCAACCCGCCGGCCGGGCATGCGCTTACGTCCACGATCCCGTTGAGGATCAACTCGGTCGCGAGCATGTGCAGGGTTTTCCTCGTGTTGAGTTGGTATGGGAATTGCACAAAATTGTCCCACGTTGCGTTCTGCTTGTCGCTTACCCTCCAGATCACGGAACATGCATCCACAAAGGAGGTGAACTGGTTGACCGAATCGATGGTGACGTAAAAGGCTCCCTCCCGCTGACTGACACTTACGGTGGCGATGACTTCATCGCTCGCCTCACCCGAATCCGCATGGGCGCGGAATACCAGCCGGGAGCTCAAGGATAAATAGACCGCGCAGGGAGAAACAGTGCAGATGAACTCCTCCGCGTTGATGAAACCTCGAATGGTCACCGAACCCGCGCGTGGAATGGACGAGAACGCGCTGACGATCACGTAGGGTCTTGCCAGCGGACCGCCGGGGGCTTGAATGAAAGCAAACAGGTTGACGGGTGAAGCGCCCGAGGGAGGCTGGGTAACGTTTAACGGCGACCCCGCCAACGTCTGGGTGGGAGGCGGCACACCCGTCGAGGTCGGCGTGGGGGTGGGCGTGTTGACGATTTGAAGCAGGGCGAGTTGAGCAAGCCCGGTTTGTTCAGAGACTGCATTGGCTTGAACAACGTATATCCCGATCAAACCTGGAAGTCCCAGCCCGAGGATCAGAAGGGACAAAAAAAGGGATCGGCGTTTCCTTGTTCTCATTTTGTGTCTACTTGTTGTTGAGCCGCGACGTTACACGCTTCCACGTGGGCGTTGGCGCCGCAGGCGGTATGGCTTTGTTGGCGTCGCCGCTCAATTCATACGCCATCATCTCGAGATCCAGGCAGATCTGCAGATCCGGGTTGTGCAGGATGAACGGCTGTCCAAAGTTCAGCGAGCGATTGACCTCACCGGCTTCGTAGGGCAGGACGAATTCAATCGGGTGCTTCAATACTTTCTCGAGCTGCGCCTGCTTGATGGCGGGGTTGGGGGAGTTGTTGTTCAGAACGATCTTCACCTTGTCGAGCGAAATGCCCAGCCGGTTGTAGATCTCCAACGCGCTCATGGTCGTGCGCAGGGATGCCATCTCCGGCGCCATGACCAGCAGGATCCAGGTGGACATGCTCAACAAATGGATGGTCATATCCGAAAAGTCGTGGGAGGTATCCACGACTATGAATTCGTTGTGTTGTTTGAACTTCTCCAGCAAAAGTCTCAGGGCGTCGGCGGCAAACGTATCCGCGGCGATCGGGTACCTCGGGGAGGCGACGTAACGGATCCCGCTCTTGTGCGAACACATCATGTCGGAGGCGACAGTATCATCCACATTCTCGGATTCGACGCCCACAAGGTTTTCCCAGGTGGCGGTTGGTTTCGCGTCCAGCATCAAAGCCACCTGGCCCGCCGTGAGAACGCCATCCATGAGGAGGGTTTGCCTGCCCCACAACCTGTGGAATGCGAGCCCCAGGTTGACCACGATACTCGAACAGCCCAGACCGCCCCGCAGGCTGTGGACCGTCACGACGTCCGCATGTCCCTTCTGGGTCGTTTCCATTTGTTGAACGATCTGCATGGCTTTGCCGCGGCGCGCCAAAATGCCCATGCGGGCGACCAGTTCTTCCGGCTGGAAAGGCTTGACCAGGTAATCGTCCGCCCCCAGTTCAAAGGCTTTCAGTTTTTCGCTGAGTTCGTCCTTGGCGGTGATCACGATGACCGGGATGTGACTGTAATTCGGGTCGCGGCGCAGGCGTTCGAGGATCTGAAAGCCATCCATGTCCGGCATTTTCAGATCCACGATGAGCATTTCAGGGTTGTAGGTGGGAATCTTCGAAAGCCCCTCGTTCCCGGACCTGGCGTATTCCAGGTCGTAACGGGCTTCCTTTAATTTCTTGCTGATCAGTTTGAAATAAAACTGTTCATCATCTATCAATAAGACCCGCATGAACTCCTCCAGGATAATTCATTTCTGGGATGATTCGTCGTTTTCACCCATCCAGGCAAGAAAATTGTAGGCAACATCCCTCGACTGGCCTGCCACCGCCTTGATTTCCTTTAGAATGGTCTCCAACGGTTCAGTATAACCGGCACTACTCTGCTTATCAAGCCTGCGGGCATATTCGGATAGTTGCAATACTCCCAGGTTTGCAGACACGCCTTTGAGATTGTGCGCCTCCCGGGCAAGTGTTTCCAGATCGCCCGCTGAATGGCAGCGCTGCATCGTTTCCATTTTCGCCGGGAGTTCGCGGAGAAAATCGCCCAGCAACTCCTTGTATGTCTCCCTGTCGCCCCCAACGCGTCTGATCCCTTCCCGAGGGTCGAACAACGGGTCGGCAGGCGCTTCCTTGGTGAATTCCTCCTTAACGTTAGCGGAGGGGATCATTCTGCCGTGTCTGAGTATCCGCTCGATGTGTTCGATATCGAATGGCTTGGTAATATAGTTGTCAATCCCAGCCTCGAAAAGCATCTGACCCTCGTCTGACAGGTAACTGGCGGTCAGCGCCACGATGAGGGTGTGAATTCCGTCATTTTCCCACTCGCGGATGCGGCGGCTTGCCTCCACGCCATCCATCACAGGCATGTGAAGGTCCATGAAGACCACGTCGAATTTCCGTGATTTGACCGCCTCCAAAGCCTCGAGACCATTCGAAACCGTTTCCACATGATGCCCAAAGCGCGACAGCAGCACATGCATCATGCGCTGGTTCAGTTCGTCATCGTCAACAACCAGGATGTTCAGGCGAAGAGTATTCGGATCGCTGGACCGATCAAGGAATTGTACATTCATGCAGAAGACATCTCACTGTGGGATGGACGGGAACCTCTTCGTGGACCCGTCAAATTTCTCTCGTACGCAAATTTTACCTGCGATGACGCCATGATACCCTATAATCGTTTCCCCAAGGGAAACGAATCGCACCATCAGACGACATGACGCCCGCCAAAACCAAAGGTTACTTGATCAGACAAACGTGGATTCTCCGCTTCTTTCGCCGCTCCAGCCTGCCTCCGCCATGGACGCATTGCCCTTCCCGCCGGCGTATCCCGTCCCGCCTGGGGGAAATACACCCTTGAACGTTGACTCTGTGCTATAATGCCGCAATCATGGAATTCAATAACTGCTTCGCCAACAATAATAATAACAACGACAATGACGACCTCACGCATCGTCGGGCGAAGCCTTGCTAGTTGACGGAGAACCGAGTCAAACCATCGCCCGACGCGGCGCCCAGGCGCCACGAAGGGCGATTTATTTTATCTATTCCATGTCATTGCGAGGAGGAGTGGAACGACGACGAAGCAATCTCCCATACCGGGGAAGAGATTGCTTCGGGATTTCGACGCTATCGCGTTTCAACCCTCGCAATGACAAAAGGAGATATCATGTACAGAACACACTCTTGCGGAGAATTACGCGACAGCCACGCGGGACAAA
>CAYQOF010000150.1:5480-7950 GCA_964419035.1 uncultured Anaerolinea sp. | reverse complement strand
GTCCACCATCGCGTACTGCGCTTGATTGTCGCTCCCTTCATTGGGAGCGTGGATTGAAACCAACTCAGTCGGGCGGGAGAGCGATCTTTCGAGTCGCTCCCCTGGTTCTCGCAAATCTGCACCCTTCATCATTCATCATTCATCCTTCGATACGCCCCCACCCACGGCTTCCCCAACCTGTGATTCTCCGAAACCTGCACCTTGCTGAACTTCTGCGCGATCTGCGGCAGGAGCGTCGCAATCGTCGCCCAATCGTCGTTCAACACGGCGGACTTCAACTTTTCGGCAATCTGTCCCGTCCACATCCACTCCATGCGGAAGCGGTCCGCTTTGACCCAGTAACCGCGCTTCTCCCACGCCGCAACCGAAGCGTCAATGCCCTCGGAGATGATCTGCAGCGCCAGCGCGATGAACGAGGCGAGGTCTTTGGTTTCGTTCGTCACGTCCTTTTGTTTGGCGAGTTCGCGCACTGCCAGCACAATGACTTTCGATAGTCTTGTCCGGTCTTTTCCAGCGGAATCGGGATTGATGAGGCGGCTCAAAAGAAATGCTCCAGTTTCAGGTCTCGGGTGTCAGGTGCGGGATTATACACCAATCGTAAATCGTAAATCGTCAATCGCAAATCGTAAAATTCAAAGTATAATTTCGCCGCCCGCTGATGACCGCTCACTGATCACTGATTACTGGAAACTGACAACTTTTACAACCCGGGGACGTGCTGGAACTGGCAGACAGGCATGACTTAGGATCATGTGCCGCAAGGCGTGAGGGTTCGATTCCCTCCGTCCCCATAATAAGAATACCGTCATTGCGACCTTCGGGAAGCAATCCCCTCCTGCCAAGGTGGAGATATTATCCCCTTGCGGGATTGCTTTGGGTTGTCGCCCTCGCAATGACGAAAAAAAAAGAGGCAAACTTGAAAATCGAAAAGACAATCGAAGAGAACCATGAAGCCAGATTAGTGGTCGAGATCGAACCCGAAAAGATGGAGGGCTACAAGCGCCGCGCGGCGCGCAAGATCGCCGAGCGCGGCAAGATTCCCGGCTTCCGCCCGGGCAAGGCTCCCTACCACATGGTCGCGCTGAACTACGGTGAGCAAGCCATTATCGAGCAGGCGATTGACAATCTTGTGGATGACGAATACTCGAACATCCTCAAAGAGGCGGAGGTCGCACCGGGCGCGGCGGGATCGCTGGAATCGATCGACTCGCTCGACCCGGTCAAACTCACCTTCCGCGTGCCCCTCGCCCCCGAAGTGGACCTGGGCGACTATCACTCGCTTCGCATGCCGTACGAATGGTCTGCTCCCGGCAAGGAGGAAGTGGACAAAGCCCTGGAAGACCTCCGCCAGGCGTATGCATCCACTGAGACCGTCGAACGTGAGACGCAGGAGGGCGATTACGTTCTCGTGGACATGAAATCGGAAACCGCCGAATTGAACCAGGCAGGCTTCGCGGTATTCATCCGCAGCGAGGAACGCGATACCGAACAGCCTTACGTCGGATTTGCAAAAGAACTGATCGGTATGAAACCCGGCGACACAAAGACCATCCAACACACCTTCCCCGAAGATTGGGACGTGGAGGAATTGAAGGGCAAAGAGGTCGAGATGGAACTCACCATCAAGACCATCCGCGGCGTGAACGTGCCCGAACTCGACGATGAATTCGCCAAGACTGTCGGCGCGGGCGAAACGCTGGAGGAACTGCGCGAAGCCGTGACCAGAAACGTGGAGGCGCGTTCCAAAGCCAAATACGACGACAACTACTTCATTGACCTGATCGAAAAGATCAAGGAAGGCGCGACGTTCAAATATCATCAGTACACGCTCGAGCACGAAGAAGAACATGTGCTGGAGGATCTGCGTCAACGGCTGGCACAGCAAAGAATGGACCTGGAAACCTACTTCAAGATGCGCGACACCACGCGTGAGCAGTTCATCGAAGAGGAAGCCAGGCCGGTGGCGACGAAACGCCTCGAACGCTCGCTCATCCTGGATGAGATCGCGCGCCGCGAAAAGATCGAAGTGGACAACGAAGCGTTGGACGAGGAATTCAACAACACGCTCACTTCGCTGACCATGCAGGGACTGGACATAAGCAATCTGCGCGGCGGCAAACAGGGACAGCAGCAACTGGCGCAAGCCGTCGCGCTGGAATCGGCGAACCGCGTACTCACGCGCCGCACGCTCGATATTTTGAAGTCCATTGCCGTTGGCGAGTACAAGTCACCGGAGGAGCGTGAGGCGGAGAAAGCCGCGAAAGCGGCGGCTGAAGCGGCGGAGTCAGCGACAGCCGAAGAAACGCCTGCCGTGGCTGAAGTAGTTTCAGTACAAGTAATGGCAGAAGAAACGTCAGCGGAGGTGCAGGCTGAAGGGGGCGAGGCAGTTCCCTCTGAGAGTGAGGCGGGTTCTTCATCCGAAGAGGATTCAAAGAGTTAACACAATTCCAACGCGGCATGAGTATGATTG
>CAYQOF010000150.1:0-5380 GCA_964419035.1 uncultured Anaerolinea sp. | reverse complement strand
CCTTACGTGATCGAATCCACCAATTACGGTGAGCGTTCGATTGACGTCTTTACCCGCCTGATCAAGGAACGCATCATCTTCCTCGGCACCGGGATAGACGACCAGATCGCGAACGTGGTCGTGGCGCAGCTGCTCTACCTGACCCACGAGGATCCCGAGAAGGAAATCCAGATGTACATCAACTCGCCCGGCGGCGTGATCTACGCGGGGCTGGCGATCTACGACACCATGCAGATGATCCCGAACCCGATCAGCACTGTGGCTGTCGGTGTGACCGCGTCGTTCGGGACCGTGCTGCTTGCCGCCGGCACGAAAGGCAGACGCTACGCCCTGCCGAACGCGACGATCCACATGCACCAGCCTTTGGGCGGCGCGCAGGGTCAGGCAACGGATATCGAAATTCAAGCCAGGCAGATTCTGCGCTTGAAGGGTTTGATTCTTGGAATCCTCTCGAAGCATACCGGTCAGCCGCTTGAGGTGATCGAACGCGACAGCGACCGCGATTATTATCTCGAGGCAAAGCAAGCCGTCGAATATGGTCTCGTGGACCAGGTGCTGGAGATGCCGGAGAAGGTCAAGTAGGCAGTAATCAGTGACCAGTGATCAGTGGGCAGTGAAGACCTCGAGGAGAAATCCCCGGGGTCTTGCGTTTATAATGGGGAACAGGCATCGCGCCAATCAAAAATCGAAAATCGTAAATTGAAATGATTCCATCAAACATCAAAGCCCTCATCCTCGACATGGACGGCGTGCTCTGGAAGGCGGACGCGCCGATCGGCAACCTGCCGTCCATCTTTCAACGTATCCGCGCACGCGGACTGAAATTCGTCTTCGCAACGAACAACAGCACCAGGACGCCCGAGGAATATCAGCAGAAACTCGCAGACCTTGGCGTGGATGTGGAGGCGTCGCAGGTCATCACGTCCGCATGGGGGATTGCGTTCCTGCTTGCGCAGAAATATCCGCGCGGGGCTAAGATCTTCATGATCGGCGAGGCGGGCATCCGCATGGCGCTCGAGGAAAAGGGATTTGAGATCGTTTCCGTGGAAAATGCATCGCAGGCGCAGGCGGTGGTGATGGGCATTGACCGATATATAACCTTCGACAAGGTTGCCGAGGCAGCCCTGCTCGTGCGGAACGGAGTCCCGTTCTACACAACGAACACCGATAGAACCTTCCCCACCCCGCGCGGGGAAATCCCCGGCTCGGGTGCATGGGTCTCGATTATTACGACTGCAACCGGAGTCGAGCCTGTCATTGCGGGCAAACCGTATCCGTATTTGATGGAACTTGCGCTGGAACGGCTCGGCACGCGCAGGGAGGAAACGCTCGTCGTCGGCGACCGCCTCGAAACGGACATTGCCGCGGGTCAGGCGGTGGGATGCCCGACCGCGCTGGTGTTGAGCGGCGTGTCCACGCGCGAGGAGGCAGAGAAGCGGGAGCCGAAGATGGATATCATCGCAGATGATCTATCATCACTGGTCAATTGAATATGCATCAACTCGTTTATGATCTCGATTTCCCTGCATGGGAAAAGCGGCTCAAGGAATGGAACGAACCTCCCTACCGCGCAAAGCAAATCTGGCAGGGGTTGTACCAGCATCTCTACGATTCGCCCGACCAATTCTCCAATCTCCCCAATTCTCTTCGCCAAAAACTCGCCGGGGAATTCACCTTCACTCCGTTTATGGTAAAGACATATCTCGACTCCTCCGACAAGTCCACGCGCAAGACATTGTTCGAGTTGCCGGATGGGAACCTGATCGAGGCGGTGTTGATGAGGTATGGCGACCCTGCCGACTCCCCCTCTCCCACCGGGAGAGGGGCTGGGGGTGAGGGAAAGAAACGCCGAACCCTCTGCATCTCCACGCAAGCCGGTTGCGCGATGGGATGCGTCTTCTGCGCCACCGGGCAGATGGGATTCAAACGTCACCTTACCAGCGGCGAGATCGCCGCGCAGGTGCTGTATTATGCGCGCATGCTGCGGGACGCGAACGAATCGGTCACGAATATCGTCCTCATGGGCATGGGCGAACCGTTCCACAATTACGACAACACCATGGCGGCGATTGACCGCCTCAACGACCCCGACGGATCCAACCTCGGCGCCCGCCGCTTCACCATCTCGACCGTGGGCTTGGTCCCGCAAATCAAGCGTTTCGCGGACGAAAAGCGGCAGGTCAACCTCGCCATCTCCCTGCATGCCGCGGACGACAAGTCACGCGCAGCGATGCTGCCGGTCAATAAGAAATACAACATTGACGAGGTGCTGGACGCGTGCCGATACTACGTCGAAAAGACGCGTCGCCGCGTGACCTTCGAGTGGGCGCTGATCCACGGCGTCAACGATACGCCCGAGGTCGCGAAACAACTCGCCGCTCGGCTCAGGGGATTGTTGTGTCACGTCAATGCCATCCCCCTCAACCCCACGAAAGGCTACGACGGCGCAGCGACAAGTCGTCAGCGCGCGGAGCGGTTCAGGGAAACATTGGAGCAGGCTGGGGTTCCATGCACGATTCGCATGAGACGAGGAATTGATATTGCCGCGGGGTGTGGTCAATTGGCTGGGAAGGTTTTGTTCTAGTACTCCAACAAGGTTAAGTTGGATGGTAACTGAAACGACATATCGGGCGATTCACCCTACAGTTTTAGGTTGTCCGAGTACTAGCGTGAACACGGGATCTGCTTAATGTTTGCTTATCTTGGATTGTTGTTTGTTTTGTTGTAAGAGTTGGTTAATGAAATATTATGGTTTATTGGCTACACGAAATTTTGGGCTGTGTATTCTTGCAAGTTGAGGGGGAATACAGTATAGTCATGTGCGCGAAAAAATAATACTCGAGAGACAACGAATGGATAACAAGACGACCCCCTGGCTTCAACGACCCATCCACCCCGCCCTGCCGGCGGTCACCAACGAGATCGCGCTGTTCGGCGGGATCATCCTGCTTGCGATCATCACACGCTTTTACGACCTCGGCACGCGCGTGATGAGTCATGACGAATCCCTGCACACGTATTTCTCGTGGCTGTTATACCGCGGACAGGGCTACCAACACACGCCGATGATGCACGGACCGTTCCAGTTCCACGTCATCGCGCTGACGTATTTCCTCTTCGGCGTTTCGGATTTCACGGCGCGCATCCCCGCCGTGTTGTTCAGCATCGCGACGGTTTGGATGGTCTGGTATTGGCGCGGGTACCTCGGCAAGTGGGGCGCGCTCGTTGCAGGCTTGCTGATGGTCATTTCGCCGTACATGCTGTATTACGGCAGATACGTCCGCAATGAGGCGTTCGTCGGGCTTTCGGGTATCCTGCTGTTGTATTCGATCCTGAAATACCTTGAACTCGGCGAAAAGAGGTATCTGTATTTCATCACCGCCGCGACGGTGCTGCATTTCACATCCAAGGAGACCGCCTTCATTTACACCGCCCAGGCGTTGATCTTCCTGGGCATCGTCTTTCTCTATCGCGTGACGAAAACGCAATGGGAAAACCACGCGCCAAATTACCGCGCTTTCATCATCGTGATGGCGGTCAGCGCGGTGCTGGTCAGCGTTGGGCTGAGCGTGCTCATCGTCACGCGCGGCGAGGAAGGTTTGCTCTCCACTGCAGAGACCGCCGCGCCCGCCAACCCGACCGGCGAATCGCTCACTGCGGAGGAGGCTGGCTCAGGGGCGTTTTCATTGCCGAACATCCTGCTCGAACTGGGTGTTCTGGGCATCGCCGCGGCGGGATTCATATATTTCCGCCTCGCATATCTCAAACGCGAATTGCCCCGGGAACGATCCTTTGACCTGCTCATCCTGCTTTTCACGTTCTCTCTTCCCCAACTGACCGCCTTTATTCTGGATTCGCTCAAGAAACTGGGACTTTCCGAGGTGACCATTCCCACCGACGCCGCCTCGGTAACCCAACTGAACACGTACACCATGACATTGATGGGCGTCATCCTGGTCGTCCTCTTCGCCGTTACCGTTGTTGTCGGTCAATTGTGGAACCGGGAGTGGTGGAAGTACGGCGTCTTCTATTGGGGCGTGTTCACCATTCTGTATACGACCTTCTTTACCAATTCGGCGGGGTTCTTTACCGGCATCGTCGGTTCGCTCGGGTACTGGCTGATGCAGCATGGAGTGGAGCGCGGCAGCCAGCCGCAATACTATTACACGCTCGTTCAAATCCCCATCTACGAGTTCACGACCGCGATCGGGAGTCTGGCGGCGATCGTCTTGGGCTTGAAAAAATTATTCGGGCAAAGACCAGCCGCCGGGGAGAACGAAGCGGGAACAGAGTCCCCCGAAACCTCCGGCGGCAACTTTGCTCTCACCTTCAGCCTGCTCGTCTTTTGGGTGGTCACGAGCATCATCGCTTTTACCATCGCGGGCGAACGGATGCCGTGGCTGACGTATCACATGGCATGGCCCATGGTGTTGTTGACAGGCTGGGGCATCGGGCAGGTGGTCGAATCCATCTCCCCGCGTCTTGCGGAGGAAAAGCCCTGGCGCGCCCTGCTCTCGATGCTGGTCATGGCAGTATTTGCGCTCGCTGTGTTCAACATGCTGCGAACGCTCTACGGGACGAACCCTCCTTTTCAGGGCACCGAACTGGCACAATTACAGGCAACCTCCGCATTCCTGCTGCCGCTCATCACCGCCGTCGTGTCCGGCGCGTTGTTGTATTACCTGATGCGCGATGATCTTGCCAGCCTGGGTATCATCGCGTTGCTTGCCCTGATGTTGATCACCGTCTTTTCGAGCATCCTCAACGGCGCGATGCTCATCACATACGCATCGGATCCCGCGCTCGACCCGGGAGGCGCCGCGCGGGAGGCTGTGCGATTCGGCGCGGCGTTCCTGGCTTTGCTCGCCAGCATCGCCGGCATCGTTTATCTTGCGCGCCTGCCTCGCAAGAGCGTCTTCGTGAGCCTGGCTTCACTGACCGTTTTCGGACTGCTTGTTGCTCAAACCGGGCGGACAGCCTTCCGCGCCAGTTATCTTTTCTACGACGACGCAACCGAATATCTCGTATACGCCCACGGCGCAAAGGGAATCAAGGAAGTAATGGCGCAGGTGGAGGAGATTTCCAAACGCACGGCGGGCGGGCTCAACGCGATCGTCGCCTACGATGCCAGCGCGCCGGATACCGGCGTCTCGTGGCCCTTCGTATGGTACCTGCGCGATTACACGGCTCTACGCTCGTTCGACCAGCCCACACGTTCCCTGCGGGATGCAGTAGCGGTCATCGTTGACCAGAAGAACTTCGACAAGATCAACGCCGCACTCGGCAATGAGTTCTACGAGTTCGATTACATCCGCATGTGGTGGCCCAATCAGGATTACTTCAACCTGAACCAGCAGCGCGTGTTGAATGCCATCGCAAC
>CAYQOF010000149.1:5954-8042 GCA_964419035.1 uncultured Anaerolinea sp. | reverse complement strand
GGACGACCGTAGTCGTTGTGCCAGTATGTTCCGTGGAAGGAGATACCGTTCTCCTTGATGTAGATGACCCACGGCACGCCGGGCAGGTCGAATCCGCTCGAGGCGAGGTCGCCCGCCGCCATGTGCCGTGTGGGACGTTTGTGATAGGTGATGAAATCGCCGGTGGGCGTCGTGTACGTTCCGCTTCGCAGACGTCCGCCCGTGGCTGTGCGCGTAGCAAAAACCAGCCGTCCGCTTTCATATGCCAGGACCAGTTGATCCTGCAAACGGACTTCGACGCGCTTCTCCTTGTCCGGGATATGCTGAGATAACGGAGTCAGTTCCTCGTTTGGAATGAGGCGGATGTGTTCCGCGGGGACGTAATAGAACTGGTCGAATTTATCGTCGAGCAGGTAGTACCAAACGCTCCCATCCGAAGAGTCAAAGTGAGTCGCCTGCACCCAATGCACGGTTTCGAAATAAAGCCGGTAGATGACTTTCCCATTCGGGACGGGAGTCTCGCGCGCGTCCGTGAATGGCACACTGACCTCGCCCAGCGCGCCATTCAGTGGAATGTTCCGCGGCTCGTTCAATATCGTGCGGACGGGCTGGATGCTCCCGGAATAAACGTAGCCGCCATCCCTTACCTCATACCAGACGCGGTTATGGGCGGACTCGTCGCCGCTGATGGCGGTGTTCGTGATGGGAAGGATGAGGTCGTGCCAGTAGAGGTTTTTGCGTTTGGATTTGGGATGAGGTTCGTCGTGGGACCACAATGTGCGGTCAATGACGCGTCCCTGCAAATTGGCAAATTCGTCCTGAGGGGGCAGGTTCAAATGCAGGCCCGGCAGGAGCATCCCCATCAGGCCACAGCCGCTCAATTTGAGAAAATCACGCCGGGAAAGGACAGCCTTGCTCATGCTTCAACTTGGAGGGTGCGTCGCACATCATTGGGTGCGACGCACTCCGGATTCACTCAATAATGCACGTTCACCACAGTGCCGACTGATGCCCAGTTATACAGCCATTCGGCATCCGGGATCGAAAGGTTCACGCATCCACGACTCATCGGCGTGCCGAAGTTGTTATGCCAGTAGGTGCCATGCAGACCGTAACCCTTGTAAAAATACATGGTATACGGCACATTGGTCAGATGATAGCCGGGACCCGACATGGTGGTGGAGCGCAGTTTGATCCAGATCTTGAACTTGCCGGTGACGGTGGGAGTGCGCGCCGTGCCGGTGGATACCACGAACGAATTCACGATCACATCGCCTTCGTAGGCATACACGCGCTGTTGCGAAAGGTTCACGTCAATCCAGCGCTCTCCGTTGCCCCTGGCGGGATATTGATCCTGTTGCGCCGCGGCTGGCGGTGGAACGTACTGGCTGGTGGGCGTATCCGCCACGATCTCCATCCCCATGACGCCGGGCGTCTCGGTGGCTTCCGGTGTGGGGGTGGGCGTTTCAGTGGGGACTTCAGTCGGGGTTGATGTGAACACCGGCGTCGGTGTGGCGGGCATGGGGGCGGGCGTGTCGGCAATCTGGGGAACGAATGCGCTGACGTTCAGCGGGGTGACGGCGGGTTTGGCGAGCTCCACCGGCGCCCAAAGGTTTTCCTGAGTCGGCGCGGGCACGTTGTTGATGATGGAGGCGAAGGCTGGATGAGTCACCGCGGAATAGGCGGAAAAACTGAGAACCACACACGTCAGCAGACCAAGCAGACCCGCATACACCCATTTCGGCTTTTTGGGTCTCGACTGAACCGGCGGGCTGACAGGCTTCGGCGGGCGCTGGATCGGGATCGCGGTGACCGCTTCTTCCCCAGCCCGGGTCGTTCGACCCTGTTCAGGAGAAACCTGCTTCAACCGCCCCTGTGCCCATTCCACGCCCCGGCGGGCGCGCGTACTCTCCGGGTTGACCTCCAATGCTTTTTGCGCGTACGCGAGCGCGTCTTCCGGGTTCGGGTCCGAAGCGGCGAGGATCAGCCAGGCGTCCTCGTACTCGGGCGCAAGCAGGGCGGCTTGCTCTCCCAATCCGCGCGCGGTTTCCTTGTCACCGCGGCGCAGGGCTTCGCGCGCTTGTGCAACCAATTCACGTGCCTGGAGGA
>CAYQOF010000149.1:0-5854 GCA_964419035.1 uncultured Anaerolinea sp. | reverse complement strand
CTTTATCATCGAATTTCCACAGGCGTGCCGATCTCAGCCCAATCATATAATAATTTTGCTTCATAGGAGCCGAGTACCACGCATCCATAGGAAACGGGCCTGCCCAGATAGCCCGTCCACAGGGTTGCGCCGCTCGGCAGGATTGGCAGGGCGTGGATCCCATTCTCCAAGCCGCCAGCCCAGTAGATTCCGAGCCAGGAGGGCATCCAGATGTTCCACGTCGAGCCGTAGGCGTTCGGGATCTTGCTTTGTACGGCAAATGTCCCGACGCGCGTGGCGTTGTTCATACCCGTCGAAGCGACAAAACTATAAATGAGCGTATCGCCTTCATAGACGTACATGTGTTGTTCGGAAATATCCACGAGGATGTATTTCGACCCGCCATGGGAAGTGTAGGACGATGCCTGAGGCGGCTGGTACGTGGGGACCGGGGTATCCTCGATGATCTCCATTGCCATCGAGCCGGGTGTTTCTGTAACGGTTGGAAGAGGAGTCGGGGTATCGGTTGGAATGATGAACGGGGTGGGTGTATACGTTGGCTTGGCGACGTCCGCGTAAGCCCAGACGTTTTCATGTGTGGGCGTCGGCGGGGCAAATATGGACGCGCTGGCAGGCGAGGCGATAAAAGCCAGGGCGGCGAATCCGCTGATGCACAGGATCAGCAACAGGCTTAAGGTGAGGCGCAGGCGTCTGTTCATGGCGTGAGGTTGGGAATGGGAGTCGGTTCGACGTTCTCATTGTTCGCAAAGCACAAAATTCCGTCCACCACACCCGCCGCGACGCGGTCGGTCTCTTTGGTGAGGATCTCGCGGTCGAGGTTGAGGAAGCCCGTTTCGATGATGGCGGCAACAGTGCTGGGATCAATTTCACGGAAGGCGTGGTATTCGCGCATGTCGGAGGTGATGCTTCCGACGTGGAAGGTCAGCCCTGTGGCGGCTTGATAGCGGTCCACCAGGCAGGCGGTGAGGCGGTTGGCGCGGTTGAGGTCGTGGGTATTGAGCGCCGCGGCAACCTTGAAACCGGTCGCCTGGTCGTTGATGTATTCGCAGGAATCGTTGTGGATGGAAACGATCGCCAGAGCGCGGTAACCGTTCAGACGGGTGTCGAACTCGCGCAACAGGTCAACCTGATACCCCTTCTGTGCCAGTTGCTGTTGGACAATGGCGGCGATCTCCAGGTTCACGTCCACTTCGGTGAGCGTGACGCTGCCGTTGCCGTCCAGGCAGACCGCGCCGGAATCGCTCCCCAAATGCCCGGCGACGATGCCAATACGCAGTTGCGGCTGTGCGATCAGCGGCGCCCCTTCGACAGCGCGCGGCGTTAGAATGAGACTCAATCGTTCGTAGAAATCGCCGGAGACCAGTCCGCGCGAGGGCAGGGCGGTGAAGAGCGTTGCCAGAAGGATGGCAATGCCGATCGTGGATTGCAGGGCGCGCACCGGACGCGCTCGGTGACGCTTCGCGGGGCGGGAGGGGGTCGAGTCCATGACGCTTGCGTGTAATAGTACCTTATTAAGGTTTGAATGTGCAAGGGTATCCGGGATTTTCGCCTTGACTCGTCCCTCCCTCCCCGTTATGATGAAAATCCATCGGAGAGAATATGGCACTCGATTCTGAACAACTCCGCCGCGCCTGGCGCGCCTGGACGACCGGCGTGGCGGTCATTACCGCCGTGCATGATGGTCAGCGGTATGGCATGACCGTGAACTCGTTTGCGTCCGTTTCGCTGGAGCCGCCGGTGATCTCGGTGACGTTGAGGCAGTTGACGCACACGCACGATCTCGTGGTGAAGTCCGGAGAATTCTCGATCACAGTTCTCTCCTCCGCACAGGCGTGGATCTCGGATCGGTTCGCGGGCAAGATTCCCAATATTACAGATCGCTTTGAGGGCGTGCCGATCGAGACCCTCTCGATTGACGCGCCGGTGCTGAAAGGAGGCATCGCCTTTTTCAACTGCCGGGTGATGAACTCGATCCCGGTCGGCGAGAATACCTTGTTTATTGCGAAGGTCATCGAAGCGCGCGGCGGTGGGGAGGGCGATCCACTGGCATATCACAATCGCGTGTTTTGGAAACTGACTCCGCCCTCACCCCAGCCCTCTCCCTTTGGGAGAGGGAGTCCATCACAGTAAGAGGCTGGCGCATCAGCCTCATCAAAGAATGTGGAGGGAAACCGCCATGACAGATGAATTGACCTTCGAGGAAAAACAGATGCTGCTTCGCATGGCGCGGGAGGCAATCGAACACGCTGTGAGAGGGGAAAAACTGCCGCCCCTGGACGAAGCGTCCTTGACGCCCCTTTTACGGGCGGATGGCGCGTCTTTCGTCACGCTCACCGAGCGCGGAAAATTGCGCGGTTGCATTGGCGCGCTCGAACCCTATCAGCCGCTCGCGCAGGATGTACGCGAACATGCCGTCGCCGCCGCGCTCGAAGACCCGCGCTTCCCTCCGGTGCGGGAGGATGAATTAAACGGGATCAGGATCGAGGTCTCGCGGTTGACGCGCCCCGTCCCAATCGAATACAGTGACGCAGATGATCTTTTATCCAAATTAAGACCGCACGTGGATGGGGTTGTCCTGCGCGACGGTTTTCACCGTGCCACATTCCTCCCCCAGGTATGGGAGAAGATCCCCGACCGCGCCGAATTCCTCGATCAACTCTGTTACAAGATGGGGGCGAAGGGGAATCTCTGGCGCGCCAATCGTCCCGAAGTGTTCATCTATCAGGTGGAGGAATTCCACGAGCCTCAAAACAGTCCTGTTTGATCTTCCATACACCGGGGACGAGTAGGGTAAAATCAGCGCATGGCTGACCCCGCTCGTATCCATTCCCCCTCTCGTGAAACGAGCGGGGCTGACGATGCAGTATTCCAGGAAGCAATAGAAGCCCTGCGTGAGGGGAATAAAGCCCGCGCCCGTGAATTGCTCACAGGTCTGATCAAAAACGACCAGAACAACGCGATCTATTGGGTTTGGTTGAGCGCCGCGATGGATACCGACAAGGAGCGCGCATACTGCCTGCAAACGGCGTTCAAACTGGACCCTGAAAATGCCACCGCCAAACGCGGCTTGATCCTGCTTGGGGCTTTGCCGCCGGACGAGACCGTCCAGCCCTTCCCGGTCAACCAGCCGCGCGCCTGGGAGGAAAAACTCCTGCTTGCCCACGAAAAGCCAAAGCCCAAAGGATGGGCGGCGGTGCGAGCCAGCCCGGTCTTTAGATTTGGCATCATCGTCCTTTTGCTTGGCGCGCTGGCAGGCGGGGTCGTGTTTGGTTTCACTCTTCCGCGTACCCAGCAGGCGGAGCGCCCGCCCACGCGCACACCGGGACCCTCACCGACGTACACGCTGACCGTCACTGCCATCGGCGGAGGACCGCAGGCGCAAGTCACCGGCACACCCGCCGGTCCGCTCTCTGAATTGGTTCCCATTCCTTTCACCGCAACGCCGTTATACGTGGATACGCCGCGCTCGCCGGTTGTGAGCGATATTTATCGCCAGTTCCTTGCATCGTACCGGGCGGGCAACTGGGACGAAGCCATCAGCGCGCTGTCGGATATCATCCGCCAGGAACCGGATGCGGTCTACGCGTATTACTACCTCGGTGAAATGTATCGCCTCAAGGGCGATGTCAATAACGCCCTGCAAGCCTATGGAGGGACGCTCGACCAGGACCCGAATTTCGGTCCCGCGTACGTTGGCATGGCGCGCGCGCGGCTGGTCATTGAGCCGAACGCGAACGTCCTCCCGCTTTTGGATGAAGCCATCCGCCTAGACCCGAACTTCGGCGAGGCACATCTCGAACGCGGCATTGTCAGATTGAGGGATAACAACATCCAGGGCGCGCTGGTGGACTTTGGCGAAGCCAACATCCGTCTGCCCAACTCGCCGCTTGTGTTTCACCATCTGGCGCGCGCCCGTTTGCAGGAAGGCGAGCTCGATCTGGCGTTGAATGCCGCCAGACGCTCCAATGAACTGGATGTGACCCACCTGCCCAATTATCTTCTGCTCGGGCAGATCTACGCGGAGATCGGGAATAGTGAGGAAGCGGCGAAGGCATTGAATACCTACCTCACCTATGAGGCGGACGACCTTTCGGCGAACCTCCTGCTCGGAAGACTTCAATACGACAACGGCAGTTACGAGGAATCCATCCGGGCGATGAACAGAGTCCTGGCGGTGGATCGCAACCGCCGCGAGGCGTATCTCTATCGCTTCCTCGCGAACGTGGAACTCGGCAGGGGCGACGCCGGGGACGGGGATATTGACCGCGTGATCGCGTTCTATCCTGATTCGTTCGACGCCAATCTCGCCATCATCCGTCTTCATTTGATCCAGGGACGCAATGGAAGTGCGCTGTTGAGCCTGGAAAAGACCGAACCCATGGCGGAGGGCAATGAACAAAAGGCGCTCGTGTATTATTGGGGCGCGATCGTTTATGAGCGGCGTGAGGAATTCCCCAAAGCCGCGCAATATTGGGAGCGGCTGCTCGACCTGCCCGCTGAGACGATGAGCGCTGAGATGCGGAACGTTGCGCAGAAACAACTGCTCGCCATCCGCACACAGACTCCGCCTCCAAGCCCCTCCAGCACACTCACCCCGCCTCCGACTCGACCGGTCACTGCCACGCCAACGAGGACACCAACCCGCACCCCAACGCCGACACGGACACCGTAAGCAGGGGGAATGCCATGGACGGCTCAACCGGCTTGATATTGAAAGCGCTCCGTTTCTCCGCGGGCAAACACAATGACCAGCGCCGCAAGGACTCGCGGTCGTCGCCGTATGTCAATCATCCGATTCAAGTTGCCGAGACGTTGTGGAGGGTGGGTGGGGTGCGCGATGTCACACTGCTCCTTGCCGCCATCTTGCACGACACCATCGAAGATACGACGACAACGCCCGAGGAAATCCGGGCGGAGTTCGGCGATGATGTCCTTGCGCTGGTGCTCGAAGTGACCGACGACAAGAGCCTGCCCAAACAGGTCAGGAAACAACTGCAAATCGAAACCGCGCCGCACAAATCACGGGACGCAAAAATGTTGAAACTGGCGGATAAAATCTGCAACGTGGAGGATATCGTTTACTCCCCGCCCTCCGAATGGACGTTGGAGCGGATAAGGGAATACCTCTTATGGACGGAAAAAGTCGTCGCCGGTTTGCGAGGGGTGAACGTTGAATTGGAAAAGAGTTACGACAAGTTGCTGGCGGAGGGCAAACGTTCGTTGAGGCTGGAATAAAAACATCGGGCAATTTGAAATTCAATTTTCTGCCATCGAATTACTTCCATATAATCATTGCGACTCTTGTCCTGAGCGCAGCGAAGCATCAGGGAAATACTCCCTGCCTCATTCAGAGAAGATTGCTTCGTCAGGATTTCGATGCTGTCGCATCTCAACCTTCCTCGCAATGACGTGTTTCGCGCTTTGTAATCCAAAATTGGGTCCTTTTGACAGTTATCCTCTCCTCATTGGCGGGCTACAATGACAAAAAGGAGATGGCGCCATGACCATCATTATCGCTGATACCACCTGTGGACTACCGAAGGAGTTGCTCGAACAGCGCGGAATTCCCACGCTCCCGCAAATCGTCATTTTTGGGGATGTGTCCTATCACGACGATTCCGAACTGGATACGCCCGCGTTCCTGCAAAAATTGAAGGCTTCCCCAACGTTGCCCAAAACCTCTGCGCCTGAGCCGCATCTGTATTATCCGATATTCAAGGCGGCGCAGGAAAAGGGCGAAAGCGTGATCGTCGTCGCGCCAACGGGTAAGGCGAGCGGAACGGTCCGTTCGGCGGAGGTCGCCGCGCTGGAATTCCCAAACGTGGACATCCGCGTAGTGGACACGCAAACGGTC
>CAYQOF010000148.1:0-8061 GCA_964419035.1 uncultured Anaerolinea sp. | reverse complement strand
TATGACTTCTTCGCAGGAAAAGCCGTGGCAGGTTTTGGCGCAACTTGGGGGGTGGGCTTTGCCACCTTCCAATATCCAAACCTGAACCGCGCTTCGACCATCTGGTATCACGACCATGCGTTGGGAATGACGCGGCTCAACGTCTACGCCGGACCCGCCGGGTTCTACATCGTCCGCGGCGGACCTTCGGGCGACAAAGCCGTGCTCGATACTCGCAATGGATTGACTGCTGTTTTGCCCGGTCCCGCGCCGAGGGAAGGCGACAAGTTCCCGCCGAACAAGACCTACTATGAAATTCCCATCGCCATTCAGGATCGCTCCTTCAACACCGACGGTTCGCTCTTCTACCCGGATACGCGCGAATTTTTCGACGGCGCGACGGCTCTCGATCCGGGCTTCCTGCCGGATACGGACCTCTCTCCGATCTGGAACCCCGAATTCTTCGGCAACATGATCATGGTCAACGGCAACACCTGGCCCTTCCAGGCTGTGGAGCAACGCCGTTATCGAATCCGCTTCCTGAACGGATGCCAATCCCGCTTCCTCATCCTCGACTTCAGCAACATCCCCGGCGTGGAAGTCTGGCAGATCGGCAACGAGGGCGGCTTCCTCGCCGCGCCGGTCAATATCACCGCGATGGGCAATCAACTGCTCATGGGTCTTGCCGAACGTGCTGATGTGATCGTTGATTTCACCAACGTCCTGGTCGGCAATTACGTTCTCGGTAACGTCGGTCCCGATGAGCCCTTCGGAGGCGGCATCCCGGGTGTGGATTTCGACCCGGCGGATCCCGCGTCCACCGGTCAGATCATGCAGTTCAACGTGGCGCCCGCGCTCGCGCCCGATCCCACAACCCCGCCGATGTTCCTGCAACTGCCGCCCATTACGCCGCTTCCCGCGCCGATCACCACACGCCCGCTTGCGCTGATGGAAGAGATGTCCATGTATTGGGACGGTCCCGCCGCGGCGATGCTCGGCAACGTGAATATGGGCATGGCAATGCACAGGATGTGGATGGATCCCGTCAGCGAGAACCCGAACGTTGGCGATACCGAAGTGTGGGAGTTCTACAACTTCACCGCCGACGCGCATCCCATGCACATCCACGAGGTGGTCTTCGAAGTGGTGGATCGCCAGCCCATCACATTCGACGAGGAAATGGGACACGTCACGAATATCCAACTGGCTGGACCAGCGCGGCCGCCCGAGCCATGGGAGAGCGGCTTCAAGGATACGGTCACTGCCTATCCGGGCGAGGTCACGCGGGTGCGCGCCCAGTTCAACACGACCGGTCAATTCGTCTGGCATTGCCACATCGTGGAGCATGAAGACAACGAGATGATGCGTCCGTATCGTATTGGGCCGGTACAACACGGTCAACCCGGCTGAAAACGTCCCGAAGGTTTCCTTGAAAAACCTCTTTTGGTGAGGTTCGAACCTTCGGGACGTTCCGCGCAAAACAGGAGCCGCCTTCGGGCGGCTCTTGTCATCTTACTCTGTCAACCAGATCGCTCAGCGACACGTCCTTCAAGGATTTTACGATCCGATCCGCGCCGTCGAGGTCGAGTATGGAGGTGAGCGGATTCGGGACAGCCACGACGAAGATTCCGGCGCGCTTTGCCGCGGTCACCCCATTGGGGGAATCCTCGAAGATCACCGCTTCATCCCTCTGGACCTGTAACTGATTCAGCGCCAATAGAAAGAGATCCGGGTTCGGCTTGGTCCTGCCAACGCCCACATCGTCCTGACAGACGATCCTGTCGAAGCGGTGAAAGATGCCGAGGCGCCGGGTGTGCCCGTCCACCCACGCATGCGGCGAACTGGATGCGATGGCAAGTTTGAGTCCGAGCCGTTTCGCCTCGCGGATGGTTTCCAGCACGCCGGGCATGACCGGGCTGGCGCGGGTCAACGCGTCACTGCCGAGGCGGTGGCGGGCGCGCATCGAAGCGGGATCCAGCCGTCCCTGAGAGAGAAGCGAGAGATGGTCCGCCGCGTCGAAGTTCGAGATGCCGTATCCGCCCACGGTCTGCACCCAGTCGTTGAACGGGAAGTCGAATCCGTGTTCGGCATAGATCTCTGTCCACACGTTCACTTCCGGGGTTTCCGTGTCGAGGATGAGACCGTCGAAATCGAAGATGAGGGCTTTGAGCATGGGTGCGATTATACTTAATCATTCGTCATTGCGAGGAGGGTCGAAGACCCGACGAAGCAATCTCAGATTATGAGGAGATTGCTTCGGGATTTCGATGCTCTGCATCTCAACCCTCGCAATGACAGAGGACCACATGGACGACCTCTATTATTCCGATTACATCGAACTCGACACGATCCTGAACAGCCAGCATCCGCGCAGTTTTTCGCGCATGGAGGACGGCAACGACGAGATGCTGTTCATCATCATCCATCAGGCGTATGAGTTGTGGTTCAAGCAGATCATCTTCGAACTCGACCTGGTGCGCAATATCTTCGAGCAGGACCGCATCAACGAGAATTCGGCGGATATGAGCAACGTGGTACATAAACTGAAGCGCATCGTGAAGATTCTGGAACTGCTCAACCAGCAGGTGAGCGTGCTTGAAACGATGACCGCGCTGGATTTCCTTGAATTTCGAAATCTTCTTCTTCCCGCTTCGGGATTTCAATCCAAACAGTTCCGGCTGATCGAAGTCAAACTCGGCTTGAAAATGGAGGAACGATTCAAGCGGGAATATTACAAACACACGCGGCGCGGCAGTCTATCCGAAAGCGACTCGCAGGAGGTCAATCAGGTTGAAGGCGAAAGCACTCTGAAGGAACTGGTCGTCAAGTGGCTGGAACGCATGCCGTATTTCGACGAGAAGTATTGGGCGGACTACAAATCCACGAGCAAGGCAAACGCCGATAAGTTCTGGTCCGATTATCGGAGTGTCTATCAAGGCGGTTTATCCGAGAACGAAAAAGGCAGGCTGGCGGAGTTCGATATGGTCTTCTTCGGGAAGGGACGCGGCGATCTTTCGTCCAATGCGATGCAAGCCGCGTTGTTCATCACGCTGTATCGCGACCTGCCGATCTTCCAATTGCCGTTCGAACTGCTGAACACGCTCTCCGAAATTGACGAACTGCTCTCGAACTGGCGCTACCGTCACTTTTCGATGGTGCGCCGCATGATCGGCATCCGCGCGGGGACGGGCGGCACGAGCGGCGCAGGCTATTTGGAAGGAACATTGAGCCAGCATTACATCTTCCGCGAGATCACCGAACTGGCAACGTTCCTGATCGAAAGAAGCAAACTTCCCAAACTGCCGAATGTGTTGAAGGAGAAGGTGAGTTTCAATGTGTAAAAACTCTAAACCGCGAAGTCGCAAAGAGCGCAAAGGGATTTATAATGAAAACCAACAAACCCCTTCGTAATTCCTTGCGCTCTTCGTGTCGCTTCGACACGCCCTATCGGGCAGTCAGTACAAGCCTTCGTTGTTAGAAAGGATTACCTCATGACTCAAACCTACGATGCCATCGTCATCGGCGCGGGGGTGATGGGCGCCAGCGTTGCCTTCCACCTCGCCGAGCGCGGACTCAAGACCGCCATCCTCGAGCGCAAAACCGTCGCTTCGGGCGCCACGGGTTATTCCAGCGGACTCGTCCGCATGCACTACGATCTCGCCGTGGAAGCCGAACTGACTTACGTCAGTTACAAGAACTACTACAGCGATTGGAAGCAGAGAGTTGGCGGCGGCACTTCGTCTCCGCTCAGTGCAAGCTGCGGATTCATCAATACGGGCTTCCTCAAGATCGTCAAGCGTGAATACGAGGACAAATTGCGCGGCAACGTCGCCAACCAGCAAAAGGTCGGCATCAACACCTCGGTCATCTCCGCCGAGGAGGTGAGGAGACTCTTCCCAGACGTCGCCACCGAAGACTTCGATTACGCCGCCTACGAACCCGATTCGGGCTACGCCGACGCGACGCTCACGACCAACTCGTTCATCGAAGCCGCCAAACGAAACGGCGCGACACTCATCCAAAATTGCGAGGTGACCGCCATCCGCACGGCGGGAGGAGTGGTCACGGGCGTCGGCACGGACAAAGGCGACTTTGCCGCGCCCATCGTGGTCAACGCGGCTGGGAGGTGGGCAAAGCATGTCGCCAGCCTCGCAGGCGTCGAGGTCCCGCTCGAAACGTGGACGCACGACGTCGCCTTCCTCCACCGTCCGCCGTCGCTCGGCAAATTCCCCACCGTGATAGACGACATCATCAACGGTTACTTCCGCCCCGAGGGCAGCGCGCTCATCCTTGCCGCGAGCGAAGAGGACTCCCTGCGCGGCGAATCGCCCGAAGCGGACGACCAGACGCCCTCGCCGACGTTCCTCGATAAACTCATTGACAACATGGTCCTAAGGATCCCCAAGATCGAAGAGAGCGGTTTGCAGTCTATTCACGTCGGGCGCGACGGGTTGACCCCCGACCAGCGCGCCATCTACAGCGCGGCGGGTCCGGATGGTTTCTATCTCGCCTGTGGGCTGAGCGGGACGGGCTTCAAGACCTCCCCCGCCGCGGGCGCGAGTTTGGTCGAGTTGATTCTCGATGGCGCGCCCAAAACCGTGGACATTACGCCGTTTCGATTCAGCCGCTTCACCGAAGGACAATTGCTCGAAGGCGAATATGCGTATGGGAATATTTGGAAGTAGATTTTTTTCACCGCGAAGACGCGAAGGACGCAAAGCAAGGAAAGAAGAAAGAGGAAAGATCGCCGCTTCATTTCGACACGCCCTTCGGGCAGTCAATGCGGCGCGGACTCAGGGGAGGCTGATTCGGTTTCGAGGGGATGCTTCTACCCTGATAGTTTCAACAACAGCTAATCTTCCCCTACCTTTTCCAAAAAGGCATTCACCTCATCTGCAAGCATCTTTCGACGAGTTTCTAAAAACATACGATAGTTCTCTATCGAATACAAATCGCTATCAAGAGGAATTGCGTGGGTGATTAATGCCTCTTCGCCACGACTCTCGATAATTTTGGGAATGTATTTTTCTGGTTTGGTATCGCTAATCTCACGGTTAAACCGACCAGAAACAAAAGCCATGTTGGCAATCTCATTAATTTCTTGCCTCTCATATTTTTGCTTAATCAAAGCCTTTGGGAAAATGTGGTGATATTGAATGTAATGATATTTGCCTTGATGTGTCAAACTTAAACCCAACCCTGTTTTCCAATCCTTTGCACCTTTTGCCTTTAGAGCCAGGAAGACCAGAGAAAACAGTGGACTGCCTGCTCCACGACCAACAAAATCGTTGACATCTATTGTCAACCTGCCAAACTGTTGCTGAACAGCATCTAAAAGTTCTTGAGGTCCTCCACCCTTTTTGAGAATAGTCAAATCGGCATCCAATATGGTTTCAGATGAGCCTCTTGAGTAGCGTCCCCGAGCATTGGCAATATACAGCCAATACAAAAGCAGTCGAGAATCTTTCTTCGTCAGTTTTTGTTTTTTCAAATGGCTGAAATAAGCAATTGTGATAAAAAACAGAGAGGATGACAACAAAGACTCATCTTCAATATCGGCATTCGTCCGCAGAAAATTGATAGCAAAGCGTAGTCCTTCCTTTGCTTCTTCCCAACCTTTTTGCAATTTACTAACGGACGTAGTACTTACACGATCAAAACGAGACTGACCAGTAGCAAACACTACCATAGCGCGAACTAAAAGACCTAAGTCAAGCGTCATCCAGCGTTCTTCGCATTCATCCTGAAATTCTTCCAACAACTTGAGAGAATTTCTCCATCTTGCTGTTATTTGAGCCAACGCTAAGTCGGAACCACGTAACTTGACCCCAAGAGAATTTACTCGAACGAAAATTTCTGCCACCTCTTCGTAATCCAAATTTCTTGGCAACACATGCATGACATACTGGTAATCCCGAATTGATTTCAACTTCTTCAGTCGAGACGAATACTTCTCATACCGCGGATCATCGAATGACGCAACACCAGCCGCCTTGAGAATTTGGCTGTCATTATCTGACTTGAACACTTTTGTAACAGAAACCCAATTTTGTTGTTGTGCCAAAGCCCTCGAAGCAACAACAAAAGTTGAATTTTTTAGCCGTTCCTGTAAACTAATTTCTTCTTCCTCAATCTCATCTGCCACGTCATCATCTATAGATTCAGAATACTCGTCATTATCCACTTCGGTAAACTCTGACAATCCGTCAGGATGGTCAAGATTAAACAGGATGTCAATCTCTCTTCTGCGTCCCCTAACTTCGACTGACTTGCCACACAAAATAGCAGACAAAGATGTGAGTCTTTGTTGACCATCAAGTAACAACTTGTGCCCAGCAAATGGGTTTGTGCTTTGGGTAACTGAAAGGTCTCGGACAGGTTGCTCTTGTTCTGTCTCCCAAACCAAGATTGAACCACTCGGATAACCCCTATATAAAGAATCCAAAAGGTCACGCACACGGGTAGCACGCCAAACATACTGACGTTGCATTTCAGGCAAACGCAATTCACCACGTTCAACTAAATCAACAAGTTGACTAACTGAAATGTCTACTTTGTTCATACTATCCTCCGGAACAGAACCAGTTGATTGTTTCACTGTATTCACAAATTCATATACACATATTTTAGCATTGGTTTGACCAACCAAGTAATTACAATTGCATCACCTATTGAGCTTAAATAACCAACAAAAACAGGACTGTGTGTGAAGCGCGGTAGTGGGTTGCAGACCTGACAGGTTTTCATAGAACCATGCCCGACCCGAATCGTTGTCCACGCGAGGGTTGTGGTTGACTCAGGTCATGCGGAAACCTGTCAGGTCTTGAGATAATAGACTCAACAAACGCGGCGGGGTGAAGCGCGGGGGTGGGTTTGACCTCACCCAGATAAACGTGATTAATCGGCTAGTCGGTTTGCCCCTTCGCGAAGCACCCCTGTGGGGCTCCAAATGGAGAGGGCATGGTGAGGGCTTCTTTTCTGTGTGATAGGGTTGTTGAGTTTCAAAATGTGTGTTTGGTTTTAGGAAGGTTTGGGCTTCTCCCCCTTGGGGGATCGCGAAGCATATCCGAAGCGAAGCGGAGTGGTAGACGGGAGAGGGGTTGGGTAAAGACATTGCGTCCGCTTGACAGCCGTACAAAATCCTGTTATTCTGTACGGCACAAGAGGTAGCCATGCAAGAGACCAAATTGACCATCCGCCTGCCGCGTGAACTGCTAGAGAATGCAAAGAAATATGCGCGCCAGCAGAATACGACTCTTACCAACCTCATCAGTGAGTATCTGCGCCGCGTCCCTGCTTCTATGGATGTGTTGCAGGATGCGCCGATTGTCCGCAGGTTATCAGGCACACTTTCCAAAGATGTTTCTATAACCGATTACAAAAAACACCTGGATGCCAAGTATGGCGGCAAAAACTAAGGCGTTCTTCGACCTGAACATCATTCTCGATGTCCTGCAAAACCGCGAGCCGTTTTACGAGGCGTCCGCCCAATTGCTGGCATACGCAGAGACAGGAAAGATTCAGGGCTTCATTGCGCCCCATTCGCTGACCACCCTCTTCTATCTTGTATCGAAAGACCAATCCCCTGCTAAGGCGCGTGCAACCATTACCAATCTTCTGCAATTTCTCTCCGTCGCCAAAATTGACCAGTCCACGATTGAGCAGGCGATGAGTCTTGCTTACCGTGACTTTGAAGATGCGGTTCAGATGATCGCGGCAGTGCAATGCAAAGCGGATTACTTTGTCACGCGCAATCCAAAGGATTTCCAGCCGCCGATGCTGACTGTCATACAGCCGAGCGAGTTGATTGCGCTGATATAAAAATGAAAACGGGACTGCGCCTGAAAGGCGGTCCCGTTTTTGATTCTGTTATGAAGCAAGGCTTATAATCCCGCCTACAAAAATTATGACGAACTTGAAAACAAACCGAGTGAAATTCCAAGAATACCATCGTGAGCTCCTTCGGGAACTGACCGCGATAGGGGACCCAACATTTGGCAGGGCGGTTCAGAAAGATCGCGGCTCACAACTCAAACATCTTGGCATCAAATTCCCTGACCTGAGGCGGCGAGTTAAACAAGG
>CAYQOF010000147.1:5045-8100 GCA_964419035.1 uncultured Anaerolinea sp. | reverse complement strand
TGGATGAAGCCCTGACGCTCCTCGCGCAACCGAACGTTTTGCCCCTAGGAGGCGGGACGCTTCTTTCACAAGCCCACGCTTCGACTGCGCCTGCGGCTCCGCTCAGCGCAATGGATCCCGTTGAAGTGGTTGACCTTCAATCCCTCGGCTTGGATTCCATAACGAAGAAAGGCAATGAACTCGAGATCGGCGCGACCGTCACGCTGCAATCGCTCCTTGAATCCGAACATTGCCCCGATGCGTTGATGTCCGCCTTGAGACTCGAAGCGCCGCTGAACCTCCGAAACGCTGCCACTGTTGCAGGGACGCTTGTGGCATGTGACGGACGCTCGACGTTTGTGACGGCATTGCTGGCTCTTGATGCGAGACTGGAGATTAGAGACTCGGCGGACAAGTCTCAAGTCTCCAGTCTCGGTGAGTTTTTACCCCTCCGCCCGCGCGGACTCATCACATCCATCACCATTCCCCTGAACGTCAAACTCGCCTTTGATTACGTCGCGCGCACCCCCACCGACAAGCCCATCGTGTGTGTCGCGCTCGCGCAATGGAATTCGGGACGTACGCGGCTGGCGGTCGGCGGCTACGGCAAGAGTCCCATGCTGGCGATGGACGGGACAGAATCGACCGGCGCCGAAGAAGCCGCGCGCAACGCCTTCCACGAAGCGGCAAATGAATGGGCGTCCGCGGAATACCGCATGGATGTCGCCGCGACGTTGGCGAAGAGGTGTATGGAAAGGATCATGTAGTTTCAGCCGGATCTCTCAATTCGATTCCGGGGGAGATAGAATCAGGGTTCGGTCCCCGCGCTCTGCCCCTCCTGCAGTTCAGACCAGGTTCCGTCCTCGAATTTCTTCACATAAAATTTCAACACCTCAAAGTCCGCGTGATAAACGGACGTGTTGCCCAGTATGGGGTCCTGTACACGACCGAGTTTGAACAGGTTTTCGGGGAAACTGAAGAGTTCGATCTTTTGCGTATCGAGCATCGTCGCCAGGCAGGCTAATTGACCGATCTCCACAGGTCCCAGGTCCGTTTGTATCGAGCCGTGAAAGGCTTCGATCAATTCGGGCAGCCGCGGGATCATGCCCGGGCTGAGAAGTTTTTCGGCAATGGCGCGCAGTATCAGGTTCTGCACCTGGACGCGTTGAAAATCCCCGTTCGGACGCATACGCGCCAGAAGCATCGTGCGATAACCGTTCAGGCGCTGGCTGCCGGCGGGGAAATACCGATTGGGATCCTTCGACCCCTCCACGCGTCCGTCAATTGCATAAGGCATGTAGATGTCTATCCCGTCCAGCGCATCCACGATGCGCGAAAAGGTTTGCAGGTTGACCGCCAGGTAGTGATCCGCATGGATGCCAAGGTTGCGCTCCAGGGTCAACGAGAGCAGGCCGGGTCCCTGGCCGAAACCGTCGAAATACCCAAAGCCCGGATTGCCATACAGGTAAGCCTGGTTGAGTTTCCCGTGCGTGATCCCACCGTGACTCTCGATGCCCGGGATCTCAACATACAGGTCACGCGGGAACGCCAGCAATTGGATGCGAGGCTCGACGAAGTCCACGCGCACGAGGCGGATCGCGTCCGCAAGCCCGGCGCTGTAATTGTTGCTGCGTCGGTCGCTTCCGATCAGCAGGATAAACATGACGCGCGGTCCGCCGCACAGGGATGGGATTTCGGTCGGCGTGGGCGTGAGGGTTGGCGTTGGCGTCAGGGTTTGAGTTGGGGTGGCAGAAGGGATTTGTGTGTTGGAGGCGGTCGGCGTGATGGTCGGGAGGCTGACCCTGTTCAAAGCCCCGCAGCCGAGCGCCACCGGAAGAAACAACAGGGAACAAAGAAACAATATGCTTATTCTGAAGCGGGATGAATGGTGGTGATCAATACGTTTCATGGGAATTGTCCGAAAAGAGATGCGACGAAAACCTGGCATCGCCATATTTATACAACAGAATTCCCCAGAAGTTTGTTCCAATCAACCCCATCGCATCTGAAATAACCGTTGACGCATGGGAAGCACGGTCTATGAAGGTATAATTTCCCCCGTGACGAAACTTCCCCTTAGCCAGATCCTGCACGGCAATTGCATCGAGATTCTCGAGTCACTCCCCGGAAACTCGGTGGATGTGATCTTCGCCGACCCGCCGTATAACCTGCAACTGCGAAATGAGTTGTACCGTCCCAACATGACGAAGGTGGACGCGGTGGACGACGGCTGGGACAAGTTCGTAGATTTCAAGGAGTATGACGAATTCACGCGCAATTGGTTGAGCGCCAGCCGGAGGGTCTTGAAGGACACCGGCACGATCTGGGTCATCGGCACGTATCACAACATCTATCGCGTCGGCGCGATCATGCAGGATTTGGGCTTCTGGATTCTGAACGATGTCCTTTGGATCAAGGACAATCCCATGCCGAATTTCCGCGGCGTTAGGTTCACCAACGCGCACGAGACGATGATCTGGGCTCAGAAGAAAAAAGGCGCGAAATACACCTTCAATCACCAATCCATGAAGGCGTTGAATGACGACTTGCAGATGCGCTCGGATTGGAACCTCCCGTTGGCGACAGGCAAACAACGCGTCAAATTAAACGGGACAAAGGCACACTCGACTCAGAAGCCGGAAGCGCTGTTGTATCGGATCATCATGGCATCCTCGAATCCCGGTGACGTGATCCTCGATCCGTTCTTTGGCTCAGGGACGACCGGCGCGGTGGCGAAAAAACTCGGTCGCAACTGGATCGGCATCGAACGCGACAAGAAATACATCAAGGTCGCGCAGAAACGGATCGACGCGGTGACGCCCTCCCCTGCCGAGGCATTGACACTGCCCGAGAAACGGAGGCAGGCGCGGGTCCCGTTTGGAGCGCTGCTCGAAAACGGACTCCTGACTCCGGGACAGAGTCTCTATTTCGCCAAGAACGGCACGCGTGCGAAAATCCTATCCAATGGACACATCCGATGCGGTGAGGTCACGGGGTCAATTCATTTTGTCGCAAAGACATTGATGAACGGCGCGCCCGTCAACGGCTGGGATGTGTGGTTTTACAAGGATGAAAG
>CAYQOF010000147.1:0-4945 GCA_964419035.1 uncultured Anaerolinea sp. | reverse complement strand
GGAGAACCCATGAACATCACCCTCACGATCAACGCAATCGAACATGATGTGGAATGCGCGGCATCAGAATCGCTGCTCTCCGTCGTGCGAAAACTTGGCTATTACGGAGTCAAATTCGGCGACGAGCATGGATTGAGCGGCGCGGACACCGTCCTGCTGGACGGCAAACCCGTCAACGCGGGTTCGATGCTCGCCGCGCAAGCCGAGGGACACAACATCGTCACCATCGAAGGCTTGGGCGAACATCCCGAACAGGGCTGGAGGAAGACCGATGGCTTGCATCCGCTTCAACAGGCGTTCGTCGAGTCGGGCGCGATCCAGTGCGGATATTGCACACCCGCGCAGATCCTCGCGGCGAAGGCATTGCTCGATACGAATCCCAACCCAAGCGAGGAGCAGGTGCGCGAGGCGATTGCGGGAGTGTTATGCCGCTGCACGGGGTATCTCAAGCCGGTGCAAGCCGTGTTGAAAGCCGCGGCGGTCGTGCGCGGCGATGAACCCATCAGTTTGGATTCGGTCAATTGGGATTTCGGAGGTTTTGGCGGACAGCCGCCCGCCGATCAACCAACATCATCGCCCGGCGAGCAGTTCGCGACGCTGCTGACGCGCCCGAAGGTCGTCGTCACGCCGCAAACGCAGACCTATCAAACGGTCGGCAAGCCCGAAAAGAAGGTGGACGCGGTCAAACTCGTGCAGGGCAAACCCGCCTTCGCCGCGGACATGGACATGCGCGGCATGCTGCACGCCCGCGTATTGCGGAGTCCGCACGCGCACGCACTCATCAAGAAGATTGACACAAGCAAGGCGAAGGCGCTGCAGGGAGTCGCGGCGGTGCTGACATGGCAGGACATCCCGCGTGTGGTTTATTCGACGGCGGGACAATCCGACCCGATCCCCGGTCCGCTGGATTCATTTTCGCTGGACAAAAAAGTCCGCTTCGTAGGTGACCGCGTGGCGATGGTCGCGGCGGAGACTCCCGAAATCGCTGAGAAGGCTTTGAGTCTGATTGATGTCGAATATGAAGTATTACCCGCCATTCTGGATTCGCGGGAGGCGATGAAACCGGATGCGGTTCGGATTCACGATGAGCCTGAATACGTTAACTTCGCGGATTCCAACCCCGAAAAGAATCTCGCCGCCCACATCCGCATTGACATCGGCGACGTGGAAAAAGGATTCAAGGAGGCGGACGAGATCTTCGAAGCCGAATACGAGGTGCCCAAGGTGCAGCAGGCGCACATCGAACCGCATGTGGCGATCACGTACTGGGACGAGGATGATCGTCTGGTAATTCGAACTTCAACACAAGTTCCTTTCCACGTGAGGCGAATGCTCGCGCCGGTATTGAACTTACCGGTGAAGCGCATCCGCGTCATCAAGCCGCGCATCGGCGGCGGCTTCGGCGGCAAACAGGAGGTGCTGATGGAGGACGTCCCCGCGCACCTCACGATCGCCACGAAGCGACCGGTCATCTACGAATACACGCGGGAGGAGGAATTCATCGGGGCGAGGTCAAGGCATCCGATGAGGATCAGGATGAAGACCGGCGTGAAGCGGGATGGGACGATCACAGCCAACTCCATGTATGCGTTGTCCGATACAGGCGCGTACGGTTGTCACGCGTTGACCGTCACCGGCAATACCGGTCACAAAGCGATGGCGTTGTACGTCGGTGACGGGGAATTCCGCAAGTCGCCAAACATTCGCTTCTATGCGGATGTCGTTTACACCAACACGCCGCCAGCAGGCGCGTATCGCGGCTACGGCGTCCCACAAGGATACTGGTCCCTTGACCGTCATATCGAAAAGATCGCGCGGGCGATGGGCTTCGACCCGATCGAATTCAGATTGAAGAACGCCATCCGACCGGGCGAGTATCATCCATTTTCGACAGCCTGGAACGAGGGACGCGAACCGCGACCGGAGATCATCCACACGGTGGGATTGGAACAATGCGTGGTGCAGGGAAAAGCGGCCATCGGATGGGATCAGAAGTTCGGGAATGAGGAGTGGCGTAACACCGGGTCAAAGGTCGAAAGTCAAAAGTCAGACGTGACCTTCGACCTGCGACCTGCGACCAAAAGAAAGGGAATCGGCGTTGCAATGGTCATGCAGGGAACCGCCATCCCCTACCTCGACATGGGCGGCGCTTCGATCAAGATGAACGACGACGGCTCGTTCAACCTGCTTGTCGGCGCAACGGATCTGGGCACCGGTTCGGATACGGTCCTCGCGCAGATGGCGGCGGAAATCCTGGGCGTTCCATTGGAGGACATGATCACCTATTCATCCGATACCGACTTCACGCCGTTCGACAAGGGCGCGTATGCATCGTCCACAACGTATATCTCAGGCACGGCGGCGGTGAGGGCGGCGGAGATCTGCGCTGAGAGAATCAAAATCCGCGCCGCACGCTTGCTCGGACTATCCGACCATGAGATCATCCGACTATCCGACCGAAAGGCAATCGCTCCCGATGGACGAAGCGTCTCTTTTACCGGGATCGCGTTGAACTCGTTGCACAAGGAAAATCAGGAACAGATCATGGGAGTCGCGTCGTACGTTTCGCCGGTCTCGCCGCCTCCGTTCGCCGCGCAGTTCGCGGAAGTCACTGTGGATGTGGAAACAGGCATGGTCACGGTGGACAAACTCGTGATGGCGGTTGACTCGGGCGTGATCGTGAATCCGCTCACGGCTTCGGGTCAGATCGAAGGCGGGATGACGCAGGCGCTCGGCTACGCGGTCTGCGAGGAGATGCGCTACGATGAAAAAGGCAATGCCATCGAACGCGACTTCGACCGCTATCACATCTTCCGCGCGGACGAGATGCCTGCGCTCGAAACCATCTTTGTCGAGACGTTCGAGCCGAGTCATCCGTTCGGTGTCAAGGCTGTGGCGGAAATCCCGATGGACGGAGTCGCGCCGGCGGTCGGCAACGCCATTCTCGACGCGGTCGGCGTGAATGTGGACGAGATCCCGGTAACGCCGGAGAAAGTGTGGAGGGCGTTGAAAGAGAAGTAAACGCAAAGACCTGACGAGACGATCCGTCAGGTCTTTGATTAGCAGGTAAAATAAAGGAACATCGGAGGCATACATGTTGACCATTGCTCCAGAAAAAATCAGAATTGTACCCAATGCAAAGGGGAAGCCAGCGGGAGTGCTTATTGACATGGAAACCTGGGAAACCATTCTCGAAGCGCTTGAGTTGGCGGAGGACCTTCCGATAATCAAGAAGGCTTTGGCTGAATTAAAGGCGGCCGGCGGCGACCCGATTAAAGCAGGTTTCATCCCCTGGTCCAAGGCGCGCGCAAAACTGGAGAAAATGGATGCCAAAAAGTAAGCCGGAGGCATTCCTATATCCCTCTGCATGGAGGGAATTCAATCGTCTGTCTGGCGCGGTGCGTCGTCAGATCACGATCGCTATAAAAACCCTCGCGCAAAATCCCCGCCCGCCCGCCAGTAAACAAATCTTCATTCCAGACGAAACCATGGAAGTGAGGAGATACAGGGCAGGACTCTGGCGCATCATATACGCCGTTGAGAATGAACAGGCAATGATCATCACAATTCGTCGCAGACCGCCCTACGATTATGAAGATTTGGAAGAACTGCTCAAGGGGATATAAACCATGCCAAACCAAATCTACGTCATCGGACACGTCAACCCCGACACCGACTCCATCGCCTCGGCAATGGGCTACGCCTGGCTACTGCGCGAACGCGATGGGGCGGATGCCGTCGCGGCGCGCGCCGGCGCGCTCAACCCGCAAACGGCATGGGTTTTGCGAATGCTCAACCTCGACCCGCCGGTCCTGCTCACCGATGCCTCGCCGCGTTTCGAATCGGTGATGCAGCGGCTCGACAGCATCCGTCCAGAGGCGCAACTCGGCGCGGCATGGGCTCTTGCCAGCCGCACCGGCGGCATTGCGCCGGTGGTGGACGAGGACGGCAAGCCTTATGGACTCATCCACGGATACAGTCTCTTCAAGTACTTCACGGAGATTCTCGGTCCGCGCCCCGGCGACACCACTGTGAGCGAAATGATGTCCGCGCCGTGCAGGGATGCGGCGGATACCAGCGTGTCAAGGTTCCCCGCCAATGCGCACATCCGCGATCACCTCAACCGCATCCTGCGCGACGAGACCGACGACTACTGGGTGGTGGACGAAAACGGTCTGTACCTTGGCGTTGCCCGCCAGCGCGACATCCTCAACCCGCCGCGCCTCAAGATCATCCTCGTGGATCACAACGAACCGCGCCAATCCATTGCCGCGCTCGAAGAAGCCGAACTCCTGGAGATACTCGACCATCACCGCCTCGGCAACCCGCACACGCACACGCCGATCCGCTTTACGGTGGACATTGTGGGATCCACTTCGACTCTCGTCTCCGAACAGACGGCAGAGGCGGGACTCTCGATGCCGCCCAATTTAGCCGGTGCGCTTCTCGCGGGGCTCCTCTCTGATACCCTTATATTGACCTCTCCCACCACCACGCCGCGCGACAAGGAAGCCGCTCAAAGGTTGGCGCGCTGGGCGTTCGTGGGCGGGAGCCCGCTCAAAGGAGAGACCATCGAATCGTTCGGTCAAGCCCTGCTATCCGCCGGTGCGGGGCTATCCAACCGCAAGCCGGAGGAGATCGTCAGAAACGACATCAAGGTCTACGAAGCGGGCGGATTCAAACTCGCCATCGCCCAAGCCGAGGTGACCGACCTCATGCAACTCTCCGAACACCTCGAGCCGCTTACCCAGGCATTGAACGGCTTGCGCGATAAACGCGGGCTCGACTTTGCCATGCTGCTCGTCACCGACATTGTGGGCGGATCGAGCCGCATCATCCTCTCCTCCGATGCGCCGCCCCTGCTTGCCAACCTCCCCTATCCGCCCCTCGCCGACGGCACCCGCGACGCGCCCGGCATTGTCTCGAGGAAGAAGCAATTGTTGCC
>CAYQOF010000146.1:5095-8105 GCA_964419035.1 uncultured Anaerolinea sp. | reverse complement strand
CAATCCGCGCCTGCGTCAATGAGGCGTTTCGTCCCGTCCGCGGTGGCGACGTTCCCACCGACGATCTGGGCTTCCGAAAATCGCTTGCGGATATTTCGGATCATTTCGATCTCGAGATGGGAATCGCCGTGGGCGATGTCAACGACAATGCAGTCGGCGCCCGCATCCAGCGCGGATTCGACGCGGCGCATTTCCTTGTCGCGCACGCCCACCGCCGCGCCGACCGCCAGCCGTCCCTTTGAGTCTTTTGTCGCCTTTGGGAATTGTGTGATCTTCATGATATCCTTCAACGTGACCAGACCGGCGACCCTTCCATCCTCATCCACAAGCGGTAGTTTTTCCACGCGGAATTCATGCAGCAATTTTTCCGCCTCTTTCAATGATGTGCCGGGCGGGGCGCTGTGGATGGTTTTCGACATGATCTCGGTCACAGGCTTGTCATCGTCATTCTCGAACAACAGGTCGCGCGTGGACACGATACCGATCAACTTTTCCTCGTCATCCAGGATCAAGATCCCGCCCGTGCCGGTTTCGTCCATCACACGCCTCACGTCACCAACGGTATGTGCAGCGGTCATCGTAATGGGTTGATCCACAATGTACGACTCAGCCTTCTTGACCCGCGCGATCTGACGCGCCTGCTCGGCGATCGTCATAAAGCGATGGATCATCCCGATCCCGCCCTCGCGCGCCATGGTGATCGCCATCTCGGTCTCGGTCACCACATCCATGTTGGCGGAGATGATCGGCACCTGCAGGGGAATTTTCCTCGTCAGCCAACTCTTCGTCGAAAGCGTACGCCGCGAGTCCACATCGGAATACTGCGGGACGAGCAGAACATCGTCATACGTCAGACCTGTATCGGGCAGGATCTTCATTTCAGCCTCCAGACTTCCGAAGTCTTAAAGACTTCGGAAGTCTTCACGCCCGAATTATAATGCTTGAAGATGAAAACCCGCTTCACATAAGATGCGTCTTTGCGAGCTGCGTCTCGCGTTGGGCGGAACGCAGCACCACGAAGCAATCTCCTCGCCATCGGAGAAGATTGCTTCGCGAAGAACGCTCGCAATGACATGAAGGACATGGAGGAGAAATGACAGTCACAGCAGTGATCGGCACACAATGGGGCGACGAGGGCAAAGGCAAAGCCGTGGACTTTCTCGCCGGGCGCGCGGATTACGTGGCGCGCTTCAACGGCGGGAACAACGCCGGGCATACGGTCATCAATGAGTTCGGGACGTTCAAAATCCACCTCGTGCCGTCGGGAATCTTCGCGCAGAACACAATTGCGCTGATCGGCGGAGGCGTGGTGGTTGACCCGGCGGTGTTAATCGAAGAGATCGAGATGCTGAACAGGGCTGGCGTGGGCGTGGACGGGCGGCTGTGGGTCTCGCCGCGCTCGCACGTCATCATGCCGTATCACAAGATTTTAGATGGTCTGTACGAAGAAGCAAAAGGCGCAGGCGCAACGGGGACGACGCGGCGCGGCATCGGTCCCGTGTTCGCGGACAAGGTCAGTTACAACGGAATCCGCTGGTCGGATTTTGCGAGCGACGCATTTGAGTCCCGTCTGAAGGTGCAACTCGAATTGAAGAACAAGATCATCCGCGCTCTGGGCGGTGAGGGAGTGAAATTCGAAGAAGTACGAGAATCATATCGCGGGTATTATGAGAAGGTCAAACCGTACATCAAGGAATTGTTCCCGATCGTGCAGGCTGGCTTGAAGGCGAACAAGAACTTCCTGCTCGAACAGGCAATGGGAACGTTCCTCGACACCGATTGGGGGACGTATCCGTTCGTGACCGCTTCGACGACGATTCCCTCCGCGGCTTCGGCAGGACTCGGTATCCCGCCAAAATACATCACAAACGTCATCGGCGTGACCAAGGCGTACACCACGCGCGTCGGCGCGGGACCCTTGCCAACCGAAATCCACGATACCGCCAGCGATGTGTATAAAAAATTCGGCGAGGTCGCCGCAACGACGGGCCGCGTCCGCCGCGTGGGCTGGCTGGATTTGGAACTCGTCCGCACCGCCGTCGAGTTAAGCGGAATCACCGAACTTTGCCTGACCAAACTGGATGTATTGAGCGGACTGGAGGAAATTCAAGTCTGCGTCAACTACAAATTGGACGGGAAAGCCGTCCGTTATGCAGATGTGGACGCGTATGGTTTGAATAAAGTGGAATGCGTCTATCAAACCGTTCCCGGTTGGAACGAGGATATCAGCGCAAAAAGGTCATTCGAGGAATTGCCATCGAACGCTCAAAGATACATTAAGATGGTCGAGATCGCGGCAGGCGTCCCTGTGAAATGGATCGGGGTGGGGCCGGAGCGCGAGGCAACGATACGAAGGTAAATTCGCCATAGATCAACGCAGATAAACTCCATCGGTCGGCGTTCATCTGCGGGTAAGCGGTCAGTTGAAGCATCGGGTTGATTTTGAGAGAGGATACTCATGTCATTGCGAGTGACGCCTCGGCGTCACTCGCAATGACGACAGGAAAATTTTATGCCCGTCACACTCAATGACATCCTCCGCGCCGCGGAACGAATCAAACCCTACGCGCATCGCACGCCTGTGTTGACGTGCGAAAGCCTCGATCAACGCGTCGGCGCGCAGGTGTATCTCAAGTGCGAAAATTTCCAGAAGGTTGGCGCGTTCAAATTTCGCGGCGCGTGCAACGCGGTCTTCTCGCTGAGCGACGAACAAGCCGAGCGCGGCGTCTGCACGCATTCATCGGGGAATCACGCGCAGGCATTGGCGCTCGCGGCGAAGATGCGCGGCATCCCTGCGTACATCGTCATGCCGAACAACGCGCCGCAGGTCAAGAAGGACGCGGTCGCGGGGTATGGCGGTCAGATTTCTTTCTGCGCGCCAACCCTGGAGGCGCGTGAAGCGACGCTCCGTCGAGTCTACGAGCGGACCGGGGCAAACGTCGTCCATCCGTATAACGACGAACGCGTCATCGCGGGACAGGGAACTGCCACCGTTGAATTGCTTGACTCT
>CAYQOF010000146.1:1579-4995 GCA_964419035.1 uncultured Anaerolinea sp. | reverse complement strand
GGCGACGAAGCAATCTCCTCGCAGTGTTGGGGATTGCTTCGCCCTACGGGCTCGCAATGACAGGAAGAGAGGATCTATGCACCTCACCAACCTGATCACAGCCGTTGACCTGCACGCCTGCGGCGAACCTGGACGCGTCATCACAGGCGGCGTACTGGACGTGCCGGGCAATACGATGTTCGAGAAGATGAAATACTTCGAGAAGAATCTCGACCACATCCGTTTGAGGATGCTGCGTGAGCCGCGCGGCTATCCCGCCTTGTGCGCCAATGTCATCCTTCCTCCCGCGCATCCCGAAGCGGACGCGGGTTTCATCATCATGGAGCAAACCGAGTATCCGCCCATGTCTGGGACGAATACAATTTGCGTCGCGACAACTCTGCTGGAGACGGGAATGCTCCCGATGACGGAACCAGTGACGGAATTCGTCCTCGAGGCGCCTGCAGGGCTGGTCGGTATTCGAGCGGAATGCAAAGACGGGAAGGTCACACAGGTCACGTTCAAGAATGTCCCTGCTTTCGCGGTGCATCTCGATGCGAAGGTCGAAGTCCCGCAACTTGGAACCGTGACGATAGATGTTGCCTGGGGCGGCATGTTCTATGTCATCGCGGACGCGGCGCAATTTGGCTTGCAACTCACGCCCGATGAAGGTAAAGACATCACGCGCATCAGCGAAATGGTCAAAGCCGCGGCCGCCGAACAATATCCTGCTGCGCATCCAGAGAATCCCGAAATCACGGGGCCGACCATCGCGCAACTCTCCGCGCCGCCGACGAATCCCAGAGCGCATCGCAAAAACGTCGTCACAGTTTCGACGGGCAAACTCGACTGGGACAAGCCTTCCACGTGGACGGGCGTGATTGACCGTTCGCCGTGCGGTACTGGCACGTGCGCGAAGATGGCGACGCTCTACGCGCGCGGTCAACTCGGACTCAACGAGGACTTCTATCACGAGGGGATTCTTGGCACACTCTTTACGGGACGCCTCATCGAAGAGACGCAGGTCGGTCCGTACAAAGCGGTCGTTCCCACCATCGGAGGAACCGCATGGATTACCGCCATCAATCAATTCGTCGTTGACCCGAGCGACCCATACCCGAATGGGTTTACGGTTGGGGATATTTGGTGAATACATCGCGCGGCACGAAGCATTTCCTAATTCCGACGCTGGAGAGCGTCTCTTACGCTCCCCTCCTCGCGTAGCGGACGTTCTCCAACGTCCGCCAGGCACAACATGTTGTTTACGTCCTGTTCTTCGCGATTCTGGTTTATCATAAGGCAATCAAGCCAAAGACAAAGGAGTGAACGATGGACGACGAACAACCCATCGAAGAGCGACTTCCGTATTCCACGCGCCCGATGTATTTTCCAGACGGGTCCAGTGTGGAGGAATTCATCATCCCCGAAGAGGACAGGGAAATCGTGCTCGCGCAGTTATATCCGTTTTCGCCCATTCCGAAACTAACCGACGAAATGTACGACCTGCACGCGGACAAAACGTTCATCGTCAGGGACTTCCGCGTCACGTGGGAACACGGCATGAATTACCTGGTCAGCCCCTACTACCCCGAAAGCGGCGGGACGGTCATTGACTGGGTTGACGAAAACAACTGGGTGGACGACGAAGATGATGAGTTGCTCGAATTCGACGAATCCGACGAATATGACGACCTCGACGAATTGAGCAAACTGGAAGGCGACTCCGAAGATGACGATTTGCCGTTCTAGAATTCAGGAACATGAAAGGAGAAAACATGAGCAAACGCAGACGAAACCAGGCGAGACAGACGGCAGAAGCGACTCAAATCGAATGGCTCAAACACCGCGCAGGCTATCCCTCGCCCGATGAGCGCGAGAAAATCATTCAACTTCGCGAAAAACTCGCTTTCGAGGTAGTCAAGCTTGCGGTATTGGGGGTGCCGCCCGACGACCCGCGCTATCGCAAGTTGGTGCAAAAATATGGGGTGGAGGAGGTCCTGCGGGCGAACAAGAAGTTCAGCGAAGGCATGGACATGCCATCCCGCGTGGCGGACGACGCAAGAAGTTTTCGGGATTACCGATTACGATATGCCCGCTTCGGCGCGGGGTTGAAATTTTACACTTCCAAAGAGATGGAGGAACTGCAATTCGAACACGCGAGGGAAATGAAGGGATTCTTTGAGGGTCACGGAACGGCTAAAACAGAAAAGCAAAGTGAAATCGAAAAACTCCTGCTGGTGGGCTGGCGCGATTGGGACGATATTACGCCTCCCGCGATTCCGCCGCGCCCCGCTGATTACGGCGCGCCTCCACCCGCACCCTATCCCGCGCCCATCTCTGAACTGCTCGAATGGGGAAGCGACCTGATGACGCATCATGAATTCGCGGACGAAAAGGAATTCCTGCATTGGAAGAAATTCATTCCCGCCCTCACGCGCATGGCGCTCGACCCAGAACTGCTCAACGGATGGCCCTCAGACAATGCGAGTTGGGCTCCGTGGCACGCCATCCATCTGCTTGGCAATTTGCAGGCATGGGAGTCCGCTCCCGCGCTGGCGGAACTCGCGGACTTCGAAAATGACTGGCTGTCGGATCACCTGCCGCACATCTGGGCGGACATGGGAGGGGAGGCTGAACCCGTGCTTTGGATGATTCTTGAAAGCCACTCAGGATCCGCAAAACGGCGCGGACTCGCGGCGGAAGCCCTGTACATGATGACGGATGACAATCAGGCAATGCAAACGAAGGTCGCAAGAGGATTCGAGAAGATATTGCGAAACACGAAGACCTTTGACCCCGCATTGAACGGTTACATCATTGCGTTCCTGCGCGAGATGGATGAGATTGAAGAACTCCATCCCGTCATTGATGAGGCTTTCGAACAAAACCGCGTGGATTTGAACATCATCTCTCCCGAAGACCTCGAGGAATACGGCTTCGAAGACGATGTTTTCGATGAAGAGGATTTCGATAACGACGAATTCGATGACGATGAAGAGGATGAATAACGATTCAAATCAGAAACACTTCCACGATTTCCCCCGCGCTCAAACCTGTGGCGTCGGGATGGATTCGCAACAACCCATCGGCGGATGCCAGTGTAAATATCAAATTGGATTTTCCAAAGACAGGTTCGGCAATCCAGTCTCCAGTCTCTAGTCTCTGCAACTTGACGGGCCACCAATCCTCCCGTCCCGCCTGCGATGGAAGGTTGACGGTCAAACGCGCAAGCACGCTCGCCCTCGGTCTTGGCAGCGCGCCGAGCAATTTCTCGATGACAGGCACGACAAACAAATATCCATTCACCAGCGCGCTGACGGGGTTGCCAGGCAGACCGATCACAGCCTTGCCGTTGCACACGCCCAAAATCGTCGGCTTGCCAGGCCGCGTGTTGATTCCATGCACCAGCACACCAGGCTCGCCCAGTGAGCGGATGA
>CAYQOF010000146.1:0-1479 GCA_964419035.1 uncultured Anaerolinea sp. | reverse complement strand
ACCAGTTGTCCCTGCGCCACATCCTCCCCGACGCGTATCACGTTCTCGCCATCCGCCGCCGCGCGGAAGATTTCGATTTCGCTCTGACTGCTCTCTTCGGGTCTGAGACCCGAAGAAGCAACGACTTGTGTATATTCCAACATCACAACCGCGTCCGCTCCGTCCGGCAACATGCCGCCCGTATGAATCAACGCGCATTGACCCTGCCCAATTTCAAACGACGGCGCGTCGCCCATCGGCACTTCGCCGATTAGAGTCAGATACGCGGGCAGGGATTCGGACGCGCCGAACGTATCCCGTGCGCGGACCGCGTATCCGTCCACCGTTGTCCGCTGGAAATCGGGTAACGGGTGCGGCGCGTGGATGTCCTCGGCGAGGATGCGGTCCAAAGATGAGACTACGTCTATGGATTCAGAATCAATTGTCGGGCAGGGAAGATGCGAGAGGAGAATGTTGCGTGCTTCGTCGGGAGGGAGGAGAGTCAGGAATTCGGGCATTGGTCAAGATGAGTAATTCCGTAATTGGTAATTAGGGATTGGAGAATTGGAGGATTAGTGAGTTAGCGGAGCCAGAAGGTTAGGGCGAGGAAGTAAGTGGTGAGTCCGAAGACGGAGAGGGCGGTGGCGGCGAGGAGTGTCCAGTTGGGTTTGGCGCCGAGGGAGATGTTGCGGAGTTGGAGGATTTGGAAGAGGGCGAAGGGAAGCGTGAGGAAGGCGGGCCAGAGGAGCGAGAGTGTAAGACCGAACGCAGACGATGCGGCGAAGAGGAGAAACGCGAGCAGGAGGAAAAGATGATGCAGCGGCACGACGCGTTCCCAGCCGAGACGCGTGAGGAATGTGATGCGGTTGTATTTGCGGTCGGCGGCGAAGAATGGAAAATTCAGGATGATGAAATATGCAAATGCGAGGAGGGTCAACGGAATGGCGAGGACGAGGAAACGATGAGGCTCATCAGCCTGAAGTAAATACGCGAGCGAAGGGAAGACATACGCCAGTTGCACGGCGAGGAGGAATTCGCCGAACCCGCGATTGACAAAACGCAGAGGAGGAACGGAGTATATAACAGTGAGAAGGACTGCAAGAAGAAGAAAGAGGAAAGAGGAAAGAGAAAAATGTCCGTTGTTGAAGAGGATGAAGGCGATTGCCGCGCCCGCAGTAAGACAGGCGATTGAAATATAGAGCAGGGTGTTGCGGAGTTTCAGTCTGCTTGCGCGGGTTTCGTCTTCGGCAATCGGGTCGTGGTCGGGACGGAACATTTCCCGCAACAGGCTCATGGTCATCTGCATGAGGAGGACAAGGAGGAGACCCAGCCAGAAGGCATCCGCGCGGAAAGGGACCGCGAGGTAATTGGCGATGCTCGCGCCGAAGGCGTAGGTCAGCGCGGCGAGGAGGAGGTGGAGGGGGCGGGTGAGGCGGAGCATGGGGGAATTAGAGATTGGAGATTGGAGATTGGGGAGAGGGAATTGGCAATTGGGTAATT
>CAYQOF010000145.1:3631-8139 GCA_964419035.1 uncultured Anaerolinea sp. | reverse complement strand
CCAACCGAAACCGTGATCCTCGGTCACGGCTCCGGCGGGACCTTGAGCCGGGATCTGCTGCGGCGGCTGTTCCTCCCCGAATTGGGAAAAGCCGCGCCGCGCGCGTTGGATGATTCGGCTGTGATTGAAATGAACGGAGAACGAATCGCGCTGACCACCGATTCACATGTCGTCTCGCCATTGTTCTTCCCCGGCGGCGACATTGGACGGCTGGCAGTTTGCGGAACGGTCAATGACCTGGCGATGGTCGGCGCGAAACCGATTGCCCTGACCTGCGGTTTTGTATTGGAGGAAGGCTTGCCGTTCGAGACTCTGCAAAAGGTCGTGAATTCCATGCAGGAAGCCGCAAAGGAGGCGGGGATTTACATCGCGGCGGGCGACACGAAGGTGGTGCAAAAAGGCGGCGCGGACAAATTGTTCATCAACACATCGGGGATTGGGACGATTACAGATGGAATCAACATCTCAGGCGCGAATGCAAGAGAGGGCGATGCGGTCATCATTTCAGGGACGATTGGCGATCATGGCATCGCTGTGCTGTCCGCTCGTGAGGATTTGGGATTTGAAACATCCCTCGAAAGCGACATCGCCCCGCTCAATCGCCTGGCGGAGGCGATGGTTGCCGCCGGAGAAATCCACGTTCTGCGCGATCCCACGCGCGGCGGGCTGGCGACTTCATTGGTGGAAATCTCCGAGCAATCGAACGTGATGGTTGAAATCGAAGAGAGCGCGCTGCCTTTCAAGCCTGCGGTCAAAGCGGCGTGCGAGATGCTGGGGTTCGATCCACTATATGTGGCGAATGAGGGGAAACTGGTCGCGTTTGTGAAAGAGGGCGATGCCGAAAAAATCTTGTCCGCGATGAAACAGACGAAATACGGCGAAGACACCGCCATCATTGGAAAGGTGATTGGCGCGGGGAAACCACAAGTACGATTGAAAACTGCGATTGGGGGGACACGGCTGGTGGACATGCTGCCGGGGGAGATGCTGCCGAGGATTTGCTGATAAACCGCTCCGTCCAAAAAACATCTTCGTTATAATCAAGGCGTTTTCCATTTTGGAGTCAGGGAGCGTCGCCGCAGCGCCGTGGCGACACTTGCCCCCGTTCGATTCGACGGCAAGTTGCCGGATTCCAAATTCAAACCTCTGATTTCCTGAATTTACAACCTGGAACTGGGAGCCAACATGAAAACTCTTGCAAGGTCACGCTCTTCAACCCATCTGCGAATCAGTCCCGACCCAAAATCGAAGGTAATGGAGATACTCGGACCCAATGACCCGCTTGAGGTCATGGAGGAAGCGGGCGACATGGTCATGGTCGCCTCGAAAAGACTAATGCCTCCCACGGTCGGGTATGTGCCAAAATCGTCCGTTGTCAGGCGGATTCCACGCGTGGAGATTTTTTCAAAGTACGATGCTGGTGATGGAACCCTGCTCGACCCCGCGCCGCACGACCTGCCCGTCATCGAGTTCGAAACCTGGCTGCGGTCCGGCGGCGAACCCGCCTGGCTGCTCACGGATGGAAAATTGCCGCTCACGGCAGGCGACCGGATGCGTTCGGATTTCGAACCTTATCGGGAATCCTGGAGCAAATGGTTTACGAGTGTGCAGGCAAACAACCGCGCACAGACTGCCAAACTCGATGATTGGTACGCCTTGATCAGCGGAGGCAGGGAGATGTGGTCGTTCAGGCCCGAGAGGATCTTCCGCAACCCCAGCGAGAGTTCCCCCGCCCTGGGCTGGGCAGGCACCAACGATATCCTGTACTGGACAGGCAGGGTCCATTACTCAGAGAAAGAATGGAAATACAAACTTTGGTATCAGATCGAACTGACCAAACTGGACAGGAGCATGAAGGGCTGGTACAAGGCGGCATTGCTCGAGGATTTCGTATTTCCCGAAGTCTACATCGAATCCGATGACCGCGCCGGCATCGCGGCGCTCTTCGACATGTCGCGTCCCAAACTGCGCTTCCCTGCCGACCCGGAGATCGAGGAAGCCAGGCAGGCAAAGCGGAATTCGCTTCAGTACATCAATATTCGAAACGCCACCGGGCACAACAAGATCCACTACAACCTTTGCGGCCAATTCTGCGTCGCCGCGTTGAGCGGAATGGACGTCATTCCCATGTTGAAAAAATGGTATCAAACGAGCCGGCGGGGTAAAACCGTTCTCGAGGGAGGACAGCCGACCTTCATTCATGACTTGAAGGAAATCCTGGATCTGCACAACGTCAGATCGGAAATCTTTCGCCCGGAGCCCAGCGTTGCGCCCGTCACGCCCGGATATCTTGAAAAGATGTTGAACGCCGGAAAAAAGGCGATCTTCAACGTGGGACTCTCGTACAAAGGCGAAGCCTCCTACAACGGAAAAATCCGTCACTGGCTGGTGGCAACGGACATTGTCAGGATGGGCAACGGCGGATGGACGCGCGTCTACAACTCCTTCTTCAACCGGGAGGAGGTCTATCCCTATCAGAGACTTTTCAACACCGGCGCCGCAATAGGACTTGGCCTTTGGGTGGATGCACCGGACTTCACCGCCTGATCATGAAGAACGGATTCAGTTGAGATTCAGTTTCATCCCCAGATGTGATCCTTCGAACCCCAGCCTTTCGTAAAACCTGTGCGCGTCTGCGCGGGACTTATGGCTGGTCAGCTGAACGAGGTGCGCGCCGCGCGCCTTTGTGCGTTCGATGACCCACTTCATTAGTTCACTACCAATCCCCTGGTTTTGCCACTTCTTGCCTACGCGCAAAGACTCAACCTGCGCGCGCAGTCCGCCCTGATAACTGACGGATGGAAGGTACATGAGGTGCAGCATCCCGACCACCTCCCCGTCCAATTCAGCCACGATCAATTCATGGTTCGCGTCATTATCAATTTGCTCGAACGCGGAATAATATGATTCAGGCAATGGCTCTTCATATCGTTCGCGTTGACTGCCCAGATCGTCATCCGCCAACATGCGTACGATAAATAGCAGGTCGGCGCGTTCTGCACGGCGAAAAACAACCTCATTCACTTTCATTCACCGGCCTGCTGTTTCGTCAATTCTGCGTATTCGGGATGCCTGCGGATGTATACCGCCGCATAGGGGCACATCGGAATCACACGCAACGAGTTCGCTTTGGCATATTCGAGCCCAACCTGGGTGATCCTCCCCGCAACTCCCTGACCTCTGAAATCGGGATGGACTCCCACATGCGTGATGACAAAATTATCCCCGTTCCGCAGGTAATCCAATTTGCAGAGTTTCCCGTCAATCCACGATTCAAAGCGGTTCTCGGAGGGGTTATGAGTCACTTCCAGTTTTCCAGGATTAATTTCCATGAATGCTCCTTTCTACTTTTGTTTCTCTCTGACGATCACAGCGACATATTCCATGATGATCTTCAACGCCGCAAAGACGGTCGCCTCGGAGGGATCAATCGGAGGCGAAACCTCGACCAGATCCAACCCGACCAGCGGAAGTCCCTGCATGGCTTTGATGAGCGTAATCACCTCACGTGAGGTCAAGCCGCCGGAATCGGGAATCCCTGTGCCGGGGGCGAAAGCGGGATCGAGGCAGTCAATGTCCAATGAAATATGGACGGCGTCGCAGTCGCTCAACTTACTGCGCACGCTGGAAGCGATCCGTTTCACGCCGCGTTCGGCGACCTCTGCGGCGGTGTAGACGTTGAGTCCGCCGTTCTCGATCAAATCAATCTCCTGATCCTCCCACGAGCGCAAGCCCACGAGGCAAACCTCGCCGGGGTCGTATCCCGCATCGAGGGCGCGGCGCAACACGCAGGCATGTGAGAGTTTGGAGCCGGTGAACATATCGCACAAGTCGGGATGCGCGTCCACCCATAACAAGCCGAGGCGTTGTCCCTTGTATCGTTCACGCTGCGCCTGAAGGACAGGGATGCTGATCGAGTGGTCGCCGCCAAGAACGATGGGAATATTGGGTAGACTCACAACTTTCTGGCGTACCGCCTCGAAATCCACTTCCTGATTCGCGATGGGAATATCTCCCACATCCGCGATGCGCACTTCGCCGAGGCGCGTGCGGTCTTCGCTGAAGGGAGTCAGATGCGTGGACCAGAATCGAATCCGTTCGGGACCGAGCGCGGCGCCTTTGCGCGAACACGCCGCGCCATCGAACGGAACGCCGATGACGGAGAAATCAGCTTCGGCGGGGGAAAGGTCCGGGCGGTGCAGATCAGCCCAAAGTCCATGAGTGGAGGCGGGGTCGGTCATATGATCTCCTTTTTGGTGATTGTATCGTTGCCGCATATTTCATAAATGAGTAGATTTATTGAATTGATCTGTGATCCAAAAATTCGCGCTTTGAGTTTACCCAATAATGCGGCACTTTGTAAACAAAAACGGACAGCGACGAACCTCGCTATCCGTTTTGTCGCAAAGCGCCACTGGTCTCGATACGCGGCGCTTGCAACGCCTCTACTCGACCAGCGGCGAAACGACTTACTTTGAGTTGATGAACGCGATCAATGCTTCGATCTC
>CAYQOF010000145.1:0-3531 GCA_964419035.1 uncultured Anaerolinea sp. | reverse complement strand
TCATCCAGCACGATGACCGCCCATCCCCCGGCAGACGCCGGAATGGCGGCTGCAAGCGCGAGAAGCAGCGCAAGAAGAATCGCGATACGAAAACGGGGAAACATATCAGCCTCCTTGAACGGTTTTTCTGATTACACCGTTCGAGGCGGGAGGGTTCCTTGATTGGAGACTGGAGATTAGAGATTGGAGGTTAGGGAATCGGTTGCAACGACTCCGCCGCCTTAATTGCCTCTTCGAGCGGGAGACTTGTTTCGAGGCGATAGGTGATGTCGCCGTCCGTCCAGATCAGTACGTGACCGTCCACCAGCCGAGCGAGTTCAAGGTTCCCATTGGAGAGGATCAATGGGTAGGGTCCCTCGGTCCATACTGCGCGCCGACCGTTGACGCTGGTCCCCTCGATGACTTGAGGTTCGAATTTGCTGACCGCCCAACTCCCTTCCGGGATGAAGTGCAGGCTCAACATGACCTCTCCGGGTTGTTGAGGATCCTCCCAGACGAGAATCGTCATAAAACCGTTTGCATCCTGCACATAGACATGGTCGGGTTGACCCAGTTCCGGAGGATAAGTCGGGAGCAGGATCGGGTATTCGACCATTTGCTGTGCGTTCGCGAGTGTCGTCTCCCCGGCGATTTGATCCAGAAAAGTAAACAAGGCGGCAGATGGCGAGGAAGGCGCGGCGGTCATTGGGGCGATGGAACCGGGCTCCGGGGTTACTGTCGGCTCTGCGGAACGGGGAAAGATGCGGACGATGCCAACCTGGATGAATTCGAGGATCGCGGCGCGCGCCGGCGGGATAAGCATGAGGCTGGAGCACAAGATCAGGATGAGGGTCAGCGACCAAGCCAGTCTTTTGGAAATGAAGCGTGGAGGTCCCTCACCCCTCCCCCCTCTCCCAGCAGGAGAAGGAAATGAGCGGAGGCGCGTCCTCACCGCTCCGGCGATATCCGGCGTGCGCGGGTACTCCAGTCCCTTCGCGAGGGTGAAAACTTTTTCTTCGAAGAGTTCGCGTTCCAACTCGTTCATGCCTCACGTCCTTCGATGAGGACAGGGAATTCCTGTCGAATGATGTTTCTTAATTTGTCGAGCGCGCGGCTGAGGCGCGACTTGACCGTGCCCTCCGCGACCTGCAAGACCTCGGCGGTCTCGGCAACGGACAGGTCGAGGAAGTAGCGCAGATACACAATTTGCTGATCGGATACGCTCAGGTTTTGAACCGCCTTCCAAAGATGATTTGCTTCGATATGTTGCGCGCTCTTCTCCTCGAGGGCGGGCGGCTTCGGTTCCTCGCGAAAGGCGCGCGTCAACGCGGCGAGGTATCGTCCCGCGTAGCGCCGCCGGTTGCGCGCCAGGTTTGCGGCGATGCTCAACAGCCACGGGCGGAGAGGACGCGCCGGGTCGAAACGCCGGAGGTGCTTCCAGGCGCGTAAAAAAGTTTCCTGGGCAACGTCTTCCGCGTCGTCGGAATCGCCAAGGAGCAGGTAGGCGAGCCTGAAAACCGCCTCCTGATGCGCAAGCACCAACGGCTCCCAAGCCGCCGCATCGCCGTCTGCGGCGTGACGGATCAGTGTGGATTCATCCAATCGGTCTCTCCGGAGAGATCGTTCCTGACAGTTATACACCGAGAACAGGTTTCCGGTTCCAACCCTGGCGCGATCATCCAAAAAGGGGACATTGACCGGCTTTTTGTTTCCTCTTACAATACCCTCATGAAAATCAGGTTTGCAGGCTTTTTCAGGCCCGATCACGATCCTCCGCACAAAGCGTTTTCCGTGTGTTGAATTAATGATGTCCGGTTTCTAATCTTTATTCGGAGGAAAATCCCCATGACCACACCTTTTGTTTCGAAGCGCGCCCCCATCTACTCTGATGTTCCCGATGAAAAATGGAACGACTGGCGCTGGCAGTTGAGTCACCGCCTGAATACTGTCGAAGATATGGAAAAGATCATCCCGCTGACCGAGTCCGAGCGCAAGGCTCTCCAGACGCAAGGCTTGTTCCGCGTGGATATCACACCCTACTTTATTTCGCTGATTGACCCGGACGACCCCGACGACCCGATCCGCAAGCAGGTCATTCCGCGTTCGGAGGAGATGCAGTCCTTCACCGCCATGATGGAGGACTCGCTGGCGGAAGACCGCCACTCTCCCGTGCCGGGCTTGGTTCACCGGTATCCTGACAGGGTTCTCATGCTGGTCACGACCCAGTGCGCGTCCTATTGCCGATATTGCACCCGCGCACGCATCGTCGGCGACCCGGGACAAACCTTCTCGCGGCAGGAATTCGAGATGCAGATCGAATACCTCAAGCGCACCACCCAGGTACGCGACGTCCTGCTCTCCGGCGGCGACCCGCTCGTGCTTGCGCCGAAGATCCTCGAGGAAATCCTCAGCCGCCTGCGCGAAATCCCGCACATCGAGATCGTCCGCATCGGCACGCGCGTCCCGGTCTTCATGCCGATGCGCGTCACGCAGGAAATGTGCGACATGCTCGCCAAATATCACCCGTTGTGGATGAACATCCACGTCAACCATTCCAATGAAATTTCGCTGGAACTGGAACAAGCCTGCGACCGTCTTACAAAAGCCGGCATTCCGCTCGGCAACCAGTCCGTCCTGCTGGCGGGCGTGAACGACAACGTCCACATCCAGCGTAAACTGGTGCAGGATCTGGTCCGCCTCCGTGTGCGCCCGTACTACCTCTATCAATGCGACCTCGTCGAGGGCGCAGGTCACTTCCGCACTCCGGTGGCAAAAGGCATCGAGATCATGGAAGGCTTGCGCGGTCACACCTCCGGTTATGCCGTCCCGCAATATATCGTGGACGCGCCGGGCGGCGGCGGCAAGATCCCCGTCATGCCAAATTACCTGCTGAGCATGTCCGACCACAAGATCATCCTGCGCAACTACGAAGGCTATGTAACCACCTATGAAGAGCCGACCGATTACCTGCCCAGCGATGCCGCCAAATTCAAGGGCGAAAAACGCCCCGAACCCGGTCAGGCTGGCATCCACGGCTTGCTCGAAGGCGGCCAGATGTTCATCAAACCGGAAGGTTTCGATGAAATACACGACCGTCACGGCACCCAGCACCGCCTCAAGGACGAAAAGAAGTGGCAGCCGCTCGGCATCGGCGGCGGCGTATCCAAACCTGCTGAATAGCAGGCAACCAAGGAGTTAAGAATGACACCAGCAAAACGAATCCTGTTCTCTGCAATGACAATCCTCTTTCTGCTTGCCGCCTGCGCGCCAGCGCCTGCTCCCACACAGGACCCGGCGGAGATACAGCGGCAGGTCGCTGAATCGGTCGCGCTGACAGTCGCCGCGCAAAACGCACAGACGGAAGCCGCCCAACCCGTAGTCCCCGAAGCGACGAACACCCCGCTTCCGACCCAGACCGAGGCTGTTCCCGCGTCACCGACCCCCCTCCTCCCGACAGCGACTCCGTTCGTCATCGTGCCGCCCACGTCCACAGTCAGCAGCAGCAGCAGTAGCGGAGGCGGCGGCCGTGTGGTTGTCAAACCGGATTACGCC
>CAYQOF010000144.1:0-8179 GCA_964419035.1 uncultured Anaerolinea sp. | reverse complement strand
CGCCCGTTCGCGGCGGGTCACCAACGGCGCGTTATAGGCAACATGTAATAATAAATCCAATGCATCGGCTTCTTCATGGTGGGTGACATGCGCCAGGTGGTCAGGGTCAATGCCGCGGGAGCGCAGTTGATTCAAAATCTCAATGCGTTGCTCAGCTTTCGACCAGTTCTGTCTCAAGTGTTCTGCCGTCAAATTCAGGCGGCGAATTTGCTCATTCGCAAACTGTGTAAACTCAACCGTCTTGAGCACATTGCCTTCAGGATCAAGTTCAAAGGCTTGCTCCCCTGCAATATAAACCTGAACATTGTCGAGATAGTATTTGCGGGGTAGTTCACCCAACCGCATTTGAAGCTCTCGAATTGTCTCTTCATCCGTGGTCTCGATTTCAGGTTCGAGCGTCCCTTCCTCGCTGTCTTCGACCTTTGTCTCGTTGCCCTCGCTGTCAATTTCGGTCTTGGTCACCCGCACGGGATCGCCATCGAAGGCAGGGTCATAGAACAACTGCGTTGCCCCTACATAATCCAAAATCGTGAACCAGAACTTGTTATGCTCCTCCGAAACCCGCGTCCCGCGCCCGATGATCTGCTTGAAATCCGTCATCGAATTGATGCCACGGAACAACACCACGTTGCGGCAGGTTGGCGCATCCACACCTGTGGTCAGCATTTGCGAAGTCGTCAGAATGACTGGCAACTCTTTCTCGGGGTCTTGGAAGTTATCCAAATGCCCGCGTCCAACTTTGCCTTCGTCCGAAACCACCCGCTCTACATAATGCAAATGGATTTTCGTCAAGTCGGCATTGGCATTGTTCAAGGCAATACGCATGTCCAGCGCATGTTCCTGATCCACACAGAACACAATCGTCTTATCAAAGCGGTTCGTGCGCTTGAGATATTCGGTCAAATGCCTCGCAACCACTTCTGTTCGTGACAACAAAGAGATGATACGCTCGAAATCTTTTGTTCCGTATAAATCAGATGGTATCTCTCGTCCGAAACGATCCAGCACACCTGGGTCAATCTGCAACCCGCTCGCATCCACATCGGGAACCACACGATACACCCGATACGGTGCGAGGAAGCCGTCGTCAATGCCTTGGCGCAAGCTGTAGGTATAGATTGGGTCGCCAAAATAGTCGTATGTATCAACATTATCCGTGCGTCGAGGCGTGGCCGTCATACCAATTTGAGTCGCCGACTCAAAATACTCCAGTATTTTCCGCCAACTGCCATACTCATTGGCTGACCCGCGATGACACTCATCCACGATGATCAAATCAAAAAAATCCTTTGGATATTTCTCATACAGGTTCTCGCCAGTCACGGGGTTTGCCAACGCCTGATACAAGGCAAAGTACACTTCACGGCTTTTTACTGCTCTACCCTGAATGACTTGAATTGCCTGATCGAGTGGCGAGAATGTTCTGGTCTTTGCCTGTTGAATTAAGACTTTACGGTCTGCAAGATATAAAATGCGTCTCTTCCGCTTGGCTTTCAAAAGTCTATAGACAATCTGAAATGCGACAAAAGTTTTCCCTGTCCCCGTTGCCATTGTCAATAGGATTCGATTCTTTTCCTCGATCACAGCATTTACCGCTTTATTGATCGCCGCCTGCTGATAATAACGCGGTGATTTCCCGCCCGCTTCCTGCCAATACTGAGACAAGGCATCTGTCTCGTCTTCTTGCTTTGTAAACTTGAACGTTCCTTTGAGCCTGCCCCACAATTCCTCAGGCGATGGGAAGGTATCGCGATTGCGCTCCATTCCCGTAACAAAATCATGCTCAACGATTCCTTTGCCATTGCTCGAATAGGCAAACTTCACGTTGAGCATTTCAGCATATTGAATTGCCTGTTGCAATCCCTTCGCAGGGTGGGCATACTCCGCCTTGGCTTCGACCACAGCAATTGGAATATTCTGCCGAATGAACAGGGTGTAATCAGGGCGTAACCCTTCCCTGCGAATGTGCCTGTCGCCGATGGGCACGATCCGCCCGGGCGTTAACGCCATCTGCTCGGAAATGTAATCATCCTCCCAACCGGCAGATTTGAGTTTCGGCAAAATATAGGTGCGGCATGTGTCGGCTTCGTTCATGATCCCTGCGCAATCGTACAAAGCATACCCAAAAATCCCCGTTCGGGCAAGATATTTTCGTTACAACCGCTGAATTTCGGTCTGCCCACAAGTGATACAATCTCCCTCGATGACCTCCTTCGTTCAGATCGTTGTCAACGTGCCGGCTGTTTCGGGTGTGTTCGATTACGCCGTTCCCCAATCCCTGGCGGGGATGGTGGGAGTGGGACATCTCGTCATCGTTCCGTTTGGCACGCAGACTGTTCAAGGCGTGGTCCTCCGATTCATTGATCAGCCCTCTGTTCCTGGTGTAAAGGAGATCATCGAACTGGTTGATCCCGATCCCGTTCTGACCCAGACCCAAATCGCATTAGCCGAATGGATGGCAGAGTCCACGCTCTCGTCTCTGGCGTCCATCGTCGGTTTGTTTCTGCCGATCGGGCTTAGCCAGCAGGTGGATACGATTTTCGATTTACGATTGCCGACCGCAGATTTACGATTTGAGGATGGGTCTCCCAAAAAAAACACGATCGAATCACGCCTCATCAAGTTGCTGAATGAACGCGGTCCCTTGCGCGGACGGCAGATTGACAGGTATTTCGCCAGAGTGGACTGGCGCAAGACGGCGGGCTATCTTGTGAGGAGAGGCGTGCTTTCCTCGCGCTCGGTGTTGCCGCCCTCGCGCGTGCGGCCCAAATTCGTGCGAATCGCGCAACTGGCTGTCGCGCCGGAGATTGCAGGATCTGCGATGATGGATTTGGGGAAGACCGAGTCCACGCGGAGTCGGCGTGAGAAGGCATTGCGCTTCCTCATCCGCACGAAGGACGCGGTCAACGTTTCGTGGGTCTATGCCGAAAGCGGATGCAATCTCGCGGATTTGCAGGAACTGGAGGAACGCGGGCTGATACGATTGTTCGAAAGCGAGATATTTCGTGACCCGCTTGGAAGAGTTGAGATTGGAGAATTGGAAAATGGCGCGGTTGAATTGACTCAAGAACAGCAAGCCGCGTGGGGTGAAATTCAAAAAGGTTTCCGCGAGATTTCGAGAGGGAAACCCGTTCAGCCGTTCCTCCTGGACGGCGTGACCGGCTCGGGCAAGACCGAAATTTACATCCGCGCCGCGCAGGAGGCGATTCGGCGCGGCAAACACGCGCTCGTTCTCGTTCCGGAGATCGCGTTGACGCCGCAAACCGTCCGCCGTTTTTTGAGCCGCTTTCCCGGGCAGGTCGGGCTTGTTCATTCAAAGTTATCAGAGGGGGAGCGATACGATACATGGCGGCGTGCGCGTGCAGGTTTGCTCAAAGTCATCATCGGGGCGCGCAGCGCGCTGTTCACGCCGTTATTCAACATCGGTCTCATCGTCGCGGATGAATGCCACGACTCATCGTATTATCAAGCCGAGCCGCCGTTCTATCACGCGGTCAGCGCGGCGCAGGAGTCTGCGCGGTTGTGCAACGCAGTGTGTGTGCTGGGTTCTGCCACGCCGAAGATCGAACAACGATATCAGGCGGAGCGTTCCCCTCTCCTTGCAGGAGAGGGGACAGGGGTGAGGTCCTTGCGCAGACTGGAGTTGACGCGGCGGATCGTCCAGGCGGAGATGCCCCCGGTCCACATCGTGGATATGCGCGAGGAACTGAAAGCGGGTCAGCGCGGGATCTTCAGCCGGCGCCTGCTCGAGGGACTCGAGTCCACGCTGACAAGGGGGGAGCAAGCCATCCTCTTCCTGAACCGACGCGGCACCGCGACGTATGTCTTTTGCCGTGATTGCGGATATGTGCTGAGATGTCCCAACTGCGAAACGCCGCTTACACTGCATGTTGAAAAGTTGAAAAGTTCTCAAGTTGACAAGTTAGAGGAAAACCTGTCAACCTTCAAACCTGCGAACCTTCAAATCTTGTTGTGCCACCAATGCGGATACGAACGCGGCAAGCCAAAGACCTGTCCGCAATGCGGCGGGAAACAGATCCGCGAGTATGGGTTGGGAAGCGAAAAGGTGGAGGAGGAGGTGAACCGCTTGTTCCCCAAGGTGCGCACCCTGCGCTGGGATTGGGACACCACGCGCCAAAAGGACGCGCACGAAATGATCCTCACTCACTTTGCCGCGCACCGCGCCGATGTGTTGATCGGCACGCAGATGCTCGCCAAAGGACTCGACCTGCCGCTCGTCACGCTCGTCGGGATCGTCCTGGCGGATGTGGGCTTGCATCTGCCCGACCCGTTCGCGGGCGAGCGCGTGTTCCAAGTGTTGACGCAAGTTGCCGGGCGCGCGGGGCGAAGTGAACGCGGCGGGGAGGTCGTATTGCAAACCTTCGACCCGGATCATCCGGTCATACAATCCGCCGCGCAGCATGACGTCAATGGGTTCTATCAATATGAATTGGAACAACGCAAACGGCTGGGGTACCCTCCGTTCACGCGTCTGGTGAGACTCGAGGTTCGGCGCCAGGATCAGGCGTCGGCTGAGAGGGAGGCGGGGAAAGTCGCGGAAAAGTTATCAGTCATCAGCGACCAGTCGTCAGTGATCGGTCCCGTCCCGTGTTACTTCGCAAAGGTCGGAGGGTATTATCGCTGGCAGATCGTCCTGCGCGGATCGAATCCGAAGGAGTTGTTGCGCGATGTAAAACTGGACGGCTGGCGGGTGGAAGTGGATCCGATTAATTTGCTATAATTGTCCATCGTCATTGCGGACTCCGAATGGCAATCCCATGCAAACAGGAGACATCGTCCCCGCAGGGGATTGCTTCGCCCGGTCTCGATACGGTGGAAAATCGCCACCTGCTCAAGCCGTCCATCTATGCCTTGGTCGTCGGGCTGATCATTTCCGTCATCGGCATCATCCCGATCGCGCTGGCGGCGGTACCTGGCTGATTCGCGCTGAGCGGAATGAGACCGCGTTTTTTGGTCGAATGGAGTCGAAGCGCTGAAAATTCGAATCGGAAATTTCAAGTTGAAAATGCCATTTGGAGCGTTCGCTGAAGGAAAAACGTGCAACCACACCCCCCCCAACCCCGCCGTGAGATGGTCACATGGGATGAGGTTGACCGCCTCATTGACCACCTGCTTCCGCAGTTCAAACGCGAGTTCACCGCCATGGTCATGATCACGCGCGGCGGCATCGTTCCCGGCGGCATGCTTGCCGAAACGATGAACATTACGCATATCCTGACCGCGGCTGTGGATTTCCCCGCCCAAACCGCAATCGAGAGGGCAAAATTGATCGCGTGGCCCGAGTTCATCCAGTTCCCTGCGGAGGACAAACTGCGCGGCAGACCCACCCTCATCGTGGATGACGTGTGGGGTTCGGGGCGCACGATCACGGCTGTGAAGAACCGCGTCTCGGCGGCGGGCGGCTTCCCGGAGACCTGCGTCCTGCATTTCAATCCGTATCGCAACCTGTTCGGAAGCGTCCGCCCGGATTATTACGCCGCGGTCACCGATGCGTTCATCGTCTATCCCTGGGAAATTGACCGCGGCGCCGACCACGTCCTTCTCGGCGAGATTTAGAGTTGGCATGAAAATCATCGAAGTAAAACGAACCGAGAAACTGAAAACCCTTCGCACCAATCCATATTTCGACGAGCTGCCCGACGACGTTTTGCAGGCTATCGCCTCGCATACCCAGTTGCGCGAATATGATCGCGGCGACATGCTCTTCTGGGAGGGCGACCCGTGCGCCGGCTTGCACATCATCGAAAGCGGAAGCGTCAAACTGTACCGCATCTCGCCGCAGGGACGGCAGTACATCATCGCCGTTTTGACGGAGGGCGCGACATGCAATGAGGTCCCGGCGTTCGATGGGGGAACGAACCCGGTCAATGTGGAGGCGCTCGAAACGACGCGCGCCTGGGTGGCGGATGCCCACATGCTGCGCGAACTCGTGAAAACCAACCCCGAGTTCGCGTTGAAGATCCTGAGCAAGTTCGGACAAAACCTGCGCAACCTCGTCCATAAGGTGAGCGAGATGGCATTCTACCAGGTGACGCATCGCCTGGCGCGGTTGATCACCGAACTCCCTGCCGACGCCTCGCGTCCGCACTGGACCCAGGAGCAACTCGCAGCGCGTCTTGGAACCGTTCGTGAGGTGGTCTCGCGATCCCTGAAGGAATTGGAAAAGAGTGGAGCGATCCGCATCGAGGACCGACGCATCCAGATCGCGGACGACGCGGTCCTGCGTCAATGGACACAACCCAATTAAACGCGCAGCGGACGTTCTCTCACGTCCGCTTTTTTTCGCTTCGACCTCAGGTGGAGGTTGATCCCGTTTAAGGGAGCGCCTCGAAACCTGAAACAGTCAATGACAATTCGTCGTCGGCGGCTTGGAGGATATAGTCGAACCAGATGTCTGTGGGGAAACCGTAGTTTTCATCGTATTTCACTTCGACCTTCTCCGCTTCGCCTCCGAGACCAGCCTCGAGTTCGGCAAAGATGAGATCCATCGTTGCAAAGCGCCCGAACAACTCGGTAAAATCGGGGTTGATCTCACTTCCATTCTTGAAAGCCATGGAAACAACTTCGCCATCCTTCACTTCGATGACGAGCGGCATGTTCTCGACGAAAATGCAAAAGCACCCGATGAACAATTCGTAACGGTAATGCGATAGATCGGCTTTCGCCCATTTCTGGAGATTGCTTTCGAATTCACCCGGCGGGCCGGCGGAGCAAGCCGCCAGCACAAATGCCGTAACGATAAGAAGTATCTTTTTCATTTCTATTCTCCTTTTGCAGGCTTGACGAAAGGCATTTCTGGAATGTTCCCGAAATAAAAAGACGCCGTTCGGCTGGACGGCGTCTTTTCGGTGACACGTTTGTACTATTGTGGCGGCGTCGGCTTGGGATCCATTTTGTCGTAGATGCCTGTCTCCAGCAGGGACAGGTCGTTTACCGACTGCGCCGCGAGCATCTGCGCCTGTCTTGCAAGGTTTGTGGACTCAGCCAAAATCTTGAGCGCATATTCAGGGTTGTGGAAGCCCATGCTATTCTCGGCAGAGACGAAGTCCCACATGAACTGTGATTTGCGGTGCAGGTCGCGCGCCTGGTTCAACAAGTCCTGGTCGGCATTCGGGTTCGCGGCGGCAAGTTTGATGGCGTTGATGGCGTCCACAATCGCGTCCTCGGCGGCGATCTTGGTGTTGAAGACCTGTTCCTGGATCAGGTTCACGCGGCGGACGACGTAATCCGTGTTGGTGTGACATTGTCCGCAAGCCAGTTGCGGGTTGAGCAATGGGCTGTGGACATCATGCGTGGAATACTTCGCCGCGCCCTCGCGCACGTACGGCATGTGACAGTCCGCGCAGGCAACGCCCGCGTTGAAATGCGTGGAACCTGCGACGTAGAGCTCGTATTCAGGATGCTGGACTTTAAGCATGGGCGTGCCGGCTTCGGGATAAGTCCAGTCGGAGAAGCGGACACCATCGAAGAGAGTGGTCTCGTAGTACTCCCAGATTTCGTCAATACGTGTTCCTTTTGCCCATGGGAAGGTCAGGTACTTGCCGGGACCCGCGAAATAATATTCCACATGGCAGTTGGCGCACACGACCGACCGCATTTCCTGACGCGTAAACATCGTCCAATCCTTGCCCTGCGCTTCGAGTGCCTCCTCCAGCGCGGGGTTGGTGACGATCAATCGCATCGTCCCCGCCTCGTGACAGTTCGCGCACCCGATGGGATTGTTCACCCTCGGGCTGAGGTCGCCGAAGAACATCTTGTCGTATTCCGCCATGCCCATCTCCGCCCACAACGCCGGGTTATCAGAGGTTTTGCACGAGTAGCAGGTCCCTGGGGTGCGCTTCGGGTCGTCGCGGTTCAAGTTGAGGCGTTTGGTGTTATTGACGTCCTCCAGTGACTTCATGTGACCGCGGTCGTCATTGTACTCCTTGCTGAACGGCATACCCGCAAAAAGGATGAGTTGGCGCGGGTCACGCTCCAGCCAGGAGAAGGCGGACGAACCGCCGTAGGTCGTATCCACGTTGTTGGTTTCGGTCTTGAGGAAGGTTGTGTATTGGTTCGGGAAGTTCACGCCCCACTTCGACGAGTCGGGTTCCATCTGGGCGATCTCGACCAATGGCTGGAAGGCGCGTTCCTGTACGGGCTGGTTCCTCAGGAATAT
>CAYQOF010000143.1:1629-8216 GCA_964419035.1 uncultured Anaerolinea sp. | reverse complement strand
TGCGGAACTCGCGCTTGCCGAGCGCGTAGCCCCAATCCTTGAACGCGCCTTCGGTGAACTTCATGATGTTGCCCTTGTGGACGAAGTTCACGCTCTTGCGCTTGTTCAACAAAGCATACGTGATCGCGGCGCGCGCCAATCGTTCTGTGCCTTCCACCGAAACCGGCTTCAAACCAATGCCCGAAGTCTCGGGGAAGCGCATTTTGGCGTACTCCTTCGGGAACGCCTCCTCGAACAATTCCTTGAACTTCCTGTTTTCCTCCGTCCCGTTCGCGAACTCGATGCCCGCATAAATGTCCTCCGTGTTCTCGCGGAAGATGACCATGTCCACGTATTCGGGATGCCGCACCGGCGAAGGCACGCCCTTGTACCAGCGCACGGGCCGCAGGCAGACGTACAGATCCAGCAATTTGCGGAGGGTCACGTTCAATGAACGGATGCCGCCTCCGATGGGAGTCGTGAGCGGGCCCTTGATCCCCACGAGAAATTCCTTGAACGCCTCGGTCGTCTCATCGGGCAGCCAGCTCTGGAACATCCGAAAGGATTTTTCTCCCGCGTACACTTCCATCCAGTGGATCTTGCGCGCGCCCCCGTACGCCTTCTCCACCGCCGCATCGAACACCCGCACCGACGCGCGCCAGATGTCGCGTCCCGTCCCGTCGCCCTCCACGAACGGGATGATCGGATTATCGGGAACCTGCAACTTCCCCTCCATGATCGAAATTTTTGCCCCGCCTTCGGGGGCTTTCACGTTTTGATATGCCATGCCTGCCTCGCTTGAGTTTGAAATATTGAGCGGATTATATCATCCGTGACTCCCTCGTTCCGATGACAAACATCAATGGGATGGTGAACCCGCTTCCTTCTCAGGGGGATCTGTTCCCGTTTCCTCAAGCCTCTCCCGTCTCTGACGATCATCCCCTTTGTTTCCATGCAGTTGTGGCGCGGCTCCAACGCGAATTACGCAAAATACATTCGCGTCTTTCGCCCATTTCGCGTCATTCGCGTTAAGAAGCGCTTGACCTTGAGGATGTCATGCCTCATGATCCCGGCTCCCCTCACGAATCCTGCTCGAACGGTTATATTTGGGAGGGTTTATCCGTGAGCAAATGACCAGCATGGAGACATTGAACCAACAACTTCTCGATCTCGGCGTACAGCCGGGCGGAGCGCTTCTCGTCCACACCGCATTCTCGAAGGTCGGACCGGTCGAGGGCGGACCGAGCGGTTTGATCTTGGCGCTGCGCGCCGCGCTCGCTCCCGCAGGAACGCTCGTGATGCCCAGCATGAGTTACGACGATGATCATCCCTTTGACAAAGCGAAGACCCCCTGCCCGGAAATGGGCGTCGTGGCAGACACTTTCTGGAGATTGCCGGGCGTCCTGCGCAGTGACAACAACCATGCCTTCGCGGCTGTGGGTCCGTTGGCGGATAGAATCACCGCTCCACATCCCATGGATGTCCCTCATGGATTGGATAGCCCGGTGGGAAGAGTATATGAATTGAATGGGCAGGTTCTTCTTCTGGGAGTTGGTCACGATGCGAACACGACCATTCATCTGGCTGAGAACCTTGCCGGCGTGCGCTACCGGTGCGAGAAATACCTCACGATACTCAAGGATGGAAAACCGACCCGTTTCGAGTATCGCGAAATTGATCACTGCTGCCAGAACTTCGCTCTTGTGGATGGATGGCTGGACGAAAGAGGATTGCAGAAACGCGGCAAGGTGGGACGTGCAGAGGCGCGCCTCATCCGTTCGCGCGATATTGTGGAGGTTGTAACGGAACGCTTGAAGGAAAACGAAACTACATTCCTTCACCCGAAGGGATTCGACGAGGAATGTGACGATGCCCGGGCAAGCCTGGAAACCGAATAGGTTCAGGGAGTGGGGGTTGGCGTATCTGTATCTGTCGCGGCCGGCGGCGTTTCGGTGGGGGTAATGGTCGGTGTCCGTGATGGTGTGGGAGTGGCAGTCAGTGTGACAGCGGGCAGGTCAATGGGACTCGTCAGCCCCAGACCAAGCAATTCACGGAAGATCCAGCCTCCTTCGTATTGTTGAAGCGCCGGGGCGGTCTGACCGGGCGCGATAAGAAGCCAGGTCTCCTCCTCGTTGACCGCGCGAAAAGCAAGACATGTCCCGTTATGCAGCGGTTCCCCCAGCACTGCGTAATTCGTGCCGGGACCGGAGCGCACGTTGATGGTGAACGCGTAGAGCGAATTGACGCAATAGGTCAACGTCTCGAAGGGTTGCTTTGTGATGGATGGCGTCGGCGATGGTTTGGTGGGAGTGACGGTCTGTGTAGAGGTGGACGTCGGTGAAGATGTGGTTGTCGCGCTGGCGGTCGGCGTGAGCGAAGGGGTCCCAGTCGGCGTCCCGGATGGAGAAAGCGTTGGAGTCGGGGTCGGGGTTGGGGTTTGCGCCGAAACCAGCGAGGGGATGGCGATCAAAGCAAAAGCAAGGAGCAGGATGAATCCAACAATGATGAGCGAGGCGTATTTGCGAAGTGCGAATGGGACTCCCGATCCCGGCTTTTCAAGCGGCGCGACAGCCGGCGGCTCGCCGGTGAATCCCAGCGCGGATGAGAGATTGTTGAAATTGTCCGCATACTCTCCCGCCATGAAGTTCACGTAATTGATCGTGTTGAGCGCGAAAGGCACGGTGCACGCCTCGAGCATGATCGGGACGATCTTCCTGCGCAAAGCCAGCGCCTGGGTGTACTCCCTTCTCACCCATTCGGATTCCACCGAATTCGGCGTGAGCACAACGATGACATGCTGGCTCGATGCAATCGCATCAGGGATCGTGCGCACCCAATCGTCGCCGCCGCGCAGGTCGGCGATATCCCACCAAACATCGTAGCCCGCGCTTTCGAGATCGCCTGCCAGTTTGCGGACGAAGTCCATGTCCTTGCGCGAATAACTGACGAAGATATTTTCCATACTATCCCAACGTTTGAAGCAGGTGTGAAGTTCCTTGAATCCGTCCTTCACATCGTGGAACGCAAACCGATTTCCATGACATCTTACTGCCTTCTCGTGAATTTTGCAGAGAGGTGTCGTTATGATTGGGCAGGCAACTGCGTTAGGGTTGGATGAGTGACACAAAGCCTCGCGGGTGAGAGTCCGCGAGGCTTGATCAAGTGCAGATTGCCCCCTACGGGAGAATGATCTTCCCGTGTGTCAACATGAAACGCTCGGGTTCCAGTCCTCGAAGATCCCGGCTGGGTTGTTCTGCCAGATCCAGGCGTGCAGAACGTAGAGACCCAGAATCGGATTGGCATGAAGGTGCTGTCCCAACACCATCGGCGGGTTGCTGTTATTTGCATCCCACGGCTCGATGGGGACGGCATATTCCACCGCCACCAACTTCAAGTTGCCGCTGGGACTGGGGGCATAGACCAAAATCTCCGGTTGCAGTGCATCCAGTTCCAGGTCAACCAATCCGAAGTTGACAAAATGGAAGCCCATGGCGCCCAATTCGGGGTGAGCCACGCATTCATCGTTCACGTTGACATAACCGGCCGCTCCAGCCGCTTCGGACCGTTGGAACTGGGCGGTGGCAGCCCGCACCTGCGCCAGGTCGCGCAGTACCGCCGGGTTGGTGATGCCGGTGGCGGCATATGCCACGCCTGCCAGTGCAGCGATGAGTGTCAAGGCAATGACAGGGGTAAAGAGAGTCTTTTTCATGGTACCTCCAGTTATAATGTTTTCAGAAACCCGGGTTGGCCTCTGTATCAATACTGTAGCAAATCGCCTTTCCCCATTGGTCACAATAAATGTGACAAAAAGTGTGACAATATTGGTAATATTAGTCAGAATAGGTTGAGTTGAATGGAACATCATTCTTTTGGCCGCTGGCTGAGACTCAAGCGTAAGGCGCTGGACTTTACGCGCGAGGAATTGGCGGAACGCATAGGATATTCCGCGGCGACCGTCCGTAAGATCGAAGACGAGGAACGCCGCCCGTCCGTGCAAATTGCGGGGCAGCTGGCGGATCTCTTCAACATTCCCCAGAATGAACGAGAGTCATTTATACATTTTGCACGCGGCGATTGGCAATCCGCCCCTCCTGATGCGGATGAAGAGCAGCTGTGGGGCACTACGGGCAAATCTCCTCGTTCGAATATCCCGGCCACAACCACATCGTTGATTGCCCGTGAAAAAGAGATCGCCCTTGTTCTCGAATACCTATCCAGGGATGATATTCGTCTCGTCACGTTGATGGGTCCACCGGGGATCGGAAAGACACGCTTGAGCATCGAGTTGGCACGTGCTTCCCTGCATGATTTCCCCGATGGTGTTTTCTTCGTCGCGCTGGCATTGTTGGATGATCCCCATTCGATCCCCTCAGCCATCATTCAAGCGCTGGGTTATATGGAAAGAGGTGACAACACGCCCGAAGCTCAGCTCGAACAGAGCATTGGACAGAAGCAAATGCTGATTGTCCTGGATAATTGCGAGCACCTCATCGAAGGTGTTGCCTCGCTCGCTTCCTTCCTCCTTTCAGCCTGTTCCCGTTTAAAGATCCTTGCCACCAGCCGCGAGTCTTTTCGTATCCTCGGCGAATGGCTTTACCCTGTGCCCGCGTTCGAGCTTCCCGAAGAGAATTCCTTCATAAATATGGAAACCGCCTCCAGGTTCCCCGCGCTGACGTTGTTTGCCGAACGTGCCCGCGCCGTACGACCCGATTTTGTGCTCGATAGTGAAAATATCAAAATGGTCTCTGCCATCTGTGCCCAACTGGATGGCTTGCCATTAGCCATTGAGCTGATCGCGGCGCGAATGCGCTTGATGTCTCCCCAGACGTTGCTGGAACGCTTGAGTGGTCATTTTATATTGACCGCCGATGGCATGCGCGCCACATCCACTCGCCAGAAGACCTTGAAGAATGCGGTTGAGTGGAGTTACGACCTGCTCTCCGCCGAGGAACAAAAGCTATTTGCCTGCCTGTGTGTGTTTTCAGGCAACTTTGCATTGCAGGATACCGAAGCGATGTTTGGGCGCAGTTTTACTGAGAGACCCGTGCCTGAATTGCTTACATCACTTCTGGATAAGAGCCTGATACGTCGGGTGGCAAATGAATCCAATGACGATCAGTATGAGATACTGGTGACAATTCGTGAGTATGCTCTTGATCGTTTAAGAGAATCCGGTGAGGAAACTGAAATCCGCAACAGGCACCTGGCTTTTTTTCTTGCGTTGGCTGAAAAGGCAAATCAGGAATTGTTTGGGCATAATCAACTCGAATGGCTTAATCGTTTGCGCGTCAGGCGTAATAATCTACGCGTCGCCCTCGATTGGGCAATTGAAACAAAACAGACCGAAGCAGCCTTGCACATGGCCCGCAAACTCGACTGGTTCTGGCATATTTGTTCCGATCATGTCGCAGCAGTGCAATCATTATTGCGTGTTTTGGAATTACCGGATGTATCTTTCTACCCGGACGCACAAGCCGAGGTTCTCACACAAGTGCAACATCATAAACATTTGCTTGGACAGCCCGTCGTCGCCCAAATTCAGAACGGCCAAGTGGTGTCATACGCTGAACAAGCCCTCACGATTGCGCGTGCCCATAACGATACACATAACAGCGCCCGCGCCCTGTCCATGATTGGGCTGAATTTGGCCATAGAAGGAAAGTTTGCGGAGGCGCAGCCGGTTCTTGAGGAATGCAGGCTGTTGTTTCAACAGTCTCAGGATGAATGGGGATATGCCTATACAGTATTTCTTCTAGGCTGGAACTCTTTCATGCAAAAGGATTTTGCGCCTGCACTTCCAATACTTGAACAAGCCTGCGCCATATTCAAAAAACTTGGCGAAAGATATTTTATGGGTGTAGCTTTGCGGTTCATCGGTGTTACCCAAATCAGGTTGGGAGCAACCCGGCAGGGGGTGGAAACATTACGAGATGCCTTGACCATCGCGCACCAATTTGACGCCAAATACGAAATCGCTGGTGCGTTCTACCGCTTGGGTCAGGCTGCAGAATACCTGGGAAGTCCCGCACGGACAGTTTCTTTGTTCTGGGCGGCAAAGGCTGCCTACGATACAATGCATCCAGGTATGTGGAGTCAGGGGCTGGCTGCAGAATTTGAATCGGTGCTTGAGCGCTGCCGCGCCGCGCTGGGGGAAACGGCATTCGCTGAAGCTGTAGCGCAAGGTCGCGCCATGACGATAGAGCAGGCGATTGCGTATGCTCTTGAAGAGCAGGGTGGTTAAACTTCTTACAATATTCTTATTCTCCTGCCTCTTGACCAAAACTTAATTCAGGCATAAAGTTAAGCCCGCTTAACTAAAAAGAAGGCTTAACTATGGCGAATTCCCCCCAATTCAACCAATCCCTGCGCGCCTGGATGGACGTTTTCATGAGTCGTTCGATGCGCGGCTGGCATCTGTTCGCCAAGTCCACGGGACTTTCGATGCCGCAGTTCAGCATCCTGATGCAGTTGCATCACAAGGGCGCGTGCGGAATCTCCGATATCAGCGAACGCTTCGAGATCACCCCCGCCGCCGCGAGCCAACTGGTGGATAAACTCGTCCAAAGCGGATTCGTCGTCCGCGAGGAAGACCCGAGCGATCGCCGCGC
>CAYQOF010000143.1:0-1529 GCA_964419035.1 uncultured Anaerolinea sp. | reverse complement strand
ACCCGCGCACGCGGACAGCGTCCCTCCTTCAAAGGCATCGGGCGCGCCGTCCGCTACCTGACGCGGTACAAGCGTCAGGCGCTTTTACCGTATATCTTTTTGCTCATTGCCACACTGTCGCAACTTGCCGTGCCGCGCATGGTGCGAAACGTCATTGATGCGGTGACAAGCGGCTACATTGCGGATCAGATCCTCAAAGCCATTGACCAAGTCCCCGCAAACCTCATCGCGGCGCTGCCGAAGATCCTCGAAGCCACGGGGCGGGACATGTCCTTAACGCTGGACCAACTCAAAGTCCAGTTGGAGGCGGATGTCGTCAACGCGCCGAAATTGCTCATCAACGCCATCGTCGCCATCGTCATCTTCGCCGCGCTGCGCGGTCTCTTCTCCTTTTTACAGGCGTTCTGGGCGGAGAAGAATTCGCAGTCCGTCGCCTACGATTTGCGAAATGATTTGTACGCCAAAATTCAAAACCTGTCGTTCTCGTATCACGACAAAAACCAGACGGGACAGTTGATGATCCGCGCCACCGACGATGTGGAGAAGGTGCGCCTGTTCATCGGGCAGGGATTGCTGCAACTCGTCGGCGCGGTGATCCTGCTGTCTGGCACGGTCATCATTTTGTTCACGTCGAACGTCACGCTGGCATGGACGGCGATGCCGATATTGCCTGTTGCCATCGTGACCTTCATCGTCTTTGCCAGCCTCGCCCAGCCGATGTTCACGAAGGTGCAGCAGAAGTTGTCGCATTTGAATACCGTGTTACAGGAAAACCTGGCGGGTATCAAGGTCATCAAGGCGTTCACGCGCGAGAAGGAGGAACACGCCAAGTTCACGCGCGCCGCGGACGACACGATGAACCAGCAGATAGCGGTCTCGCGGTTGTTCACGTTCATGTTCCCGTTCGTGTTCCTGATCGCCAACCTCGGGCAAGCCGCCATTTTATACGTGGGCGGCAAACAGATCGTCACAGGCGCGCTGACGCTCGGCGCGTGGCAGGAGTTCTCGCTGTATCTCATCTACCTGTTCTTCCCCATCATGATGTTCGGCATGATCGTCACGCAAATGGGACAGGCGGGCGCGTCTGCCGAGCGCATCTTCGAGATTCTCGACGCCAGGTCCGACATCGTGGACAAGCCCGATGCGATCAAACTGCCTGATGTGAAAGGGAATGTCAAATTCGAGAACGTCACCTTCCGTTATTTCAGCGGCGGCGAGCCTGTGTTAAACAACGTCTCGTTCGATGCGAAGTCGGGCGAGACCATCGCCCTGCTCGGCGCGACGGGTTCGGGCAAGACTACCATTATCAATTTACTGCCGCGCTTCTATGATCCCAGCGAAGGGAAGATTACGATTGACGGCTACGACCTGCGCGATGTAACGCTCGACTCGCTCCGTTCGCAGATCGGCATTGTGTTGCAGGAAACAACCCTCTTCAGCGGCACCATCCGCGAGAACATCGCCTTCGGCAAACCCGATGCGACTCAAAAGGAAATCGAAGCCGCCGCCAAAGCCGCCGCCGCGCACGA
>CAYQOF010000142.1:0-8234 GCA_964419035.1 uncultured Anaerolinea sp. | reverse complement strand
TCAAGGGATGGAATTTGACAAGGGAAGTGTGTATGACCGCTTATGCAAACTAACCGACCTTCGGGGAGCCAATGGGAAACGGTATGAGTTGGAAGCCGTGCTCATGATTGTGGTGCTGGCGAAGTTGTGTGGGGAAGATAAGCCGATGGGGATTGCGGAGTGGGCCAAACATCGAAAAGAAGAATTGGTCAGGCTGTTGTGTCTGAACTGGTCGAGAATGCCTCATCACAATACCTATCGTCGGATTTTGGCGTACAAAGTCTATGAGCAGGAAGTGGCCCAACTGGTGGGAGGGTACAACCAGCGAAGCGAGCATGGCGATGTGTATGCGCTGGAACGGCAGTTTCAATGGTGGCACAGGGGACGCTCTTTCGGAGGAAATCAATTATGAATTATTCCTCACAAAAATGAAAAGCCGGGAATTGCAAAACTGGGGTTTTCCCCCAATGAGAAATTCATTGAGAGCGGATATGATTAGTTGAGTTTGTTCCAAGGAGATGTTTATGAGCAGTACAGTTCTGATCGTTGATGATGAGTATGCGGGCCGCGAAACACTTCAATCCGTGCTGGAAGGCGAAGGCTATACCCTCGAGATGGCGGAGAATGGCAGGCAGGCAATCGAAAAGGCAAGGCGCCTGCTTCCGGATGTGATCCTGTTGGATGTTATGATGCCGGGCATGACCGGGTACGAGGTTTGCCAGCATATCCGCAATGACCCGCAACTGGCGGAAATCCCCATCATCATTCTCACCGCGCTGGACGACCGTGAATCCATGCTGACCGCGTTGAAAGCCGGGGCGGACGATTTCATCTCCAAGCCCTTCGACCGCTTCGAATTGCGCGCCCGCCTGCTTGGCATCACGCGTCTCAATCGCTACCACAAATTGGTCAAGGAACGCACGAAACTGCGCGAGATGCACGCCCAACTCCTCTCTGCCTACGAAGCCACGATCGAGGGCTGGTCTCATGCCATGGATCTGCGCGACAGGGAAACGGAAGGTCACAGCCGCCGCGTGGCTGACCTGACGGTGAGACTTGCGAGGGAATTCGGCATGAGCGAGAGCGAATTGACGCACCTTCGACGCGGCGCCCTTCTTCACGACATGGGAAAACTGGGAATTCCAGATTCGATTCTGCAGAAGCCGGGCGAATTGACGGAGGATGAGTGGGTGATCATGCGTAAACATCCGCAGTTCGCCTACGATATGCTTCGTTCCGTCGAATATCTGCATCCGGCGCTCGATATCCCCTTCTGTCATCACGAGAAATGGGACGGTTCTGGTTACCCGCGCGGGTTGATAGGTGAGGAGATCCCATTGGCGGCGCGCCTGTTCGCGGTCGTGGACGTTTGGGATGCCCTGACATCCGACCGCTCATATCGCTCTGCGTGGACAGCGGAACAGGCGCTGGCGTACATACGGGAGCAATCGGGCAAACATTTCGATCCCCGCGTGGTGAGCCTGTTTTTCAAGATCGTCGAACAAATTCAGGCGGGGTAATCCGATAATAGCCCTCCCCGGCGCAGGTATGACAAAGCACTGCGCCGTGGCTGTAGATTTCGCGCCCGTTGATGATCTCTTCTCCGCAGTGCCCGCAAACCGCCTTTTTGCCCGGCCTGCTGATGATCTTCGACAGGGGCATCTCCAGGCGCACGGGCTGGGCAACGAGCAGTTCCTCCGCAGGCATCACTTGATAACCAAGCAGCATTGCCTCCCAGCGGTTGCGCGCATGGGATGCATACTTTAACGCGAGAGAACGGGATTGGCGGGATGCCGCGATGCGGATGGATGTCTCAGTGGAGGTATCGGTAAATGTCGCGGCAACCTTCCCAAAGTCCAGGATGCGAAGCGTGCGGCTTCCGACGCGGCACCCCGTCGCGGCGATCAATCCGTCCACGGTGCATCCGTCCGTCTCGGCAATCACAAGCAGACGCTTGTCTGCGATCGGCAGGTCCAGCCCGAGCAATTCCGATGCATACAACGCCATGCGCGCCCCCAATACCTGCCGCGGACAGAGATGCCTGTGTCGCTGCGCGCTTTCCTGAAGGATAAGGTCAAGATTGCGCATCTTCCTCCTCGAGCGGGATGAAGCCTCGTCCCAGGATTTCCTGTGCAGGAGAGACGATTACAAATGCCTGCGGATCTTCCTTTGCAACAGCAGATTTCAGATTATGCGCCTCGGTGACGGTCAGCGCGCACATCAGAACGGTGCGTTCTGCACCGGTGTACATGCCTTTCCCTTTCACGGCTGTAACGCCGCGTCCCAGGTCTGTCAGTATGCGCTTTGCAACCTCCTCCGCTCTGGCGGTGATAACCAGCGCCAGCAGCTGACGGCGGCGATGACGCGGCGCAAACCACGCGCGCAACCCCTTGGGTCTATCCCTGTCAGTGATGTTGACCTCTTCGCCAAAACGAGGCAGGATCTCGCCTGTGGCGCGCGTCATGGTGACAGTGCCAATGGCAATGAGTGCAAGCGAGAGATATAGCGCAATGCCAAGCAGGATCATAATCTCTCCCGAAACCGGCCCCACCGCGCTTCGGGCAATGAAATCCTCAATGCTCGAAGCGGGATCAGGGAACAGCCAGATCTTGGCGACCCACGAGGCATAAAGGATGAGAAGGATCCAGAAGTAATTCCTTCGCAACCGGCGCCCAAACGCCTCCCACATCGAGATCGGAAAACTGGGGGCGAGCAGATTTTCAGCCAGGCTCTCCGCCCACTCCGGCGAGGGATGAAACGGCGGCACGAGCATGGCGGCGTAGAAATCCGTTTCCATCAGGCGCACGCGGTAACTCCACAGTTCGTAATAGCGATATCGCCGCGCCTCGATGAAGAGAAACCACATTACCAGCAATGTGTTCAACAGGATTATGCCGTGATGCACCCCCGGTTGACTGAACGCAATGGAAAGCGTCGCACCTGTTGCAACAACTGCCCAGTTTGTTGTCGTGTCGAGTCGTTGCCTCCAGACGTTGGCGCGCTGGATCTCGGCGCGGAAGAAATGCACCATCGCGGTGACGAATTCGCCGCTTTTCAGTTTATACCCGCGATAAGTCCAGACGGGTTCTTCGGAATCCTGGGGTTGTTGTTCTTTTGCTTTCGAGGATTTGACTGCCATGAGATTTTTCTTTCGCTGGATGAGAAGTCCGCTTCGGACTCAGGGATGGTTGATTCTGTTTCGAGGGGGCGGGTCGAACCTGACAGGTTTTATAAGACACCATGGAAGTCACGGCTCACTGCCTGCACGAGAGTTATGGAAGGAGTGACCCCTGAGGAAACCTGTCAGGTTTTCTACTTCGGTAATTTATACGCCTCTTTCGTCGGTTTGAGAGGACGCGACAACCAATAGGGTCGGCGATTCCCATCGGGGCTAATTTTATCAGCGGGGCGGGTCATGGCGAGCCATTGACGGTAGATTGTCATGGACTTGTTCGTATCCACGAACAGATCGCCTGCTTTTTCGCCCGCTTCCGCCTTGCGGACGCTGAACACCTTTTGCAGCCAGCAGTGGACTCCGCTGATAGGGTCGGGATGAACCGCGTGAGCAAGATTTTGATTCACGCCTACGTTGCTCCACCAGATGCGGCTGGTATCGGGATCGGATGAGTTCCAAGCCGTCGCGCCGTGGATGACGCGCATGAGGAAGCCGCCTTTGCCGTCGTCGTGCAGTTCCACAAGGTTGGACGAGCCTTTGCTCACGCCTTTATCTTCGTTCAAGCGCCAACGTCCGAGGTGATGACTGATGGCGATGATGCCTGGCTTGATTCCTTCGGTGACCCAAACCGTATCCACGAAGTGACCGATTTCAGTTTCCACTTTGGCAAGATCGCCTGTTTTGAGCCCGAGTCTTTGCGCGTCTTCGGGATTCATCCAGATGGGATTCTTGTGCGAGATTTCATACAGCCATTTCGCATTTGCGCTGCGAGTGTGAATCAATGTTGGCAAACGGAAGTTCGGCAGAAGGATCATCTCGCCTTTTTCGCGGTTGATGTTATCGGGGTGGACGTGACTCTTCACTGCCCAGGGAATGACGTATTCCTTCTCGCTCCAGCCCCAGTCCGCGAGCGTGTCGCTGAAGAATTCGAGTTTCTTCGAGGGCGTATCAAAGCCAGCCTTGGGTTGTCCATCCACCATGAGACCGACGATTGCGCCAGAAGAGTCTAAGGCGCGGTCATGCTCATCGAAACGGAATCCAGCCTCAGGCGGAGTATGCGAAGTCCCCGTAGGGGAAATCGTTTTGTCGAAGGGAGAATAATTTTCCTTCTTGACCTCAAAGACTCCGTACTTGCGCATGTATGCCAGCGGAGTCAATCCTTCCTTCGCCGCGGCCTCCGGGAGTCCAGGCACTGAGTTCTCGAAGATCCATTGATAATATTCGTCCACGGTGATGATCTCGCCAGAACGATACGGCGACTCGAACCACTGACGAATGCCGAGCGAACCATCGGGGTCCATCTTCGCGGAAAGTTGAATCCAGAACTCGTTCTCTTCCCACACTTCGCCAGGGTTGGCTTGATAGGTGAAATCAACCTTGATGCCCGCGCGTTCCATCGCCACGCGGCGCACGGGCTGACGGAACGCAATCCACTGACCCGAATGCGTTTCCTGACTCATGAGGTCGTGACGCTCGGGTCCGTGACCCGTGGGCAGAACGTAATCGGCGAACCATGCGGTTTCATTCCATGTGGGTGTTAGCGCGACATAACATTTGATCTTCGAGTCTTCGCGCTTGAGCGCCTTGAGCCATACGAAGCCGTCGGGGTTGATCCACATCGGGTTGTAGACGCGCGTGAAATAAACGTCGATGTCGCCGCGGCCTTCTTCGAGCATGTGGGGCAAAATGACGGACATCTCGTAATGCGCGAGCGGATACTCGATGGGGTAGTGCAGTTCGTTCCACGTTTCGGGAGCGGGCGCGCCTTTGAACGGCTTGGGAACGAATTTATTCCAATTGGTCATGGACGTGCCGCCCTTGTTGCCAACGCTTCCCGTGAGGACATTGAGGAAGAAGAGGCAGCGCGCGACCTGCCATCCGCCGAGATTGCCAACACTCGCAGAGCGCCAGACATGCGTGGCAAGTTTCCCCTCACAGTTGGCGACGAGTCGCGCGGTCTCTTGGATGCGCTCGATGGGCGCTTCGGATTCTTGCGCGGCGCGTTCGAGGGTGTATTCGGCGTAGAGGTCTTTCAGTAATTCGTCAAACAGGTTGAAGAGTTCAACGTCGAAAGTCGAAGGTCGAAGGTCTTTGGGCGTTGCCAATGCAGTACGAATCTTTTCTGCCAACTCGCTACTGTTCACTGTCAACTGTCCACTGACCACTGCACTTAATGTTTCCTTCCAATTGACCCATTTGCGGACGAAGTCTTTGTTGTAGAGATTATTTTGAATCAGATGATTTGCAATCGCAAGCAGAATCGTGTTTTCACTGCCTGGATATGTCGGCAGCCAGACATCGCTCATGGAGGCGGTGTTCGAGAGGCGCGGGTCGAAGGTGATGAGTTTCGCGCCGTCCGTTTTGGCTTCGATGATGCGCTGGGCGTGCGGGTTGAAGTAATGTCCCGTTTCGAGATGACTGGAGACCAAGAGGATAACTCTTGCGTTGGCGAAGTCTGCGCTGGGGCGGTCTTGTCCGCACCAGAAGTTGTATCCCGCGCGGGATGATGAAGAGCAAACATTGGTGTGGCTGTTGTGACCGTCCATGCCCCAGGTCTGCACGACGCGGTTGGTGTATCCGTCTTCACCAGGGCGACCAACGTGATAGACGATCCCGTTCGGGCGGCGCAGTTTGCTCTCGCGCATTTTCTCGGCGATTTCGGTCAGCGCTTGCTCCCATGAGATTTGCTCCCATTTGCCTTCGCCGCGCTTGCCCACTCGCTTCAGCGGATACAAAATCCGCTCGGGGTCATAGACTTGGTTGTGAGTCGCGGGTCCCTTGGCGCAGTTGCGTCCGCGCGAGCCAGGGTGGACGGGGTTGCCTTCGAGTTTGCGAATCTCGTATGTTTCCTTGTCCACGTAGGCAAGCAGTCCACACGCCGCTTCGCAGTTGAAGCAGACGGTCGGCACGAGCGTGTATCGCCGCGCAACTCGCTTGGGCCATTCCTTGCCGTCCCATTCGACCCAGTCATCCCAAACTTCAGGAGGCGGATACTGGCTGATGCGCCCATCAGGGTGGACGACTTCGGTCAGTTTGATGGGCTTGCGGTCGGAGTCCGCAAATTGTGGGACGGCGGTGCCTGCGGAGGTTTGAGGGATTTTGGTCATAAGTTACTCCGTTGGTCGAGTAGGCGGTGTTCTTCCGCCGTATCGAGACCAACATGTTATATGAAAACGGAACATTTCCTGAAAACTGGTGGTCTCGATACGGGCTTCGGGTTTCGATACGCCGCTTCGCGGCTACTCAACCCTCCGCCCTGCTCGACCACCGCGTTGCTTTACGAATTCGGAACATACTGCGGCGCCATCACAAAGGCATATTCGTAGAAGAACAAGCCAACCAGTGTAGCCAGCACAGCGATAGGCAGCGCGGGCGCGAAGGCGATCATCAGCACAAGCGGGATGATATGCCCCAATGCGATGCCGCCCCACCAGTAATGGTTGCGGAATTTGCCGTGCGTCATTTCGCGGTAACCAAGCAGGGCGACTTCGGACGGGAAGGAATTGAGTTTGCCTGCAAAGGTGAGGAGGAGGTTGACGGCAATTGAGGATGGGAAGAGGATTGAGAGAATTGCGCGCAAATTGGCGGGAAAATTGGCGAACGCGCCTAGCGCAAGAAAGACTCCGCTTGCCACCATCATGGATTGGGCGAAGAGTTGGAAGGGCAGAAGGTTGCTCTGCCATAAGTCACGCCCTTCGGCTTGACCGAGCAGGAAGGCGGTGTAGATGACGACGCCCAACGCAAAGGGGAAGACAGTCCATGCAGCGATGGGGCGAATGCCCGCGACAAACTCAGCGGGGAGGATGTTCCAGAACGCGCCCGCTTCGAGCAGCCACCACAGACCTGCAACCGCCGTAAATGTGACCATGATGTATGCGCCGCGCGCTACCCATGACTTCCACTGCGGGCGCAATAAAATGTTCAAGAAGCGTTTGGGCTGCGAGAGGTCTTTGATGAGCAGGATGGTCGTGATGAGCATGAAGACCATCGCAGTGAAGCCAGCCGCAAGGAAGGTCAGCGAATCGAAGTTGAAGATGTTGAACATCGAACCGAGACTTAAGAGCATGAAGAGTCCGCCTGCAATGTTTTTGGTGACGAGATACGAAGGCAGCTCCCAATGCCAGTTGATTCGGTGTTGGGCATTGTACGCGGTCTGCACCATGTGCTCGGCGACGCGTCCGCCGATTTGAATGGGACCGTTGAGAGGCTGTCCCTGAGTCTGAGGAGTGCGGATGAAAGCGCCCGATTTGGATTGCTTCATCGTCGCTACACCTGCCCTGGCGGGCGGTGCCAGGGGAGAGCGACTATTACGCGTATCACCCGCGTAGCCGACGTTCTCTAACGTCGGCTGTAACACGGGCAACGCATACGCCGCGACATTTTGCTCGGTGACCTTGTCCGCCCACATGTATGAGTCGTGGGTTTGCGCCGCAGACGGATGAAGCGCCCAGTCATTGCCGTTGATGTAGAACAGTTTGGGTCCCGTCCCCTGCTCAGGCTTGCGAACGGTCGCTTGGGCAGTGGACAACTTTCGGCTGATTTCCGAAGCGGGGTCGTTCAAGTCGCCAGCGAGAATCGCATGTTCGGGGCAGACCACCACGCAGGCGGGTTCGAGTCCCACATCCAAACGATGCGCACAAAAAGTACATTTCGCGGCGGTGTTGGTTTCGGGGTCAAGATAAATTGAATCATACGGGCAGGCTTGCATACAAGATTTGCAGCCGATACAAACGCTCGGATCAAATTCAACAATTCCATCATCGCGTTGGTACATCGCGGTGACGGGACAGATGCGCACGCAGGGCGGGTTGGCGCAATGATTACAGCGCGTCACCTGAAAGCGGCGGCGTACATCGGGATACGCGCCCGTCTCGACATACTTGACCCACGTGCGATACACACCCAGCGGAACCTGGTTTTCAGATTTACACGCGGTCGAACACGCGTGACAGCCGATGCATTTTGATTGATCAATAAGGAAGCCGTAGTTTTGTGTCATGCGTTTTCCATTCCATCGTTCGCGCATAATTTGCGCTCTCTAGCGCAAGTAGGTGCGGACGTTTGAGAACGTCCATTACGC
>CAYQOF010000141.1:1203-8411 GCA_964419035.1 uncultured Anaerolinea sp. | reverse complement strand
TATGCATTGCATTTGAGTTCGCGTTTTACGAAGTGATCGAATTCGTTGAGATAAACGTTTGCCCAGAATTGACTGGTGAGGTTGCCGATGGGCAGGCCGCGCGGACGGTTTGCCGCAAGCAAATTGTCGCCGTCGAAATAGACCATCTCATATTCTTCGCTAAGCACGCCGACACCGCTTTGCAGGATCTGGTCGCACAGCCACAATACGCCTTCATCGCGGATTAGCCGGGCGAATTCAATTCGCAATATTGCATGGTCAATCGATGGAAAGAATTGCCGGAGGTCGCATTGCAGGAAGTATTTGTGCTGGCGGGCGAATCCCTGTGTGCGGTCGAGGGCGCGATGCGTGCCTTTGCCGACGCGGTTGGCATAGGTATCATGGATGAAGCGACTTTCCCAGATCGGTTCGATGACGCGGCACAAGGCGTGATGCACGACGCGGTCGCGGAACGGCGCGGCGGAGATCAGGCGCTTCTTGGGGTCATGGATGTAAAAACTGTGATAGGGTCCAGGCTGATAGGTGAAGGTTTGCAGTTCCTCCTGCAAATTCAGCAGTTCATCATCCTGCACCCGTTCGAACTGGGCTGGCTGTGCCCTGCCTCGTTTGCCTTTGCGTGCCTTGCGATACGCCAGATAGATGTTCTCGAAATCACACACGAGAGGGTAAAGATGTTTGTAGGTTTTCATATTGCTCCTTTCAGGTTTGTAGTTCATGAATTGAACCGTCCCGAAGGTTTCGTCCGACCGACTTGACCATTCGATACAAACCTTCGGGACGTTCCTTCCAAATTTTAAAAATCGCCGCCCTTCGGGCGGAGGGCAGCAGAGCACAGAACGCAGAATACAGAAAACAGAATTCAAGAACGCCCGCTGGGGAAGACCACCACACGAAAACCGAGGTCGGAGTACCAGTTAACAGGGAGGAGGCTGAAGCGGAACGAGACACGCGCGTCGTTTACATTGAGGCTCCACGAGCCGCCCCGAAGACCCAGCCAGCCATCCTTCAAATCGCGATAATTTGCCTGCCACTCCCAAACATTACCGCTCATGTCCCGAATGTGATGAGGGCTTTCGCCCTGCGGGTACATCCATACCGGCGTGGTGCGGTTGACCCCACTTTCGCTTGTGTTGGCAAAACGCGAGATTTCTTCCTTTTTCGTCACCGATCCTTTTTTATCCCAGGCGTATCTCCCTTCGGGTTTCTCACCGCCTGCGGCGAAAGACCATTCTTTTTCGGTCGGCAGGCGAACTGTTTGCGGTTTGGGCACGCCTTGTTTTCCTTCCTCCAGATCGTCCCAATTCTCGAACAGCCATTTGCAGTAGGCGCCGGCTTCATACCAGGAAATGCCTACAACAGGGGCATTACGGCGCGAGACGCCGAAGCGCGGGTCGCGCCAGTAACGAGGGAGAAGTACACCCTCTTGAGTATCAAAGCCTTTATCTTTGAATGCTTCTTGCAGCCATTTCCAGCCCGCCTCGCCCCAGGTTTCGTTCATGTCCTTGCTGTTCTCGTCGAATTTGGGGAAATCACACCATAAGGATTTGTTCTCAAAATTCCTGGCTTCCAGGAAGCGTTCGTATTGGGCGTTGGTGACGAGGTATTTTCCCATGTGCAGGTTGGGGGTGGAGGATTCCGCGATGGGGAGGAAGGTGTGAAGATCATCGGGTTCCCATACCTGGTCCAATACATCGGCGGCATCGGCACGGTCGCGCATGGAAAGTGGAGAATCGCTTATCAGGCGGTGCAGATTCTTCACGATGGCAGGCTCGTGGATGGATGGCTTGGCTGAGAAGCGTCGCTGGTAATAGGTCAGCAGTTCGCCAGCCAGCCAGAGCGCCCGCCACTCCAGTTCCGAAGGCTTCCTGGGCAGGTTCGTCGAGAACGCCTCCAGCAGTCCGTTCATTTTGTCGCGGTCAGCGTCGTTGCTGAAGCACAGGAATTCCGCCATGAATTTGATGGTTTCCCGCCAGCGGTCTTCGCCTTCGTTGAACAGGTCCCTGGCGTGGTCGGTGCCTTTCTTTTTTAGAAAGCGGCTGGCGAGGTATTCCTCGAAGGTGAGGTGCGGCAGCGTGTACACACGGCGTGGTTTGGTTTCGCCCGGCGGGATGACCGTTCCGCGCAGCATGAGCAGACCATTTGCCTTCTGGCAATATTCGAGGAAGACATCCTCCTTGTCCCTGTCTCCGATCTGGTCGTGTAAAACCTGCACGACCAGTCCCTCCGTGATCAGGCTGGTCGCAGAAGCGTCTTTATTGCCCTTCGTTTCAAAGCCCTTGTGCGCTTCGTAGGCGATCTCGTACAAGGCGGAGTAGATCTGGCTGGCGGGCACGTCCATTTCGGTCAATATGCCCTTTGCCTGTTCCAAGCCCTGAATGGGACGCGCCAACTGCCACTTTTCCAGCAGAATCTCCACACAGCGTTCGTAGACGAGTGCGCGACTGTCCGGCAGTTCGTGGGCGGCATGTACCACCGCCATAACCGTCAGGATGATCGGGAAAGGAGCGATCTCATGCAGGCGGCGCGGGTCGCCCGGCTGGACGGCGCTCAACAACTTGGAGCGCTTCCCTTCGAATTCGCTCTTTCGCTTCGGTTCGAGTTTGCTGTGCAACTTGTACCAGGTGTCAATGAACTGGTCTATTTGCTGAGGCGTGAACAATGCCAGTTCATACACGGGCCAGTTGGTCAGTTTCCAGCGCTCATCCTCATAGGAATACGTGCGGCACGTCACCAAAAAGCGGCTATTTGGATTTTTCTTGTAAGATGAAACAAATGCTTCCACTGCCTGCACTACAATGGGGCGCATGTCGAGGTTGGCAACCTCGTCCAGCCCGTCAAAAAGGAACAAGCCTCCCTTGCGTTGGAGATATTCCAAAATCAACGGCGCAAATCCCGTCATCTGGTCGTTACGCTCCAACGTGGAGCGGATGAAGGTTTCCAGCATTTCCGCGGTGCCGCGTTTGGTGTCAACTGGGATCTCTTCCGCAAACCGTCCCAGTGAGATGGCAACCGGCAGAGGATACGTTCCAACCCAGCCCTCCAACGGTTCGGATTTGGGATTGACGAGCAATTGCGCCATGCGCAGGGCAAGATAACGCACAAAGGTGGATTTCCCTGTCCCGGGTCTGCCCAGGAGAACCATATAGCGATCAGGAGCCTTCTCTAAAGCCTCCAATACCGGCAAAGGTCTACTCTCGCGCCCAAGTTGCGCCAAAAGATCCTCATCTTTGTCTTTCTCCTTCCGACCGCTCTTTTTTCGGTCATCTTTTTCGATTTGGGTCGTGGTATTGAGTGAGATGTATATGTCTTCCAACGCCAGCCGCCCTTTGACATCCCCTGAATGAACATCCAGGACGTTCAGGCTCAACGGAGTGTATTCGTGAATGAGTTCCTGTAAATATCGGCTTTCCGCATCAAGAGGCGAAACCTTCGGTTTATTATCCACGGTTTCGTGATTTTTCGGTTTTTCCTCCCTTTGCAGTTCTGAAAACCTGGGTTGCGGGTTCCCGACCGTATTTTCATCCTTTACTGATGGCTTGTTTTGTGCAAAGACCTCATAGGTAAATATTCCCATGGCGGCAATCGCCACGATATAAACCAGCGGAAGCCAGCGGTCTTCAATCCGAGAGCCAAGAACAGCCAAAACTACCAAGATGACCACAGCAAACGAAAGGATGGCGGTCAACTTGCCCGCTAGAGTCTCAAGGAATTTCGACTTGAAGAGATCCTTCAACCAATCCATGACACGCCTCCAAAGTACGGTTTGAATGAAGTTTACCCCAAAAGTAAAAGAATCCATCATGTGCAATGACATTCCTGCAAGGATTCGAAAACATAACAAATATCACCTTGAAGGTATGAATTTTTCATGTGGGATGGTCGCGCCGAAGAACACGGCGCATCATGTCATTTTTGACTCGTTCTCATGAAATGGCGCTTTGCGCCTTTCCTTTTCTAGTAGTTCGCGTCTTGATTAGCAATCCATCAAGACTAAGTTGGATGGTGCATCAAACGACATATCGAGCGAATTGCCATACAGTTTTACGTTGCTCGAGTACTAAAAACTCCCCACCGCTGCATCCACAGACGGATACACCTGCAGCATTCCCAGCATCCCAACCGTTTGCAGGACTTCGACAACGTTTCCGGGGAGATGAGCCAGTTTGACCCCGCCTCCCGATTTGTGCGCGCCTTGCAGCATCCTGACGATGGCGCGCACGCCTGCAGACGAAGGATGACGCCGAAGCAATCTCCTCATTGCAGGAATCTGTCTGTCAAGGCAGGGTGATCGTCGCGCACTCCACGCCGCGCGCATGGATGAAGCGGATATCCCAGGTCGCGCTTGATTCTCTCTGTGGAGGCATTAGTCCGCCTTGTTCAAATGTAAATTTGCCCAGCGCGTCCGCGCCTTCCGCAAAGTTCCCTGATGTAATTCCCAATGACTGGTATGGGGAGGAGGTGTAAAACGTGACATACGGAATTTCCCCCGGTTGCAGTCCGCTGACCTGCAATTCCACTTTCGTGTCGCTGATGCGGCGCACTTCCAGCGTCACCCTGTCCGCGTGCTGGCATTCGGGTGTGGCGGTGGGCTCGACGAATATCTCTTCGATTGTTACTTCGACGATCGGGGTTTGAGAAGTTTCGATCTGTGCCGCACAGGCGGCGCCGATCAAGGCGACGACCAAAACAATCCAGCGCTTCATGGCAAAATCCTTTCACTCAATATCTCTGAAACAGTATATCAAGATTAATTACCTTACACTTTCAAAATCGGGACGCTGATTCACGCTGAAAACGCAGATTTTTATTTTTGAATCAGCGAAAATCAGCGTTTTTCAGCGTCCAAGAAGCATTGTGTAAGGTAATCAGATATCAAGATTGGGAGTTGAATTCAATCAATGAAGCGGAAGTTCGGAAGTATACTTGCTCTCAGGAGTTGCCATGCCCAAACTCATCCCCGCCGCGGAACGCATCGTCCGCGCCCGAAAACTGATCCAGCAAGCCCGTGACCTTCCCGTGCCGACGACCGGACTCGGTAAATCCGATTTCTCGTATCTCGCGCAAGTCAAGGACCTCCTGCGCCAGGCGCGCGACCTGGTCAAGTTCATTCCGCAGACCGCCGGGGTCTCCGCTGAAATGAAGGAGGAGGTCAAAAAGATTTACGAGGAGATCGAGCAGGCGAGCCGGGAGATCCTGTATTGATCAGCCTCCAATAAAATCATCACACAGGGAGCACGATGAAATCATCGCAGTTTCGTGGACGTTACTTCCGAATTCTGTATTTCTTCGCGGGGGTGATCTCGCGTTTCATTCTCTGGGAACTCATCATTGCCCGCCTGGGCTTTCGCAAATGGACGCGCCGTACGCGTGCAGAACGTTTTCGCCGCGAGGCGGTTCGCTTCCGCGCGCTGGCGATCCACATGGGTGGCGTGATGATCAAGGTGGGACAGTTCCTGTCGTCGCGGCTCGACATCCTGCCGCCCGAGGTCACCGACGAACTGGCGGGCTTGCAGGATGAAGTCCCAGCCGAGTCTTATGAAGCCATAAAGGAATTGGCTGAAAAGGAACTAGGCGCGCCATTGACGGAAAAATTCGAGTGGTTCGATGAAACTCCGCTCGCGGCGGCATCGTTGGGTCAGGTTCACCGCGCCAGGCTCAGGCGTGAGGATGAAGCGGATGGATTCCGTGAGGTCGTCGTCAAGGTCCAGCGTCCGCGCATCGAATCCATCGTCGAGGTTGACCTGTCCGCGCTGGCGCGGGTCGGGAACTGGCTGATGCGTTATCGTCCCGTGCGCGAACATGCGGACGTGCCCGCCTTGCTGCGTGAGTTTTCCTCGACCGTCCGCGAGGAGATTGATTACCTGCACGAGGCGGAGAATGCTGAAATCTTTCTCGAGAATTTCAAGGACGACCCCGATGTGCACGTGCCGCGCGTGGTGCGAAGCCTGACGACGCTGCGGGTGCTGACCCTGGAAGACGTGTATGCCATCAAGATCACGGATTATTCGGAGATCACGAAGGCGGGCATTGATCGCGGCGAGGTGGCGAAGAAACTGCTGGACACATATCTCAAACAGATCTTCGAGGACGGATTCGTTCATGCCGACCCGCATCCCGGCAACCTGTTCGTGACGCCGCTCGGCGCCGACGACGAATCGCCGCGCCGCTGGAAACTGACCTTCGTTGATTTTGGCATGACCGCCCTCGTCCACGAATCGGTGCGGGAGGGTCTGCGCGAACTGGCCATCGCCGTGGGAACGCGTGATGCGGCGCGCATCGTGCGGGCTTATCAGCAATTGGGAATGCTGCTGCCGGGCGCGGACCTCAAGTTGATCGAGCAGGCTGAAGCGCAGGTCTTCGACCGTTTCTGGGGGATGTCCATGAGCGAGTTGCGCAAGACCAATCCGGATGAGTTGCGCAAGTTCGCGCATCAATACCGCGATCTGATGTTCAGCATGCCGTTCCAGGCGCCGAACAACCTGATCATGCTGGCGCGCACGGTCGCCATCCTTTCAGGCATGTGCACGGGACTCGATCCCAATTTCAATCTATGGAATCAACTCGCGCCGTACGCGCAGAAATTGCTGGAGCAGGAAGCGTCCAGGGGTTTGCAGGATTGGCTGGATGAACTGGGGAAAATGCTGCAGGCTTTGCTGGCATTGCCCTCGCAGTTGGGCAGGATCGCGGCTCAGGTGGAGGGCGAGGGACTGCTCGTGCGTTCCCCGCAGACGGACCAGGAATTGCGCGCCCTCACGCGCTCAGTGGACAGGTTGACCGCAGGCGTGATCCTTGCCGCGCTGTTGATCGGGGGAGTGATACTTTACAACGCGGGGAATATTCCCTTCGCGCAAGGCATGATCGGGGTCTCGCTTGCGGGCTTTCTCTGGTTGTTATTCAAAGGGATGAGAGGCGGGTAGGGCTACGCCTTCTCGTCCATCTTTTTGATGGCGTGATCGAGCATGCTGCGCCACGCCAGCAGCATCTCGCGGCGCGCGTTGCGGTGATGTTCCAAAAAGCCCTCGGGCAGGAAGCCCTCGATTGACTTTCTGAATTCCTCACGCGCCTTCTTGTAATGCTCGCGGGTCTCCTCGGGGATATGCTCTTTCCATTTCTTTTCGCGTTCGCTCATGGGTGGCTCCTTCTTGCATTGTGATTATAGCACTTTCTGTGCCGGGCGCTTTTGCTCATGCCGACAATGGAGATTGTCT
>CAYQOF010000141.1:0-1103 GCA_964419035.1 uncultured Anaerolinea sp. | reverse complement strand
GCGGTCATCGCGACGGAAATGTCAATCTCGGTGTTGACGGGGACGGCGGAAGGAAGCGTATAAGTGGCTCCGTTCATGGCGTTGCCGCCGACGAACGCGAACTTGAAGCCAGCCTCCCACGCGCAGGTGCCGGCGTTCCTGACCTTCCACGTCTTTGTGAACGGTTGTCCCGGCGTCATCTGTGTGTTATCCGGGATCGTTACGTCGGCGACAAAGCGCATGCTGTAACAGGATGCGGTTGGCGCAATGGTCGCGCCGCCAAACGGGATCCCGCCGGTGCTGGTTGGGATCGGTTCGATCGTCGGGGAGGCGGTTGGGGTGGAGGTTGGGGTATCGGTCGGCGCGGCAAACGCGGTCTGAGTCAGAGCCGCAGAAAACGTCCCGATGGCTTGCGCCTGGATCTCCTCCACGCTCAATGTCGGCGTGGGGGTTGGCTCATTCCCTCCGCCGCAAGCGGTCAGCAGCAGGACGCCGATCAGCATCGAAGCGAGCGCGCCTTTCATTAATCGCAATTTAAGCATTCATACTCCTTTCAATTCAGAGCCGTTATTTTACATGGTTTTTGCCGGACGAAAAGCAAACGATTCCCCTACAAAATTCCTATCGTCTGCGCGTGCTATAATTTCACGAATGATCTATCTGGACTATGCTGCAACGACGCCTGTGGACGCGCGCGTGGTGGACGCGATGACGCCATACTTCACCGCCTCTTTCGGGAACCCGTCGTCTGTTCACCGTTATGGACAGCAAGCCGAAGCCGCGATCGACTCCGCGCGTGAGACGGTTGCGCGCGTCCTGAATTGTCGTTCCGATGAGATCGTCTTTACCTCGTGCGGCTCCGAATCGGATAATCTCGCAATTCGCGGCGCGGCGTATGCCATGCGTGAAAAGTCCGGCGCAAAATGGATCCTGGCTTCGCGCGCCGAGCATCCCGCCGTGACGAAGACACTGCGGCATCTCGAAAAATACGAAGGTTTTCTCATCGAATGGCTGGATGTGGACGAACGCGGCAGGGTCACGCCTGAAGTCGTTGCTAGGGCGGTTTGCGATAACATGGCGCTTGTCTCTGTGATGTATGCCAATAACGAGATCGGCACGATCAA
>CAYQOF010000140.1:1741-8441 GCA_964419035.1 uncultured Anaerolinea sp. | reverse complement strand
GCGGTGGGCATGGTGGACGAGATCCCGATCATGGTCATTGCCGTGATCGCGGCGGCGGGCGTGATGATCTTCGCCGCCAGTCCGATCAGCGACTTTGTAGACCGTCATCCCACCATCAAGATTCTGGCGCTTTCCTTCCTGCTCCTGATCGGTTTCACTCTGATCGTCGAGAGCCTGCACCAGCACATCCCGAAAGGCTACATCTATTTTGCGATGGGTTTCTCGGTGTTCGTGGAAATGCTCAATTTGCGGATGCGAAGCCGGGAGGAGCGCCAACCGGTCACTTTGCGGACGGCGTACGTGGCATCCGACCCAGGTTCGGTATCCCTGCCGGTACGGAGCAGAAAGGCATCCGCGTCCCGGCGGAAAGCCAGGGGAGGTTGATGGCGCGGCGGGCTTTCATTGCGATTTGATTACGAGACACATCGAAAGGCGATCTGCGGTGTAGAGTCGGTGTAGGAACTTGGTGTGTGCCGCCGGTTTTTGGGAACTTTTCCAAACCGGGATTCATCTGACATTTGGTTGATAACGAAATGGAGGTTTCGATGAACACCAAAAAATTCTTACAATTATTCGTCCTTGTCGCGCTTGTGGTTTCGACCTTCGCGACGACCAGTTCCGTCTTTGCGGCGGGATGCGGCACCAGCGTGACCGTCGTCAAAGGCGACACCCTGCGCAAGATCGCCGACCGATGCGGCACGACTGTTGCGGCTCTTCGGCTGGCGAACCCCGAGATCGGCTCCGGTAACCTGATCTTCCCGAACCAGGTCCTGCAACTGCCGGGCGCCATCCTTGGCGCCGATGGCGGCTACTTCATCTACATCGTTGCGCGCGGCGACAGCCTGAAATCCCTGGCAAACCGCTTCGGCACCACAGTGGATGCGTTGCTGGCTGCGAACAAGGATATCACCAACCCCAATGTGATCTACGAAGGTCAGCGGTTGACCGTGAATGTCTCGCAAACGCCTCCGCCCACCTCGCCGCCTCCCCCCAGCGGGCAGACTTACTACGTGAAGAAGGGTGATACCCTGCGCAAGATCGCCGACCGCTTCGGCACCACAGTGGATGCGCTCTTGAAACTCAACCCGAAGATCACCAACCCGAATCTAATCTACGTGGGACAGGCGATCACACTCCCGGCGACAGCCGCGACCTACATCGTGCAGAAAGGCGACACGCTCCGCATCATCGCCAACAAATTTGGCACAACCGTGGATGCCCTCCTGAAACTCAACCCGGAGATCAAAAACGCCAACCTGATCTACGTCGGGCAGGTTATCAAGGTCAAATAAATAACACCAGAATCAAAAGGGCTCACTGAAAGGTGAGCCCTTTTGATGCGCAGAACGTTCCGAAGGGTTGAACAGCAAACCAGGTTCCCTCTAAGAACCTTCGGGACGGTTTTCAATCGGTTACTTGTCTTCTGCGATGCTCTTGCCGCTGTATTTCAACGCCGCATGCGCCGCGGCGAGACGGGCTATCGGCACGCGGAAGGGGGAACACGAAACGTAATTGTTTCCGATGATGTGACACAACTCAATCGAATCGGGGTCGCCGCCGTGTTCGCCGCAGATGCCCACTTCTAGATCGGGGCGCGTCTTGCGTCCCTCGATGATCGCCCATTCCATCAACTTGCCCACACCGTCGCGATCGAGCGTCTGGAAGGGATTCTTTTCCAGGATGCCCTGTTCCTGATAGGTGATAAGGAAGTTTCTTTCGGCGTCGTCGCGTGAGTAGCCATAGGTCATTTGTGTCAGGTCGTTGGTGCCGAATGAGAAGAACTCGGCGAGTTTGGCGACTTCACCGGCGGTCACTGCCGCGCGCGGGATCTCGATCATGGTTCCGAATTTGTATTCGAATTTGACGTTTTTCTCCTGCATGACGGCCGCCGCGATGCGTTCGAGCCGGGGCTGGATCCACTCGAGTTCCTTGACCGTGCCGGTGAGCGGGATCATCACCTCGGGCTTGACCACGATGCCGCGCAGGGCGCAATCCGCCGCGGCTTCGAAGATAGCCCGTACCTGCATTTCCACGATCTCAGGCATGTAGATGCTCAATCGAACGCCGCGCAAGCCCATCATCGGGTTTGATTCGTGCAATCCCCTGATGGCGGCGAGCAAGTCCTCCTTTTCCTTCAATCCCTCGGTCTCATCCTTCACGCGCATCGTGATGACTTCTTCGAGAAGTTTTTCCTCGTCTGGCATGAACTCGTGCAGTGGCGGATCAATCAGGCGGATGATGACCGGGTAACCGTCCATCGCCTCGAAGAGACCGTCGAAATCCTTGCGCTGATAGGGGAGCAGTTCATTGAGCGCCGCAGTCCGTCCTTCGCTTGTACCGGAGAGGATCATACGCTGGACGATGGGCAAACGCTCGGGCTCGAAGAACATGTGCTCGGTTCGGCAGAGACCGATCCCGACCGCGCCATAGGAACGGGCGCGGCGCGCATCCTTCGGGTAATCCGCATTCGCCCACACCTGCAAACCGCGTGAGGGCCAGCCCTTCGGCGCTTTGCGAATATCCTTGCGCGACGAGATCTCATCCGCCCATTTGAGCAGGGTAAGCAGTTCCGTCTGCTCCTCGAGGGAAGGTGATGTGGTGGGAATTTTTCCAAGGAAGACCTTGCCTGTCGTACCATCCACCGAAACCCAATCGCCCTCCCGGACGACTTTGTCGCTCACGGACATGATGCGTTTTTCAAGGTCAATTTTGATTGCCGACGCGCCAACCACACAGGGAATGCCGAACTGGCGCGCCACGACCGCCGCGTGCGATGTCGCGCCGCCTTCGCTGGTGAGTACGCCCTGTGAGGCGATCATGCCATGCACGTCATCCGGCTTGGTGAACGGCCGCACCATGATGGTCTGCTGTTTTTCATCCTTTGCCATCTTCTCGGCGGTATCCGCATCGAAATAGACCTGACCAACCGCCGCGCCGGGGGATGCGTTGACGCCCTTGGCGAAGAAGGAGCCATCGTTCTCGGCGTTCTTCATGGCGGCATCCTCGAATTGTGGATGCAGAAGCGAATCCACGTTTTCAGGCGTGACGCGCAGGACCGCCTCCTCCTTCGTGATGAGTTTTTCCTTTGCCATGTCCACCGCGATCTTTACTACGGCTTTGGCGGTGCGCTTGCCGCTGCGGGTCTGGAGCATGTACAGTTTGCCGCGCTCGATGGTGAACTCGACATCCTGCATTTCCTTGTAGTGTTTCTCCAGTTTTTTGGTGATGTCCATGAACTGTTTGTAGGCTTTGGGCATATCCTTGACGAGGTGTTCGATCGGGTCCGCATTGCGGATGCCCGCCACCACGTCCTCGCCCTGCGCGTTCAGGAGATACTCGCCCAGCATTGTCTTTTCCCCTGTGGACGGGTCGCGCGTGAACGCCACGCCTGTCCCCGAGTCGTTCCCCATGTTGCCGAAGACCATGGTCTGGATGTTGACCGCGGTTCCCAGGTCATCCGAGATGCCGGTGGCTTTGCGATAGTCCACCGCCCGCTTGCCGTTCCAGGATTCGAACACGGCTTTGGTCGCCAGTTCGAGCTGCCTGTAAACGTCCTGCGGAAAATCGAAACCGACATGTCCCTTGAAGAGCCTCTTGAAGGTGTCCGTCAGTTCCATCCAGTCTTCCGCGGTCATTTCGGTGTCCACTTTGTAACCGCGCTTTTCCTTGTATTCCGCCATCGGGTGTTCGAAGACCTCATCGTCCAGGTTGAACACTGTTGTGCCGAACATCTCGATCAAGCGGCGGTACAGATCCCAAACGAAGCGCGGGTTTTTGGTCAGCCTGACCATCCCATCCACAACTTCGTCGTTCAAGCCGATGTTCAGGATGGTGTTCATCATGCCCGGCATGGAGAACTTCGCACCTGAACGGCAGGAGACCAGTAAGGGATTGTCCGGGTCGCCAAATTTCTTGCCGGTCGCTTTTTCGACCTGCTTCATCGCCGCGAGCGCCTGGTCCCACATACCGGCGGGGAATTTGCCGGTTTTGCGAAATTCGTTACAGGCTTCGGTCGTGACCGTGAAGCCGGGCGGCACCGGCACACCGGCGCGTGTCATGTCCGCAAGCCCCGATCCCTTGCCTCCCAGCAGGGAGCGGACACCTTCCCACGAGCCTGCATATTTTTCCGCGGCTTTCACTTCCTCGAACAGATAAACCCACTTCTTCCCCCTGACGGTTTTTATGGCAGGCTTTGCCTTCGCGCCCGCCCTCCTTGGTTTTGTTTTTGTCGCCATAGTGCGCCTCCATGATAGGAATGGTTTTTCGATAATTGTGTGAAGTTTACCACAATGGTTTCATGACAAAAGTGATGATTTTCTCGCTCGATTGTCAGTCGTTTGCGGGGTTATACCCGTGACAAGCTGTTAATAGCCTGCAAAGTGCGAATCAGGATAAATGGGTGATAATATGGAACTTAGGAATTCAATATGACCACGAAAATAATTGTTATTGACGACGACACGGCAGTCACCGACCTTCTATCCGCGTTACTGAAGTCGCATGGCTTTGAAGTCGTGGCAACCAACAGCAGCACCGAAGGTTTGAGCTACGTCCGTGAGAATCATCTTGATCTGGTGATTCTCGACCTGATGATGCCCGATATGGACGGCTGGGAGGTTTGCAAGGCTGTCCGTGAATTCAGCCAGGTGCCGATCATCATCCTTTCCGCACTCAACGATCCTTCGATGGTCGCCAGTGTCCTGGATGCAGGCGCAGATGATTATCTGACCAAGCCGACACCCAGCCGCGTTCTCGTTGCGCATATCAACCGCCTCACCCGACGCAACGGTGTGACCAATGCCCAATCGGGAATCAGGAGCGGGGAATCATTAACCAAACCGCTTACCGCGCCATAGACGGGACGCTTCCTTTTCAAGCCGCGGCCTGGTTCCGTTATCCAAAACTCCCGCCTCCTCGAACACGGCGGGAGTTTTCTTTACGTGAGGCTCCTCAGAACCTCTGCGGTTTTCTCCTTCGCCTCCATCATTGGCATGTGACCGACGCCCTCCAATTCCAGGTAATGCGCCTGCGGCAACGCGGCTTTCACCTCGCGGGCGCGGTCAATGGGGATGAGCGCATCCGCGTCGCCATGCACGAGGACCACCGGGAACTTGAACGATGCGAGCAGGGATGTGGAATCCGGTCGTTCCGCCATTGCCTTGAGCGCGCCAATGTATGCAGCAGGCTGTTGTTTTTCCATGGTTTCACGCGCAAAGGCCTGCAAACGCGGATCGGATGTGAATTTGGTCCTCATCGTCTCGACCACACCGCTGATGCCTTTTTCTGCCACATCCGCCGCGGACTTGTAACGCGCTTCCTTTCGTTCCGGGGGATCGTCAACCACCTGCGATGAGACCAGTCCCAGCCCGCTCACCCGCTCAGGATAAAGTCTCACAAACGCCAGGGCAACGTACCCGCCCATGGAATGGCCCACGATCGCGGTTTTTTGAATGCCCAGATGATCGAGCAAGCCTGCAACGTCCGAGGCGAGGTTGTCCATCGTGTAGGGAGAATCAACCGTTGTGGATTTGCCGAACCCGCGCAGGTCGGGGAGGATGAGATCGAACGTATCCTCCAGCAGAGCGGCGACCTCATCCCAGAGGTGATGATCGAGCGGGTAGCCGTGTAGGAGAACGAGCGGGGTTCCTTTGCCGCGGCGTTCATAGGCAAGTTCGATGCCATTAACTTTTATCTTCTCCATTTGGTTTCCTCCGTCGTTGCGAATTTCAGGGAGCAATCTCCCTCGTGTTGTCGGGGCTTGCTTCGCTGCGCCCGCAATGACATGTCACTTCCAGTTCACAACCACTTTCAATTTGCTTCCCAGTTTCGAATAATAATGCACGAAGCCGTTGTCCCGTCCAAATTCGTAGACGCGGCGGGTAATGTCCACATCCGCCTTGCAATATTCGGCAACTTTGTCCAGTTCGCCGTCCCGGAACCACTGCACGGATTGAAGTCCGTCGGCGGTTTTGTTGACTCCCAGAGTTGCTTTTGCAATCGTATCCAGGCTCACGCGGAAATTCAGCGCGCGGTAAATATCCTGCAGCATGTCCGTCGTGCGGATGGAGCGCAGGTTCTCGTTCGGCGCATAGGGTTTCAGCAATTCATAATCGAAGTTGAGAACGTTGAACCCGATCACGCGGTCGGCGGATTTGAGTTCGGCGATCAGCGCGGGCGCATCCCCTTCCCAATACACGGCAAAATCGCTGCGCGCAGTGGACCACGTCACGCCGCACGCCAGCAATAGTTTGGACGGGTCGCGCCCGCCGACTTCCTCGAATGTCTTCTGGCTTTCCAGGTCGAAGTAAACGAGATTCATTTCGATTTCCAATGTCATTGCGGCCTATGGGAAGCATTCTCCTCGAGCCAGTCGCGGGCGAATCGCAACGCCTCTTCGCGCGTGTTGATTTTGCCCGTTGCCTGTTCCTCGCGGATCGCTTCAAGCAATTGACCGATGATTCGCCCTGGTTCGAGGTTCAGTTCATGCATCAATTCATTGCCGTCCAGCAGGCGCGGCGGAGAGACTGTTTCTTTGGGCTTCTCCCAATAATTCTCGAGCAGAAGGCGCGCGATGTCCAGCGCGGCTGTCCACGTTTTCTGTGCAAGTGTGTGACCCTGCGTCCCCCGCAGGTCGGCGAGACCGAGCAAAACCAGATCAATGCCTGCCTTGCCCGCGTCGCGGAAGAAGCGATAAATGGCT
>CAYQOF010000140.1:0-1641 GCA_964419035.1 uncultured Anaerolinea sp. | reverse complement strand
AAGAACAGCGCGGCGCGCACGGAGCGATCCGCGTTCAGGGAATCGGCAAAGTGCGCGGCGATCTGTTCTCGGAACCTGCCGATGCGCAGGGTAAGCAGACCGCTGAACAGGTCACTGGTATCGTCCACGTTATATCCGGGCGCAAGCGCGGATAGTACGTTCTCAAGATGCCCAAGAACGCTGAGCGTATGTTCCCAAACGTCATAAATGTGCGGGGGAGATTGTTCAACTTCTTTCATCGCGCAAAGTTCAGGCAACAGGTGTGGAAAGACGCCGAGCATCTCCAGCGCGCGCATGGACGCGTCGGGTTTGGGTCCCTCGAGAATCTTGAACAACTCGTCGCGCTGACGTTCGGGCGAGATATTTGGCAGGAGTCGCGCGGCTCCTTTCATTGCCTTGCGCGTTTCGAGTTCGATCTTGAAATCGAATGCCGCGGCTTGACGCACGCCGCGCAGGATGCGGATGGGATCGTCCGGAAGAGAAGTGGACGTGCAGGCGCGGATGGTTTTGGCGCGCAGGTCCGAGGCGCCGTTGAGCGGATCAATCAAGGTTTGGTTGTGGATGTCGAACGCAATGGCGTTGATCGTGAAATCGCGGGCGCGCAGATCGGCTTCCAATGATTCGCCGCGATAGGAGGCAAAGTCGAGGAAGGTGCGCGCACCGTCGGATTCGGTCGCGATGACGCGGGCGGTGTCGCGTTCATCGTCGAGGATCATGAAGTCGGCATCGAGTTTGTTGGCAACGCGTCGGGCAAGCGAAATGCCGTTCGTCGGCACGGCAAAATCAAGGTCCGGGGGGAGGCGGTTGAGCAGTATATCCCGAACCGCGCCGCCGACGAGGCAGATCTCTTGATCTGGGAGCGCGTCACGGACTTTGTCCAGCAGAGGCGGATAAGGAAATGGAAGGGGCATGTAGATGATTTCGGGCTTTTCTTTGTGTCTGCTTTTTTGCGCGGCATGCAGGGCTTGCTCGGGCGTGCCCCCCTGCGCGACGATCCTGCCGCGTACACGAGCGACCCAGCGTCCGGCGTAGGGAGAGGCAGGCGTTTGTTCGTGAAACGCGGACGTGTCATCGTGTTTCATGTCATGAGGACGGTTTGTATTTTTCCAGGTCCACAACGCCGACGAAGGGCAAGTTGCGATAATACTCGTCCAGGTCGAGACCGTAGCCGAAGACGAACTTGTTGGGGATCTCGAAGCCGCGATAATGGATCGGCACGACGGCTTCGCGGCGTTCGGCTTTGTCGAGCAGGGCGCAAACCCTGAGGCTTTTGGGCTGGCGCAGTTGAAGCATTTCGAGCACGTATGCGATCGTGTGACCGCTGTCCACGATGTCTTCGACGAGAAGCACGTCCCTGCCGCGAATGTCGTTTTGCAGGTCCATCGCCACGCGGACGGTGCCGCTCGATTCGCGTTTGCCCGCGCCATACGAGGAGACAGCCATGAAGTCCACCATGTGCGGGGAGGCGATTTGGCGGCTCAGGTCAACGAGGAAGGGAACGCCGCCGCGCAGGATGCAGATGAGGAGCAGGTTGCCGTCAGGGTAATCTGCGCTGATCTCCGCGCCCAGTTCGGCGACGCGCTTTTGAAGGGTATCTTCGTCAATCAGGATTTCAGCAAGGATGTTTTTGTAGTCTTGCAT
>CAYQOF010000139.1:6919-8688 GCA_964419035.1 uncultured Anaerolinea sp. | reverse complement strand
GATTACTCCCGAAGTCTTGCGTTATTTTTAAGAATGGGGCATACTTGCGACTAGACTGCATTCGCAGTTCATAGGAGTGCATAGTACATGGCGAAAGTATCCCTGCGGGCGTATAACCGCGAAATCGAGAAGATGCTTGACCGCGGCCAGTTTGAAGAAGGCGCGGCGCATTGCCGACACATCCTGAAAACGTTCCCCAAACACCTCGAAACCTATCGCCTGCTTGGCAAGTTGTATCTCGAACAGAAAAGTTATCCTGAAGCGGTGGACATTTTCTCGCGCGTGCTGGTTGCAGAACCGAACGATTTCGTCGCGCACGTGGGCATGAGCATCATCCGCGACGAGGAGAGTAAACTGGACGATGCGATCTGGCACATGGAACGCGCCTTCGAGAATCAGCCGTCCAATGCCGCCATACAAGCCGAACTGCAAAGGTTGTATGGGCGCAGGGACGGCGTCCAGCCCTCGCGTATTCGCATGACGCGCGGCGCGCTGGCGCACATGTATGTGCAGGGCGAGTTGTATCCGCAGGCGATCTCCGAGATCAAAAGCATTTTGAAGGAGGACGCGGGCCGCAGTGACATGCAGGCTCTGCTTGCGGTTGCCCATTATCGAAGCGGGCAAAAGAACGACGCGGCAGACGTTGCCTCCGCGCTCCTGCGCAGATATCCTTATTGTCTCGATGCCAACCGCGTGCTGGTCGAGATCCTTGGCGTGGAACGTCCCGAGGGAGCGCAGGTCTATCGTAAGCGCGTCGTCGAACTCGATCCGTACGCGGCTCAGGTGGATGGGACGGTCTTTCAATCGAGTGAAGCGAGCGACGCGGCGGTGACACTCGAACATCTGGATTGGACGGGTCAGCCGGTGAGAATGCAGACGGATTGGGAGACAACCCAGGCAATCCGCCTGGAAAGCGGCAGGGATCGGGAGGAGCAGCCGGATTGGCTGAGGGGCGAACGGTCACTGGCGGATACGGTCCCGCCTCCCTCCCAGCCAACACCCTTCGATCAACCTCAGGGGAGGCATGTTCCCGCTTTCGACGAATCCCTGCCATCTCCGGCGGAATCCGCCGCGCAACCTGCCGGGGAGGATCTCCCGGACTTTATGCGCGCGGCAGGCTGGACGGCCTCCACCGGCGCGTTCGATGAAAGCAAATCGTCCATGTTTGGCGAGGAGCCGGAAGCGGAATCGCCTGTCCCGTCCATCGAGCAGGGTGAACTGCCGGATTGGGTCAAAGCCATGGCGCCGCCCGAATTGACCCAGTCTTCCGCCGATGAGGAGGAATTACCGGACTGGATCAAGAATATCGGTTCCGGCGCGCTGGCATCGCAGCCTGCTTTCGAATTAAGCGAGCAGCCCGATTGGCTGGGTCAAATGGAGCAACCTTCCCCACCTCAGCCGGAGGAGGAACAACCGGACTGGTTGAAGCAGCTCGGGCAGCCCGGACCTTCCGCCGTTACATCTGAAGAACAACCCGATTGGCTGAAAGGCTTCACCGCGGAATCCGAACCTGTTTCAACCGTGGCGCCGGTTGACCAACCGGATTGGCTGAAGGACCTCACTGCTGAGTCTGAACCGGTCCCGTCGCCGCAGGAACCGGTCGAATTCGATTTTCTGGCTCAGGCGGAACCGCCTGCTCCATCTGCGCCGGAACCGGCAAAGATGGATACCGGCAGTCTCGGCACAAGCGAACAGGAGCGCGATGATTCATTTGCCTGGCTCGAAAGTCTCGCGGCGAAACAGGGCGCGAGCGAAGGCTTGTTGACCAA
>CAYQOF010000139.1:0-6819 GCA_964419035.1 uncultured Anaerolinea sp. | reverse complement strand
CCTGGCTCGAAAGTCTCGCGGCGAAACAGGGCGCGAGCGAAGGCTTGTTGACCAAACCCGAAGAGCGCAGGGAGGAGGAGCCGGAATGGGTGAAGCAGGCGAAGAGTTTGAGAATGCCGTCCGCGCAGCCTGCCGTTCAGTCAACAGCCGATATCGAAGAACTTGGCAGGACCGAACAGGAACGCGATGATTCGTTTGCCTGGCTCGAGAGTCTCGCGGCGAAACAGGGCGCGAGCGAAGGCTTGTTGACCAAGCCCGAAGAGCGCATGGAGGAGGAGCCGGAGTGGATCAAACAAGCCAAAAGTTTGGGAGCAGTTGAACAGCCTCCTGCCCAGCCTGTTATCGAGGAACCTGCGCCTGCGATGGATACAGGGATGTGGATGCAGGGCTTGGAGGCGGAGGAACCCGCCCCTGAACCTGGAAAAGATGAGACCGGCGTATGGCTGAAGAGTTTGGATGAGGTGGAATCTGCTCCCGCGCAACCGCTCCAGGAAGAGCCGGAAGTTGTATCGGATATGGCGGCATGGTTGAAAAGCCTGGATGAAGAGGATGCCATATCCGCGAAGGATGAGATGGGAACATGGCTGAAAGGCTTGGAGGAAGCGGAGGAGGCTCCCGCACAGCCTGCGACATCCGATGAGTTGCCGGAGTGGGTGCAGGCTGTCGAGGAGGAAGAGGCTCCTGCTGCGGAACCAGCCGTCCCTGCGGAGGAAGCGGAAACATTCGAGTGGATGAGCGCGGTTGAAGAGCCGGTCGTTCAGGAAGCGCCGGTTTCTGAAACCGGGGAACTTCCCGCCTGGTTGAGCGGGTTGGAGGAGGAAAAGGAAGCGGCGCCTATTCCTGCCGCAGCGGATGAGTTGCCAGCCTGGCTGCGCGATGAAACCGTTGAAGCGGCGGCGGAATCGCCGAAGATCGAACCCGCGCGGGCGGGCGATTGGCGTCTTTTGGAAGAGGTGCAACCCGAGATCGTCGAACCTGTTTCGGATGAGCGGCGTCCCGAGCCGGTGATGGAACAGCCCGCACCCGAACCGGAACCTGTTCCAACGGTGCAGGAAGTACGGCCAGCCAAACCGCCCGCTCCTTACAAGGAGCCCGTTACTCGCAAAGGCACGGGAACCTTGAAGATGCCGGTGGATATGCTTCTCACACAGGCGCGTGGTGAACTCTCACGCAGTAACATTCCCGGCGCGCTCGATACGTATTCCAAACTCATCAAGAAAGGACGCTTCCTCGACGAGGTGATCTTCGATCTGCGCGAGGCGCTGTATCGTTTCCCGGTCGAGGTGAGCATCTGGCAGGCGCTCGGCGACGCGTACATGCGCGGCAACCGCCTGCAGGACGCATTGGATGCATATACCAAAGCGGAGGAATTGTTGAGGTAAATTTCGTTGACCGCGAAGGACACGAAGTACACGAAGGTTATCGAGTCCGGCTTTTAACCTTTGTGACTTGGTGTCCTTTGTGGTTTAAAGTTCGAAAAAATCTTCTTTTGGAGGAATTCTGTGGAAAGATCGCTCGTTTTGGTCAAGCCCGACGGCGTGCAGCGCGCCCTGATCGGGGAGGTCATTTCACGTTTGGAACGCCGCGGACTGCGCCTCGTCGGCGCGAAGTTCATGCAGGTCGGCAAAGAGTTGGCGGAAACACATTATGCCATTCACAAGGGCAAACCTTTTTATGACGGCTTGATCGCGTACATCACCTCCGCGCCGGTCATGGCGATGGTCTGGGAGGGACCCAACGCGGTCGCCGCCATCCGTCAGACGATGGGCGCGACGCGTCCCACCGAAGCCGCGCCGGGTTCGCTCCGACATGACTTTGCCCTCGAAGTGGGGCGCAATCTCACGCACGCCTCAGACAGCGTGGAGAACGGCGCTGCCGAAGTTGAGTTATGGTTTGGGAAAGATGAGTTGGTGGACTGGAAGAGGGAAGTGGATCGGTGGGTTTTTGAAACATAGAGATCGGAGAATGGGTAATTGGTAAATGGTAATTGAGATGGGGAGAATTAGAGATTGGAGAATTTGCCCTGAGTTTGTCTAAGGGTTATCCCGCTGGCTTGTCCATCTACTCCACTCAGGATAAGTCAGCGGGATGTTTGTTTTTGCTTTTTGTCAATGACCTATTTTCCGCCTTCCCAGTATGGACACATCTTTATTGCGTCGGTATGCCCGCTTTCACAATAGGTCCATAACTCGGGGTTGATCTTCTTTTCGCGCATATGTTTATGGACGTAAGGGCAAAATGTCGAGCGGACGCCGGTTAAGACGTCTTTGAGGATGTTTTCAACAACAGCGGGTTCGACATTTGCTTCGTAATACTCTCCAAACACCTGCTTGTGAATCCTTTCCAGATCAAGGAAAAGCCCGCGCAGGATTCCTGTAATGCGTGTGACATATTGATCGTAGTAGAGATTTCGTTCATAGTCCTGGTTTACATAGAGCATTTGAGTCTGTTTACGTGAACGGTTTACGAACCATAAATTTACCAGATACCCCAAAGCTACAAACAGCAGGCCAATCAGCCACAGGTTCACCCCTTCAAGTTTCAATGCCTGAGCCACTGTCACGCTGCCTGCTGCGCCAACGGTCATCGTCGGCAGCGATTTGATGAAATCCTGGGCTTTGCTCCCAAAACTCAGACTTTCCTTCACAGATTCCAAATAGGCCTCTCTCAGCTTCTCATTCTCCTGAAAATTCAGTTCACGCCCCTTGTAGGCTGTATCCAGACTTCGCAGGCTGGATTTTATCGTAGCAACCGCGTTGGTTGCGTAACTCTTTTCCCTTGGGTCAATGCCTTTTTCCAGGGCGTCATCTTCAATGCGTTTCAGCGAGTTTTCCGCATAGAGCGCCATCGTTACAGACGATTCATCGTTGGAGAATTTGCCGGTTAATGCCCACGCCATGCGAACGGCGGTTACGGGCGGAAGCAAGGTCGTTTTTGCCATGGATGTCTCCTGGTTTACTGTCAGATCGGGTCGCCGTCCGGGTTGACGATAAAGACGGGCATTGCCAGATATTCGGCAAGATGCCTTGAAAGAATGACCTCGATTTCGTGGTGGGACATGATAAAAGCCCAAATCAAAACCATCAAACTACCCAGCCATCCAACTACTGCACCCGCAACAGCACCCTTCCGTCGCTCCACAGTTCCTCGAGATCGTAATGCTCGCGCATATCGGGCGAGAAGAGATGCACGACCACGTCGCCGTAGTCCATCACCAGCCAGCCCTCGCGCGACTCGCCCTCCACGCGGCTTTTCTTTTTGTAATCCTTTTTGGCGGCTTCGAGCACGCCTTTGGCGAGCGCGTCCAGCATCCGGTCGCTGGTGCCGTTGCATATAATGAAATAGTCGGTGAACGATGCGACATCCTTGATGTCGAGAAGCAGGATGTCCTCGCCCTTCTTGTCCTCGAGGATTTCCACGATTTTATGCGCCAGTTCTAAAGCGTTCAGATAACACCTCGTCATGTATGTCATTGCGAGCGAAGTCGAAGCGATGGCGAAGCAATGACGGGATTATTGTTTCAACGGCGCGGAGTACAGCCTCGTATACACCGAACCGCCGGGCTTCAGGTCGCTTTTATAAAGATGCACCGAGTCTACCCTCGCAGTGCCGAGTGAGTCAATCTTTATCTCCTCCAGCGCGCGGCGAATTTTTTGCTGTTCGGACGAGATGACATTCTGCCTGACGCGCCCGATGGTCAGATGCGGGGAGAAGGAGCGCGGTTCGGATTCGTAGCCGAGCCGCGCCGCGGCGGATTGGATTCCGTGATACAACGCCTCCAACCCAGCCGGAGCCTGGATCCCGATATAGATCACGCGCGGCAACTTCAGGCTTGGGAACGAACCGAGTCCGCCCAGTTGAATGTCGAACGGCGAACAGGCGTCCGCTTCGGCGCGCAGCATCTGTGTCAGCATGTCCACGTTCGCGGGCGAGACATCCCCAAAAAATTTCAAGGTGAGGTGGATGTTCTCCGCCGGCAGCCAGCGGACGAGCGACGTGCCGATCATTTGGCGAAGAGGCTCGATCTCCCTTTGAATGGATCTTTGCATCTGGGGGGGAATTTCCACCGCGATGAAGGTTCGCAGAAGACTCATAATTCGCATCACCGTCTCGCAGGAACGATCAACGCCCGGCGAGGGCGCGCTCGACGGCTTCCTTCAACTCGAGATAGCCAACAGGCTTCGTCAGATATGTGGACGCGCCCGCCTCCATGCTGTTCTTGATGTCGGTGGGCATGCTCCTGGCGGATATGACGACGACCGGGATGCGTGCCAGGGCGGGGTCGCGGCGCATCTGGCGCAAAATGTCGAGCCCCGAAACCTCCGGCATCATGATGTCGAGCAGGACCAGGTCCGGTTTTTCGGAGTTCATCATTGTGACCGCGGTCGGGCTCGATGAGGTTTTGAGGACGCGAAAGCCGCCGACTCGCATCATCTCTGCAAACAGTTCAGCGGCATCCTCTTCGTCCTCGACGATCAGCACAGTCTTTTCCATCATACCAAAGTAACGATAGCATAAGAGAATGGAATGTGCAAGTGGTTTATGCGCGGGCATTCTGCGGGGCGTTTTGTGTAAGATATCTGGTTCTTTGTCCATCCATGAAGCGACAGTGACAACATGAAAGTGGAGTATGAATGAGCGACCTGACCGATTTTCGCAAGGAGAAGGATAAGTTCTTCGCGCGCCACCCGCAAAGCCCGTTGACCTCCGAGCAGAAACGCGGTTTCATCGGTTTACAGTATTTTCCAGAGAACGATGCCTTGCGGCTCGAAGTCAAGGTTGAGCGGCTGCCCGATCAGGAACCAATGCTGATGCAAACCTCCACGGGCGGCGTGCAGGAGTATATCCGTTATGGCAGGTTCTCGTTCGAAGTGGATGGTCAGACTGCCGAGTTGACCATCTACCAGGGCGAGCATGGATTCTTCCTCCCGTTCGTGGATGCGCTTGCCGGAACTGAGACGTATCCCGCCGGGCGTTATCTCGAACCTGAGGCATTGCCCGGGAATCGCTTTCTCGTGGATTTCAATCTCGCATACAACCCCAACTGCGCATATAACGAGATGTGGTCGTGTCCCATCACGCCTGCGGAGAATCGCCTCAAGGTCCCGATCCGCGCGGGGGAGAGGTTGTTTCACGGTTAGCCAAGAGGGCGCGTCGCACCACCCGGCTGGGATTCGTCTCGTTCGCGGGTGAAATCCCATAGAGAAGAGTCATCTTGTGAGGAAAGATGCGACGCACTATGGCGTAAAAAACGACGGGTGTTTCCCGTCGTTTTATTTTTTGTGTTCATGCTCGATCACGTCGAGGAGAGCCTCGTATTCCTCGCAGCATTCCGGGCAGACATCCAGGTGTTCGCGCATGAGGGGCATGAGATTTGCCGCGTCCTTATTATCCACTTCCCTTTCCACGTATTCATCCAGTTTTTTATAGATCTCGTCGCAGGTGAGTTCCTCGCCATGCGCCTCTTCGAGCACGCGCAGGAATCCCAATACCGCCTCATTGGGGAGTTCCTCTTTGTGGTTGAAACTTTTTTGGATGCGTCGAATGAGGTCGCGGATGTTCATGCCGTGTTTTTGACGTTTAATGGAATCTTAATCTTACTTTTGCTCGAATAGGGCAAGCACTTCGTGCGGCGCGATCTCTTCGGTGGCGAGGCGCGTTCTCAATCTCAGGCGCGCGTCGTGCAGGAGTTTGTAGAGCGCGTTGCGATTGGTCTTGAGTCTTCGGGCGGCTTCCTCCATGGGCACGTCCTGAACGCCGAGCAGGACGATTGCCTGGCGCTGGCGTTCGGTCAGTTCCTCCTCGATGATGCGGCGGACGCGTGCCAGCATGTCGTTGCGTTCGGCTGAGGTTTCAGGTCCGGCCTGGGAATCGGCGAGCAAGCCCGGGGGAGGCGGAACGTCCTCGTTTTCCGTCAGTTCATCCAGCGAGGCGTCGCGCCAGCGTTTGCGGCGGAGTTCGGTCAGGGCGATGCGCACCGCGATCTTGTGCACCCACGTGGTGAATTGACTGCGTCCCTCGAAGGTGTCCAACTGGTCGAGGACGCGCAGGAGTGTTTCCTGTGTCACTTCCTCGACGAGCGAGTTGAATTGCGGTTGGTCGGGGGAGAGCCAGCGCGAAAGCGCGTAGGGCAGGCCCTTTTGGATGATGGAACGCAGATCCTCGAGCGCGGCGTTTCGCCTGTCGCCGTTTGAGCGCAGGTCAGATACCCATGCTTCATTTGTTCGGGTTGCCATGATGTGAAAATTATAAAGCAGGTTCTGCGTTTTTTTTGGAGTCTCTTATAACTTTCTTATACCAACAAAGCGGGTGGGCAATATCGCCCACCCGCTTACGCACATGAGGGAGACGTGACTTACGTATGGTTTGTGAAATCTCATGGAAGGGCAGCGACTATCTTTCGGAATTCATCCTCTGTGAACGCGCGGAAGGTTTCGGTTTTGACGTTGCCCAGTGCGCCGATCGCCAGCAAAAGTTTGGCGACCGTGTCGTCACCGGGTCCCTCGGAGATGACGACTGCATCGTATTGACCCATCACCAAATACCACTCTTTCAATTCTGCGCCCATGGATTGAAAGAGTTTTTTGGCGGCATCGAGCCGGGCGGGGCTTTCCTTGATGTTCGCGGCGCCCTTTTCTGTGTACTTTAGCAGGCTGATATAAGTGGCCATCTTGTTCTCCTTTTTGCGGATCCAAGGCGCCTCCCTCAAGGCGTGAAATCATTATAGGTCTTTTGGAAGCAATATTCAATACCCGTTTCCGTAAAATTCAAAGAAACTCCTGTTGCCGAGGCTGGAGTTTCTTTCCCTGGATTCTCTAC
>CAYQOF010000138.1:0-8701 GCA_964419035.1 uncultured Anaerolinea sp. | reverse complement strand
TTGTCAATTGAGCCACCGATGGGATTTGAACCCATGACCTGACGATTACGAATCGTCTGCACTGCCAGCTGTGCTACGGTGGCTTGATTTTACAGCGGCGGGGATTATAAAGGATTACAATATTTCCCGCAAGTTTCAGGTTGCTCATGTCGTCTGAACCACGGTGAACCCAATGCTGCGAATCGCAATGCTCTCCTATCACACCTGTCCGCTGGCGACGCTGGGCGGCAAGGACACGGGCGGCATGAACGTCTACGTCCGCGAACTCACGCGTCAACTGGGGCAGATGGGCATCCACGTGGATGTGTTCACGCGCTCGCAGGACGATCACGTTCCGCACGTCCTGCACGAACTCGGCTATGGCAACCGCGTCGTCCACGTCCCTGCGGGACCTGAAACGCCTCTCCCCAAACAGGAACTCGCGAACCACATCCCTCAATTTGTGGAGGGAGTCAAAGCCTTTGTCTGCGAAAAGGGGATCACATACGACCTCCTCCACAGCCACTACTGGATGAGCGGCATTGCCGCCGCGTCCCTTTCGGACCTTTGGGGCGGGACTCCGATTGTGAACATGTTCCACACCCTGGGCGAGATGAAGAACCGCATCGCGCGCACCGACGCGGAACGCGAAGGCGTGTACCGCATCAATGGTGAGAAACAGGTCCTCCGCCGCGCGAACCGAATCGTCGTCGCCACGCTGGCTGAATTGACCCAACTCCGATTCCTCTACAAAGCGGACGCGTCGAAACTGGTCGTCATCCCGCCGGGCGTGGATGTGAGTCATTTTTATCCGATCCCCTCCGACGAGGCGAAGATGTACATCGGTTTGAAGCCCGATGATCGCATGGTGTTGTTCGTGGGACGCATCGAACCGCTCAAGGGTCTGGATACGTTGATCCACGCGATGGCTTGCCTCGAGTTGAAGGAGGAAAAGCCCATGCATCTCGCCATCATCGGCGGCGACCCGGCCGTGAGCCGCGAAGAGATGACCGTCGAGATGGCGCGCCTGCAGCAATTATGTGACGACCTGGGGCTGGATAAATCGGTTGTGTTCCTGGGCAAGCGCGATCAGGATAAACTGCCGTATTACTATTCCGCCGCCGAGGTTCTGGTGATGCCTTCGCATTACGAGTCTTTTGGCATGGTGGCGCTCGAGGCGATGGCATGCGGAACCCCGGTCATTGCCTCGGAGGTTGGCGGACTTGCCTATCTCGTGCGCGACGGCGAGACCGGCTTCACGATCCCCGACCGCGAACCCGATAAATTGTGCGAAAAAATATCCTGGCTGTTGAACGACCGCGAACTCCACGCGGCGATGAGCCAGCGCGCGGTGGAATATGCGCAGGACTACGCGTGGGAGAAGATCGCAAAGCAGATGGTGGAGGTGTATGAGGACCTTTTGTAGTCCCGCTCCCGGCTGTCTTCAGGGCGCTTGGGGATCGAAATCCTGCGCGTCTCCGGGCAGGTTTTGGATCTGGCGAATAAATCCGCTTACGTTTTCATCATCCTGATGGGGATATTGGTAACCGAAGGTAGATGCCACCTCGATAGCCATCCGTCGAAACAAGGCTCCCATTGAGTAGAGGGCATTCCAATTGTTCGCGAAGTCCGCGTCCGAATATGTCTTTTCGAGTTCCGCCCAGATCTCCGCTTCGACATCTCGCTGAATGTACTTTCCCAGTTTGCCCGGTGATTTTTTGAAGTCCGTTTTGATCCCGAAATACCAGGTGAGCATTTTCGATAACTGCTCCCGTACAACCGCGTCCAGCATGTATTTTGCGTATGTGAGTTCGCCCCGCCACAACCCTTTTGCCACATAAGGATTGACCCACCAGAATTCGTTACAGCAATCCTGAAAGAGTTTTTCGGTGGGTCTTGCCGGGAGATAATCCTTGTCGCTCGCTGGCGGGATATTGGCTAGAATACCATCCTTGTCCAGCAGGACAATCGTCTGGCTGTCTTTTGTCCACTCTTCCAGTCTGTCAAGCGGAAGGAAGCCCAAGTCGATTCTGTTCCCATCCATAAATTGCATCAGGTAGGCGTATGTGCCAATATTTTCAGACGGCGGGTCTTGCATATCTTCGGGTTCCTGTAAAATCAGCATTTCACCAAAAAGTCTCGGGATGTTGGGATTTTTGACATAAGGTGTCACGTCTCTGACAAGACAGGCGATATCGAAATCCTGAAAAATATCTTTTGGCGCATTGGGGTTCGCTCGTGAGCCATTCAAGATGACCGCGCGGATGTTTTTGTCGTTTTTTGCAAAGGTCAGGATGAGATCGAGTATTTCTTGTTCAGAGCGCATGGTTCATCACCAAATCCCGGGAAAGAGCCGGTAAGTCGCCAGCCACACCCGCGCCTGCCAGTAGTCGAATGTGCCGGCGGGCAGGAAGAACAGCGCGCCGATGATGGGAATGCCCACAACCAGCCGCAGGATGGCGGCGAGGACACTCCACGAACACGACGCGTCCCTGTTTGTTCAACACGGTTTCGATGGGATCCCGTGACGTTGTTTCTTTTCATTGGAAGTTTATGGTGAATTCTTCTTTCTGCCAATGACACCCGTTTCATGGTTCCCCCTTGATCAAACTTGTAATGCGGAATTCATTCCGCAACCGAAAGACGATGCGCCTACTCCTTCATCTTCACATATAAAACATTCGTGCCATCCGCATTGTACGTGCGCATCTCGAAGCGGTCCTTGAGGCTGGCGATCATGCGTGAGAGTTGTTTGAACCCGTAGGTGCGCGGGTCGAAACCGGGATCGAGTTGATAGAGCGCCTGTCCCATGCCAGCCAGCGGCGCCCAGCCGTCCTGTCCCACTGCCATTTCGAAGGCTTGACCAAGGATCGGCATCGGGTCGGGTTCTTCCTTTCCCTCTTTCTTCTTTCCCGTTTTCTTCGCGTGGGATTCCTTCTGTTGCGCGGCTTTCTTCTCCGCCATCAGGTTTTCGGTGTAGACGAACAGGTCACAGGCGTTGACGAATGCCTTGGGCGTCTTCTTCTCGCCGATGCCCATCACGAAGACACCCTTCTCGCGGATGCGCGTAGCCAGCCTTGTGTAATCGCTATCGGAAGATACAAGACAAAAACCATCCACCACGCCGGAGTGCAGGATGTCCATCGCGTCGATGATCATCGCGCTGTCGGTGGCGTTCTTGCCGACCGTATAGCGGAACTGTTGGATGGGCTGGAAGGCGTGGAAGTTCAACGTCTCCTTCCAGGAATTCATGCTGTTCATCGTCCAATCGCCGTAGATGCGTCTGACGGTGACCTGTCCGTGCCTGCCTGCTTCGACGAGCATCTGCGGGAGGAGGGAGGATTGCGCGTTGTCGCCGTCTATCAGGATGGCGATCTTGCGCCTCAGTGAAGTAAGTGGTTCATCTGCCATGCTGGGAATTATACTTCACAAACCCTTTTGTCATTGCGAGACGCCAGCGTTCTTCTGGCGGCGAAGCAATCTCCTCCCGCTCTTGAGAAATCCTGTAAAAATGAGAGATTGCTTCCCGAAGGTCGCAATGACGGGACATGTCTTTACCAAACCTTCACATTCGTTTCATTGCGCCTTTACATCTGGAAAATAGACTGTGGGGGTGTAGATGATTGCGTAATAGGCGTTCTCAAACGCCGAATTGCGCCAGAGAGCGCAATCTACGCAAAGTGTTGAATATAGGTACAATATCCCAATGCCTCCAAAAATCCTTGTCATTGACGATGAACCCAGCATCACCAATCTCGTCTCCTCCTACCTCAAAAAGGAGGGGTACGAGGTATATACGGCTTCGGACGGCGAGACAGGGCTCAAGTCCGCGCGGGCGTTCAAACCCGATCTTATCGTCCTGGATGTCATGCTCCCGGGCATGGACGGAATCGAACTGCTCTCGCGTCTGCGCCGTGAATCGGATGTTTACGTCATCATGCTCACGGCTCGCACCGAGGAAACCGATAAAATCGTCGGGTTGACCGTTGGGGCGGACGATTACGTTACCAAGCCGTTCAGTCCGCGCGAGTTGACGGCGCGGGTCAAGGCGGCGATGAGGCGCATCCAAACGGGAACAGGCTCGGGCGTGGAGGGAGGCGTGCTGTCCTTTCGTCACGTGCGGATTGACGCGGGCGCGCGCCGAGTCACCGTGGATGAGAATCCCGTTGAATTGACTGCCATCGAATTTGATTTATTGCGCGCACTTGCAGAGAATCGCGGACGCGTCCTCACGCGCGAACAGTTGCTGGAGAAAGTGTGGGGCGGGGAGTATTACGGCGAAATGCGCGTGGTGGATGTACATCTCGGTCACGTGCGCCAAAAACTTGGCAGCCCCGATTTCATCGCGACCGTGCGCGGCGTGGGCTATCGTTTCGAGGATGAGGTGTTATGAACGATTACGTGAGAAATCATCTCGGCGCAAAGATATTGTTTTCGTATCTGGTCGTCATCGCGGTCGGCGTGCTCGTTCTTGCGCTTGCCGCTCAATGGACACTGCCGACCGCCTTCAACCGTCACATGAATGGCATGGGGTTTGGCATGATGATGGGCGGTCAGGGCATGGGGGCTGGTCCCATGCAGGATTTTTATCTCGATTATCGCGCCAGTTTCAATGAGGCATTGATGTATGCCGCGCTGGCGGCTTCGCTCGTCGCGGTGATTGTCAGCATTGTTTTGAGCCAGCGCGTGACTGCGCCTTTGCGCGCCATGATGAACGCCAGCCAGCGCATTGCCGAGGGGCGTTATGACGAACGCGTGCAGGTGGGAAGCGCGGATGAACTCGGTCAACTTGCGCTGCGTTTCAACCAGATGGCGGAGAAACTCGAACAGGTCGAATCCATGCGCCGCCGCCTGATCGGCGATGTCAGCCACGAACTGCGCACGCCGCTCACTGCCATCAAGGGTTCGATGGAGGGCTTGATGGATGGCGTCCTGCCCGCCACGCACGAAACCTATCAACAGATCCATTCGGAGGCGGATAGGTTGAGTCGACTCGTGGACGACTTGCAGGAGTTGAGCCGCGTGGAGGCGCGCGCGTATCCATTGGATATAAAGCCTGTGGATGTGAACGCGATCGTGCAGACGGTCGCCAAACGACTCGCGCCCCAACTCGAATCCAAACGCATCTCTCTCAGCCTGAGCCTGCCCGCTGACCTTCCGCCTCTCCTCGCCGACGAGGATCGCGCTGTGCAAGTGCTGACGAATCTCGCCGCCAACGCAATTCAATACACGCCAGAAAACGGTGAAGTGACAGTTTCAGTAAATCGTGTTGGTAGTGAATTGCAAATCTCCGTGCGCGATACGGGCGTTGGGATTCTCCCCGAGCATCTGCCTCACATCTTCGACCGTTTCTACCGCGCCGACAAATCCCGTTCGCGCCGCGCGGGGAGCGGAAGCGGCATCGGCTTGACGATTGCCAAACATTTCGTCGAGGCGCAGGGCGGGAGGATCTGGGCGGAAAGCGAAGGGGAATCAAAAGGCAGTGTATTTACCTTTACACTGCCTGTGGCGAAGTGATTGCGTAGAAGACGTTCTCTAACGTCGCTGGATGCACAAGAGAGCGCATCCTACGCGCAAAGTAGATGTTGATGAGTAATTGGCGCTTCCTATGGAGAAGGAACAGGCGTATTCAGCGAGGCGGGATTTGGCGCCAGGATGCCAACGTCGCGGCAGGAAGGCGAGCCCTCGCGCGGGAACGTTCCCTGGTCGCTAATCGCCTCCACTTGAATCGCGGATTCCTGTTTGTAAGTGCTGTCCACGGTGAGTTTTAATGGCACCTGATAACCGACGGGAAGCGATGTAAGTTCTGCCGTCTTATCGGGATGCACGCGTCCTTCATCCAACGCGTAAAGCGTCACCCTCAGGTTCGACAATTCCACGTTGCCCGCGTTCTTCACCGTGACAAAGGCGTTCGTCACTTCGCCCATGCCATGCGAGATGTCTATGCTCGTGTTGCATCCGAGTAACTGGATGACAATGGCGGGTGTGCTGGGCGCGCTCGTCGTTGCAATGATGGGCGTATCGGTTGGAGTCGCCGTCGCTGTGTAAGTGCTGGTCGGAAAGGCAGTCACGGTTGCTATCGCAGGCGTCGCTGACGCGCTGGTCACACCGATGACGATGGGCGTCGCAGTAAAGATGGAGGGCGGCCGGGTCGCGGGCAGGAATGGGGTGGGGAACGGCGCGGGTTGAATCACCCAGCCACTGCAGGCGGAAAGCATAAAAGTAAACAGAAGCGCAGGGATAAGTTTTTTCATTTCTTTTCTTCTCCTCATTGAGATTGTATCCCGCGCAATGCAATAAGCAAAGTGACAATTTGGCGTGGAGGGGGATTGTTGTGTTCGGTATAAAATCCGTGCTGCGTGTAGCCAGTTTATTGCTTGCCTCAAGTTATCACCATGGTTACCATACTACATCATGTAAAACCGTCACAACTGCCCGCTATCCTCCCAAGTCTCCAATTTCTTTTGATACTCAGGATCATCGTAGCGCGATAATTCCAGCCCTGCGGCGTATGGCGGCAATTTCAATCCCGCAACGTGCGCGGCGAGCAGATCGCCCGTCCCGCACGCGGACATGATCCCATAACCCGACACTGCGCCAATCACGAACGCGCCTTCCACACCCATCGGTCCCACCAGCGGACGGTTCTCGCGCGTCTTTGTGTAAAAGCCTCCGTCGAGTTGCGGACGCGGTATCCTCCCGAAATATTCCTTCATACGCGGTAACATGGCGGCGAGTCCGCGCAGGGCGATTTCGGGATACTGCTCATCCATTTGAGGGTCTGGTTCAGGCTCCACGATCTTGATGTGATAATCCCATAACAAAATAATCGTATCTCCCGCGCCCTCCGGTCTTGTATGCACGCCTGCGGGGAATTCCTCGGTCAACCATCTCGTCTCTTCATCCTGCGCCAACGCTTCGCGTTCCTCTGCCTCCCATGACAGGGTTTGCGCGTCCTTCCAGATCACCATCGGCGCGTCCCGCCCGACGACTCCCAGCGTATCCCGTATTGCGGCTTTGAGATGCAGTTCGCAGAAGACGGGCAAATCAATGCCAAGCAATTTGCCGACCTCTTTGAGATACGGTCCTGCCGCGTTGATGAAGATGGGGGAATCGATTCGTTCGCCCGACGCCAGCCTGACTCCGTTTACGCGTCCGTTCCTCACATCCACGCCTGTGACTCTTCCCGCTTCATACCTGACCCCGCGCCTGCGCGCGGTTTCGAGCAGGTACATGCCTAACTGTTGCGCGCTCAGCCAGCCCGCGCGGCGTGCGTGAAGCGCGGCGACGGCTTTGTGTGTCAGATAAGGGAAGTGTTTGCGAATGAGTTCATTACCGAGAAGTAAGTCCGCGCCTGGAGGTGCGCCGCGGAAACCTTCGGGGCGGGAAGGTTGGTAGGCTTGCCCTGAGCCTGTCGAATAGGATGATGAATCAGAGGAGTGAACGCGCAATGGACCCGCGCCCAGGCTTGAAGTCGCGCGTGAGGCGTTTTCCAAATCCGCAACTTTCTTTTCATCCGCAGTGACGTAGAGGTAACCGCGTCGGTTCATGTGGAAGACATTCCCGCTTTCGTCGGCGAGTTCCTCCATCAGGTCAATCGAGCGGTTCATGAGCCCGAGCATGTCCGCATCCGGCCACCAGTTGCGGTAACACTCCGCCGAGCGGTCGCTGGTGAACGAGAGGGGCGGTCGCTCGTCGAGGAGCAGGATGTTCTTGAAACCTGCCTTGCTGAGGAAGTGCGCGGCGGATACGCCTGTGATGCCTGCCCCGCAGATGACAATGTCGGCTGTATGGGTCATGATTTTGAGAATTTGGCTTTGAGTTCCTCCCAGCCTGGCTCGACCAGAATGGAGCCATCCGGGAAGACGATGGTCGGAACGCTTCGATAGCCGTTGTTGACCTGCATCACGAATTGGGTGGCTTGTTCGTTGCCTTCGAGTCCAACGCGGAGGTGAGGGATGTTATTGGATTCGAAGAATTTCTTTGCACGGGCGCAATCCGAACAGTATTCGGTCGCATACATCACGATTTGGGAGGGGGAGAGGTCGTAGAGGTCGGTCATATCCCGGCTTTCTATGTGGAAATCGTTCAAGTTTCCTGTGAGTTTCACTGTTGGAATCTTACCCCGGAATTGAAAAGAGGCAGTCACCTTTGCGCGGTGACTGTCATCTTAACGGCGTTTTGCAGCCTGCTCGAGTATTTTCAACGCCATCGTCAAAGTGTTGGCGATGGTCTTTGGATTGGGTGGGTTTTCTTTGTGAGTTTCGTCGAGGATGCGGAGCAATGCCCCTCTGACTCCGCTTGCCCGGTGCGCCCAGACTGAATCGGCGGAAATGCGTTCCAGCCGTTCGGATAGCATTTGGATCAGTTTCAGATCAGAGGGAAGAGTGGACATAAACGATAGCGCCCCCGGCGCGACTCGAACGCGCAACCACTGGATTCGAAGATTGAGTGTGGGACGTCCAAGGAGTAATTTTACTTCCATTTTCTGTATTTTACGGCAAAAAAAGATTTGTTGAATGATTCAAAAACAAAAATTACTGCTCCGTTTGAAGCGCAGGCGCACGACCATCAATGGCTGAAACGGATATAAAATTCCCCAATCTCCGATAGATGTTGAACGCGAGGTACGGACACAACTTGTATCAACCAAAATCTGTTTTGTGAAAAGTGCTATCTCCCCGAAACGCTTCGAGGAAAAGATGCGCGCCGGCGGATAGGG
>CAYQOF010000137.1:0-8761 GCA_964419035.1 uncultured Anaerolinea sp. | reverse complement strand
AATTCCCCACGCCGTTCCTCGTTGCATCATCGCCCACGCCGACGACGACCCCGCGCCCAACACCGACGCCGCTGCCGACGAATCCGGCTTCGTTGAATCAGATCAATGTTTTAACCAGCCTCGGGCGCGGCGCGCTTGTGATCATCGGCCTCTTCGCCTTGTCCGGACTCCTCCTCCGCTTCCGCCGATACTAATCTCCAGTCTCCAATTCTCCAATTCTCACACCTCTCGATCAACATCTCGTCCAATCACATTACAAAGTCTCTCCATGACCCCTGAATCCTCCCACCTCCTCATCGGTCTCGGCAACCCGGGACGCGAATATCAGCACAACCGCCACAACTTTGGCTTCATGGTCATCGACCGGATCGCAGTGCGCCTCGCCACGCGCGGGTTGAAGGTGCAGGCAAATGCCGTTGTCACGACCGCCGCGTACGAGGACCGCAGGCTGATCCTCGCGAAACCGCAGACGTACATGAATCTATCCGGTCACTCCATTCAGGGACTTGCCCGCTACTACAAGCTGCCTCTTGAGAACCTGCTTGTTGCGCACGACGATCTCGACCTTTCGTACGGCACGATCCGTTTACGTCCGGGCGGCGGACCGGGCGGACAAAAAGGAGTCGCTTCCACAATCGAAAGGCTCGGCACAAAGGATTTTGCGCGCCTGCGTTTGGGAATCGGTCGTCCGCCCGGCCGGATGGATCCCGCCGCGTATGTGCTGCAGGATTTCTCGCGCGAAGAGGAAAAGATCCTGTCCGAGATTCTCGACCGCGCCGCAGACGCCGCGCTCGAGTTTGTGGTCAATGGCTTGAATGCGGCGATGAATAAGTTTAATGCCGTAAATAGAGATTAGAGACTGGCGATTCCAATCCCCAATCTCCAATCCTCCAATTCTCTAAAGATGCAACCTCTCCTCGACAACCTTCGGTCCCTTCCTCAATATCAGCAACTGCTGAAGCCGGTGCTGACGGGCAAAGAACAGCCCGGACTCGGCTTGCCGCGCGCGGCGCGATTGCCCATCCTTGCCGCGTTGCATGAAGATCTGGCGAGACCCATCCTGCTCGTCACGGATCGCGCCGATCACGCGCTCGCGCTGTTCGATGAACTGGGATTCTGGGTCAAGTCGCCGCGCTATCATTTTGCGGAACCGAATCCGCTGTTCTACGAGCAAGCCGCGTGGGGCGTGGCAACGCGGCGTGAACGTCTGCAATCCCTCACAGCGTTAGCCGCGTATCATCTTCCGTTTGTGCAGAAACCGGGGACACCGCCGGTCTTTGTTACATCTGCGCGTTCGTTGATGACGCGTACCCTGCCGCGGCGGGATTTTCTCAAGGCGTGCAAAAAGTTATCCATAACGGGGTCAGCCCAGCCCGATGCGTTGATCCGTCACTGGACCGAAATCGGTTATCAACGCGTGAACACCGTTCTCGAACCGGGTCAGTTCTCGCGGCGCGGCGGCATCATGGATGTGTGGGCTCCCGCGGAAAAATTGCCCGTCCGTCTGGATTTCTTCGGGGATGAGATCGAAACGATCCGCGTCTTTGACCCTGCCTCGCAACGGACGGTCGAAAAACTGGATTCGATCCTGATCACGCCCGCGCGCGAATATATCGTCAGGGGCGAACAGGAAGACGAATTATCCGAATTTCACATCCCGTTGCTACACCAACAACCGGCAAGTTTGCTGGATTACCTCCCGCAAAGGGCGCTGGTCCTGGTGGATGATCTGTCCATTGTTGAGTCCATGGTCGCGGAGGTCGAAGAGCAGGCGGTGAAATTCAGGAAGGATGGCATCGCCGAGGAAACCCTGCCCCCCGATTTTCCATTGCCCTACATTACCTGGCCCGAATTATTGGATCAATTGCACGCGCGTCACTTTTTGGAGTTGGGATATTCGACGAGCAATGAGAGACTGGAGACTGGAGAATTAGAGAATTTGGCGGCATGTTTTAGTCACGATGAGAGGTTTGGAGGCAGACTCAAGCCTTTCGTTGAGTATTTGACTTCGGTTGTGGAAAGAGGCGAGAGGGCTTTCGTCGTTTCGCGTCAGGCAAAAAGATTGAGGGATCTTTGGTTGGAGCATGACCACAGACCACAGACCACAGACGACCTGGAAGACACGGTCAGTCGTCCATCGTCCACCGTCGAGTTCGTCGAAGCATCCCTATCCGAAGGCTTCACCCTCAATCTCCAATCTCCAATCTCCAATTCTCTAATCACTAATCCTCCAGATTTATCCATCCACCTCATCACCGATTCTGAAGTCTTCGGCTGGGAACGCCCGCAGCCGCGCACGCGTCAGAGATCTGTTGCAGAAACGCCCGAATCCATTTATGCGGATTTGCAGGCGGGCGATTACGTCGTTCACATTGACCACGGCATCGGCCGCTTTGGCGGACTGGTGCAACGCGAACTCGATCATCGTCTGCGCGAGTTCCTCGCGGTCGAGTACGAGGGCGGCGGGCAGTTGTTCGTGCCGGTCCACCAGGCGGATAGACTGACGCGGTACGTCGGCGCGGAGGGAGCGGTGCCATCGCTGGATCGTCTCGGCGGCCACGAGTGGCATGAGAAGAAGGGGCGCGTCAGGCAGGCGGTGATCGAGGTCGCGCAGGATATGCTCGATTTATACGCGCGACGCGGCGTCGTGCAGGGATACGCGTTCAAGACTGATACACAGTGGCAAAAGGAATTGGAGGATTCGTTTCCATACGTGGAGACCGAAGATCAGAAGCGCGCGCTGGAGGAGATCAAGCGCGATATGGAAGCCTCGCGTCCGATGGATCGTTTGTTGTGCGGTGATGTGGGGTACGGCAAGACCGAAGTTGCGCTGCGCGCCGCATTCAAAGCCGTGCTGGACGGCAAACAGGCGGCGATATTGGTTCCAACAACCGTGCTGGCGCAGCAGCATTACGAAACATTTTTGCAGCGACTTGCCGCGTTCCCTGTGACTGTGGAAATGCTCTCCCGCTTCAGAACCCCGCGCGAGCAAACCGAGATCCTCTTCAAACTCGCCTCCGGCGAGATTGACATCGTGATCGGCACGCACCGGTTGCTTTCCGGCGATGTGCAGTTCAGGGACCTTGGCCTCGTCGTCATAGACGAAGAGCAGCGCTTTGGCGTGACTCACAAGGAGCATCTCAAGAAACTGCGCACTGAAGTGGATGTGCTGACGCTCACCGCCACGCCGATCCCGCGCACGTTGTACATGGCGCTGACGGGTGTGCGCGATATATCGAATCTCAGCACGCCGCCCGAGGAGCGGCTGCCCATCGTCACGCATGTCGGACCGTATTCGCCGAAACTCGTGCGCCAGGCGATATTGCGCGAACTCGAACGCGGCGGGCAGGTCTTCTATGTGCATAACCGCGTCAACACGATCGACGCGATGAAGGCGCACCTGAACCAACTTGTGCCCGAAGCGCGTGTGGATGTGGGTCACGGGCAGATGCCGGAACAGCAACTGGCTTCCGTTATGCACCGCTTCAACGCGGGCGAGACGGACATCCTGCTCTCGACGACGATCATCGAATCGGGATTGGACATCCCGAACGCGAACACACTCATCGTAGACCGCGCCGACACCTTTGGACTGGCTCAACTCTATCAACTGCGCGGCAGGGTTGGACGCGGGGCGGCGCGTGCCTACTCCTATTTTTTCCGCCACAAAAAGTTAAGTCCCACCATTGATGGGCAGCAGCGGCTCGAAGTCATTGCAGAACACACGCAGCTCGGATCGGGTTATTCGATTGCGATGCGCGACCTTGAAATACGAGGCGCGGGCGAACTGCTCGGCACGCGCCAGCATGGACACATTCAAGCGATTGGATTTCACCTTTATACAAGATTGCTGGCGGATGCGGTGAGGCAGATACGGAGGATCGAGGCGGCGAGAGGGGATGGAAGGGGGAAAGTGGAAAGTGAGCGGGCAAACTTGCCGCTTTCCACTTTCCAACAGCCAATTTCAATGCCTGTGAATGTTGATTTGCCTCTCGCAATCGGCATCCCTGCGGATTACATCGCTGACCAGGATCTGCGCCTGCGTCTCTATCGTCGTATTGCAGATCTGCGCGACGAGGGTGAAATTGACGCGCTGGTCTCTGAGTTCAAAGACCGTTTCGGTGAACTTCCTGAAATGGCGGGCAATTTGTTCTATCAGATGCGCGTCAAATTGCGCGCGGAAAAGGCGGGGTTGTCTTCGATCAATTGGGAGAGCGGGCAAATTGTATTGCGCCATCCCCATTCGCCCGATGATAGAGAAGGAAAACGGCTGGCTGACCTGCGTCCCGGCGTGCGAGGCGGGAAGTCGGCGTATTGGTGTTCGTTTGGGGAGGAATGGGAATCGAAATTGCTCGAAACTTTGTCTGTGCTGGCGGGATCCCGATAATCGTCTATCCTCTTTGCAGTCCGCCCTTCAGGATCAACCTTACCTGTTCGTGGGCATCCTTCCAGCGCGCAGACACCGCGCCTGCCAGACGCTCCAGGATCGCCCTGCCTGCCTCGGGATTTTCCGAGCAAAATTTTCGCAAGTCGCTGCCTCGCACACGGATCACATCCAGGTCTTCGATGGCAGTCACCGTGGAAGTGAAATTCGGGCTTCCCACCACAGCCGACCAGCCGAACAATCCTCCCGCCTCCAGGTGTGTGATCGTGATAAGGTCGTCGTCGTAGGGTTGGTACGAAATTGTCACCCTGCCGTTTTCGATCAGGTAAAAATAATCCGCCGCTGCTCCCTGCTCGATCACGGTTGCGCCTGTGCGATAGGAGACCCGTTCGAACAGCGGTCGAAGGAGCGCAGCGTATCCTTGATTTATGCCCTGAAACAGGGGGTTGAATTCCAGGTCCGGAACCATTTGGGAGCATCTTATCTTTGACAAGGGAACCCCTCATAGTGGCAAACATCATCTTTTCGATGACGTTCATCCTTATTTAATATGGCTCGACGCATGACGGGGTATACTTTTTTCGCCTGCATGCGTCAGGGCAAATAGACGAATACAAATGATGGAAAAAGACCCGCGCAAGATCATGCCGCTCGTCCTTTTGGGATTGGGATTGAGCCTGATCGTCTTATCTGCATACTTCATCCTGCGGGACGTTTCGCTTCAGAACGACTTTTCGACTGTTCCCGTTGAAGTGAACTTCCCCGCCCCCGAACTGACCCTGTCCGATACGCAGGGCGTTTCGCGTTCGCTGGCTGATTATCGCGGACAGGTCGTGCTGATCAACTTGTGGGCGACATGGTGTCCGCCCTGCAAGGAGGAGATGCCAACATTGCAAGCCTTTTACGACAAACACAAGGACAAGGGCTTTGTCATTATCGCCATCAACGACGGCGACCCGGCGCCCGATGTCTTGCAGTTCGTGAAGGATTACAGGTTGACTTTCCCCGTCTGGCTCGACCCGACTTATATCGCAACCGAAAAAGCATTCAAAACCTTGAATCTCCCCAGTTCGTTTGTCATTGACCGGGATGGAACGATCCGTTTAAGGTGGGTGGGCGGCATCAGCCGCAGGACGCTCGATAAATTTGTGACCCCGATCATCACAGAGTAGATAAGTTCTGGTGTACATAGCGCAAGGAATTTATCTCGCCTCCGACTTCACCTGACTAGTAAGGTCGGAGCACTCACAGGCGATGATGGTCAGCGCTCCGCGCGTGAGCGTGCCTTTGTATGCCTCCGAACCATTGCGCGCGATCCAACCTTCGAGGTTGAACGCCAGTGGACCATCCGCCAGGATCCATTCGCCGTTGTATTTACGCGCGACGTGCACGTGCGTGCCTGTGGATGAACCGCCCTCGCAGGATGGAAAACCGATGGGGTCACCAGCCTTCACCTCCCGCCCGACGGTTACGCGTCCGTTCGTCGCCATGTGCAGGTAGAAGATCGTCCAGCCTGTGCGTTCGTCGCCGTCCTTGTCGAGGTCGAGGATCACACCGTCAACAGTGGAACGGACGACTAGCCCATCTGCCATTGCTGTTACTCGTTGATCCATCCCAGCGTTGAAACAACCAGATGTATCGGAGGCTGGCGCAAAGTCCAGCGCCGCGAACGGCTCGCCGGTGCCCCAACCGGTGTGAGGTCCACCGGTGTATGCCCAGATCTGATCCGGGAGAAAGGGGAATCGCAGCTCGGGCTGTTGGAGACTGCCGGGCAGGATGGTCACGGAGTCAAGCCAGGGATCGCCGAAAAAAGTCTGGTACACACGCGCCAAGCCCTCGGGTCCGATGGATGCGTAGTATTGATCCCCCGAATAAATCCGCGAGAAATAGTATTGGATGGCGGCCGATCCAGCATTCTGCCAGGGGTCGGGACGTGTGAGCGACCGGTCGGGCAGTTCGAATTCGGTCAGTGTGCCGCGCCGCCAGGAATAATATCCATGATTGAGCGTGTTCGCCGCGATGACGAGTTGGAGATACGGGCTTTCATAAAAGTTGCGTCGAAAACCGAGGAGGAAACGGCTTGTGGGAGGTTCGGGTTGTGTGAGCGCGCCGCCCTGATATTCGAGGAGCGCAAGCAGAAGGCGCGGGCTGATACTGTAATTGGCGGCGGCGTAATCCACGATCTCCGCGCCGGTGCGCATGCTGCCGCCTGTGTAGACGCGGTAATTTTTCAGCCAGCCGTCCGTGGAGGCGAGGAACGCGGAGGTGTTGAAGCCGACCTGCGCGGGTCCGTTGACGAAGGCGTGATCGGGGATGCTTTGATATGCCGTGCCCCATAGCGGAAGGTAATAGATGGGGATCTGCATTGGGAAGCCGGGCGGCATGGTTGTCGCGTCGCGCGGGATGACGGGGTTGGCGGACATGATCTCTTCGACGGTTGTATTGAAGCGCGCTGCGAGCGCGGGGAGTGTGTCCCCGCTTTGTGCAATGTATTCGACGAGTTCGCCAGGTTCGTAGTGGGGCCTGTCCGATGTAGGCGCCGGTACCGGCGTGGGCGCAGGCGGTGTGATCACACTCTGAATGCCGCTCGTCCTTTCACTCGACGCGCAGGCGGAGAGCGCCAGCGAGAGCAGGAGGATAATCTTGGTTGTGAATTGTGCGGGGATGTGCAGGCGCTTTGTATTCCGTATAAGATGAACAAAATTCGTTGACATGTTTCTTTCTATTCTTCACCTTCACGCGAGACCAGCGACCAGGCTTGACCGTATACATCTGCGATAATGGCTTTTTCCCCTTTGACAAGTTTGCCCAGATAGGGTTTGTCGCCGGCCTTGACCGTCCAGCCGCTAAGCACGAACGGAACAGGTCCATCCGCCAATATCCATTCACCGTTGTATTTGCGCGCGATGTGTACGTGTGTGCCAGTGGCGACCCCGCCTTCACAGGATGCGTGACCGATCCTTTCGTTCAGTTCCACCCATCGCCCCAGCGGCACGCGATTTGTATTTGCCACGTGCAAATACAGAATGTTCCAGCCGGTTTGCTCCGACCCGTCGCCGTCTGTGTCCACCACCACCACGCCGTTACCCGAACGGACCACCAGTCCCGGCGCGATGGAGACGATCCACGTCTCGGTCGCAAAACAACCGGGTATGTCGTTGCGCGGCGCAAAGTCAACCGCCGCCAGGGGACCGTCTGTTCCCCATGCGCTGTGGGGTCCGCCGGTGAACGACCAGGTCACGTTGCGCTCGAACGGGAGGATCATTTCCGGCTGGCTGAAACCCGGAGGAAAGAACTTGCCGATGGCATCCGCCCGCGCCCAGGGATCGCCGAACATGTTTTGATAAAAGGAGGCAAACCCGCTGGTCTGATCCATGATGCGAAGCCATTCGTTCAGGCTATGCTGCCGGGAGAAAAAGACCATCACTGCGACCGTCCCTGCGTTGAGAGTGGGATCGAGGCGCAATCTATTTCCGTCTTTGAACGCCAATTCAGAGATCGTGCCGCTGCGCCAGCCGTAATATCCCACGAACAGTTGGGCGGATGCCCATGTCATCTGCCCGAACAAACCCTTATTGCGGAAGTTTTCCTGCCCCAGAGGGTAATCAATTCGGAACTGGTTCTCCGGTCTGCCGCGCACCCAGCGGGCTTCGTAATCGAGAATGGCAAGCAGCAAACGCGGGTTGACCGAATTCTCGAAGGCAATCCGTTCGATCTCCTTTGCTCCGCTCGTCCACGCGGTTGTGCCGAGATATTCACGATAGGTGGAAAGATATCCTCCCGCATCCCTTACGTATTGATCAATGTCGAACCCCGCTGCGGTGGCGGAGTAGACCAGTTCGCTGTCGGGGATGATCTGCACACCGGGCGTTTGCGGCAGGTTCTTATCGAGTCGATCGGGGATGATAAGCAGCGTGCCAGGATCAATGAGCCCGGTTTCGGTGAGCGGCTTCGGGGATGTGATCTCGTTCATTCCCACCCCAAACCTGTTCGCCACAGCCGGGAGCCAGTCCCCGCTTTGAGCGTAGTAGAAGACCGTTCCGCTGACGACGCCAAACGTCGGTGTGGGAGTGAACGTGGCTTCCCTCGTCACGAACGTTTCGAGCAGGGAAGTGGGCGTGGCGGTCAGCGGAGTAGGCAGTGGCGTTGTCGTATCCAGCGGAGGCGAAGCGTCCATGATCAGGATGCCGGGTTCCGGGGTTGGCGTATCTGGAACCCAGCCGAACGGAGTGGGAGTCTGATATTGTCCCCACAGCGACGCGTTGCCGATACAAGATGCCAGCAGGAAAGACAATGCAGTAAAAAGAATGGCGCTTCGTTTCACGATGAATCCGTTGTTTGAATTATACCTGCATTGATTAGCCAGCCGTGAGCGGA